>JAVBRC010000009.1:0-8805 GCA_031548405.1 Oscillospiraceae bacterium | reverse complement strand
TACCATAGAACATAAACATATTAATATTTTTTTCATAATCTTCTCCTATTCAAACGTAAATTCATTCAAACAAGCCGTTAGCTCGTAAGGCGTCATATTTTCCATACTTAAATAGATGCTATTATTTTCATCAATCATTGCCCATATAGAGTATTCTACTGGGTCAGTAAATGGAATAGAGCGTATAAGTGCTTGTGTATCGCCCCAGACAGTTGTTTCTATATTTTCAACTTCAACGGCAAGGTTCATGTTGGCTACTTCAACCATTTCTTCGTAGGTATGATAAACTGTGTCATATGATATAGAAAAATGAATATGTTTGTTATCGTTAATATTTTTAAAATAATATACATAACTACTTACAATAAATTTAACATCAGTTAACTCATACTTGGTTTCATCAAATTTTGGAATTAAAGGTGTAAAATTTTCAAATATAATC
This sequence comes from Oscillospiraceae bacterium, assembly GCA_031548405.1. Classification (GTDB taxonomy): domain Bacteria; phylum Bacillota; class Clostridia; order Oscillospirales; family Ruminococcaceae; genus Porcipelethomonas. The sequence goes on along the minus strand of JAVBRC010000009.1, from coordinate 8,363 downwards.
TGTTCACCAGTATACCCATCATATTTAGGCATAAAATCTTCAGTTATATTGGCTGATTCAGCATAATTTACAAATTCTTCTAAACTTTCAAATCTAATGGTTTCATCAATATTGACGCATATATTTCTATCTCGGCGACTCTTGGTTGTAGACTCTGTTGGTGACACGTCTATATTCACAGTACCTTCCATAGTATTTTCAATGGTTTCATCTTCTGTTTGTTCAACACTATCTGTCGCTATTTCACTGTTTAGTTGAGCCATCTCAGAAATATTCTTATCACTTCCACAAGCCGTTAAAAGTGAAAATGCAGATAATAAAATTATTAGTTTTTTCATGTTTCCCCCTTTTTATATGCCATGATTTATCGTATATGTAATTAAGGCAACACCGCACAAGGCCCGCCTGACGGCTTTGCACATATCTTGCTAGCAAATTTTCCGTAATCTTGCACAAAAACTCCTTGACATACGCCAGTATGCCTTCGGATTTTTTATACAATCTAACGAAAAATCTGACGTCGCAATATACGCACAATCTTTGTGCGGTATTGCCTTAACTTTATTATAACAGTTAATCTCTATATAATCAACAAAATAAATTATATTCGTATGCTTATACAAATATTTAACATTTGTTAGTGTATATTACACATCTTACCACATTATATTATTTAATAAGATAAAAAAGCCGATTTTAACAAAAATATAACAACATAAATCTGTCCGTCCTCCGCATACAAGCGTATTCACCAAAAGCACACGAATATTAAAGGGATAATTTGTTATCTATTACACTTGATTTTTTGTCACAAATACAATATACTATTATAGTATGAGAAATAAGGTATTTAAGGAGAAATATATGAACGTCAAAGTTGTAAAATTCGGTGGCAGCAGTCTGGCAGACGCAAACCAGATAACAAAGGCTGCTAATATAATCAAGAGTGATGCAAAACGTAGATTTGTTGTACCTTCAGCACCTGGAAAGCGCTATTCTGACGACGTTAAGGTAACAGATATGCTCTATAATTGCAACAAGCTTGCAATGGAAAACAAGAGTATCAATAATGCATTTCAGGCTATTGCTGACCGCTATAACGGTATTATTGAAGATCTTGGAATCGAGCTTTCTCTTGAAAATGAATTTGAAACTATCAAAAACAATATCTCAGCAAAAGCTGGCAGTGAATATGCTGCAAGCCGTGGAGAATATTTAAACGGTATTATTATTGCGAAGTTTTTAGGCTTTGAATTTATTGATGCTGCCGAAGTAATCGTTTTTGATAATGACGGAACATTTAATAATGATAAAACACAACCTAAGCTTAGATCAAGATTAAAGAACGTTGAATCAGCAGTTATTCCTGGCTTTTATGGTGCAGATGAAAACGGAATTGTAAGAACCTTTTCAAGAGGCGGTTCTGACGTTTCAGGTTCAATTATTGCAAGTGCTGTTAAGGCTGAAGTTTATGAAAACTGGACTGATGTTTCTGGTTTCTTAGTTGCTGACCCTAGAATTGTTGATAATCCTAAGGCTATCAACGTTATTACATACAAAGAACTTCGTGAGCTTTCATATATGGGCGCAACTGTTCTTCATGAGGACGCAATTTTCCCTGTAAGAACTGCTGGTATTCCAATTAATATTAAGAATACTAATAGCCCTGAAGATAAGGGTACAATGATTGTTTCAGACGTTACTGATGATGAATCTAATATGTATACAATAACTGGTATTGCTGGTAAAAAGGGTTTTGCTGCTATCAATATTGAAAAAGCAATGATGAACAGTGAGCTTGGTTTCTGCCGCAAGGTTTTGACTATACTTGAAGAAGCAAACATTTCAATCGAGCATATGCCATCTGGTATTGATACACTTTCAATGATTTTCCCTTATAGTGATATTGAGGGCAAGGAAGACGAAGTTATTTCAAAAATCAGAAAAGCAGTTGCACCTGACCAGATTGAGCTTGAAAAGGGCATTGCAATGCTTGCAGTTGTGGGTAGAGGAATGAGAAGAACCCGTGGTACTGCTGCAAGAATATTCGCTTCAATGGCTCACGCAAGAGTTAACGTAAAGATGATTGATCAGGGTTCAAGTGAGTTAAATGTAATTATCGGTATTGGTGAAGAAGACTTTGATGAGGCAATCCGTAGAATTTATGATATGTTCATTAATTCTGTTGAATAATATAGAATAAGATATAATTTTATGAAATGGCTGTAGCAAAACGAGAAGTTTGCTGCAGCCATTCGGCGTTGACAGTTCAACTACCCCGCCGAACGGAGAACTCATGTAACGTCGGAAGTTAAGTTGAATTGTTGGAGATAGTTAACTAACTGCACGCAAAGCGAAGCGAAAATAGTTTAGGTCAACCCTTTTTAAAGGGTTGCGGTTTCCAAAGGCAGGGCCTTGGTCGCTCGTCGCAACGAGCGAAACTCTTTATCGTTCAAGAGCATTTTTTCTTTGGTTCTTTCTATTTTGCGATAGAAAAAAGAAAGAACGGAGAACTCGTGAAGTGTTTGAGGGTTAGTTAACTTGCAAGATTTAGTTTTTCTAATTCCTAGGGTTATTAAACTTTCAAGATTCAGACTTTCTGACGTTTCAAAACTTCCCCACTATCGTGCGTTTTGAAAGGCAAATAGAACTCGACGTAGGCATACTTAGGATTCTTTTTTCACTTGCAAAAAAGAATCCTCTTTTTGCATTCGCAAAAATTCACCAGAAAAAATGCGCTTTGACGATAAGGCGTTTCGCTCTCTGCGGAGAGCGACCAAGGCTCTGCCTTTGGAAACCGCAATTTTTGAAAAAATTGAATAAACTTTTAAAGCGCCGTTCGGCGGGGCGATTAAACTATCACCACTATCATACCGTAAATAAAGAGCATTACAAAACTTTTTTCAACGTTTTAACCACCTCATGCGTTTTATATATAAAGGACGGTGAAGATTATGCCCATTGACTATACAAATGAATATATACGGGAAATTTATGAGCGGAACGTTGATGATATTTTCGGACTTTGTTTCTCTTATCTGAAAAATATTCACGATTGTGAGGATGCAGTTTCAGCAGTGTTCATAAAGTTGATGAACAGTAAACCAGTGTTTCAATCTACAAAACAAGAAAAAGCATGGCTTATTATAACAGCCTGCAACCATTGTAAAAGCTTACTGCGTTTTTCTCTTCGCCATCCAAAGATTGATATCAGCAGCTTGCCAGAACAGGAATATTGGGACGATACACAAAACGTTGAATTTCTTGAATTACTCCTTGATTTACCCGAAAAGCACAAAATCGTTGTTTATCTCCATTACTACGAGGGCTACTCGCTGACTGAAATTGCATCAATTCTTAAAGCTAAGGAATCAACTATCCGTTCCCGTCTTTTTTATGCCAAGAAGAAATTAAGTAAACTAATCGGAGGTAAAGAACATGAAAAAAATTGTTGAAATAATGAATCACATTCATCCGACCGAAGCTCAGAAAAATGAAATGCTCGAAAATATACTTTCTGAAAAGAAAGAGAAACACAAGTTTAAAATAAGATATGGTGTAGTTGCTGTTGCATTTTGCGTTTTAATGTCATCGGTTGTTTTTGCAGATGAAATTAAACAGACCTTTTATGGACTGTTGAATGATGATAATATTGTGGAAAATCAGATTTTAAGTGATGTGTATTCAGATACTGACGGGCATATCAGAATGTCAGTAAAGGAAGTTTTATCAGATAAAATCACGTCAGACGCTATCTTAGAATATACTGCCCTTGATGAAAAGGGACAGGACTGGCTTGACGACTATTTAATTATACATCAGTTGAATACACCTAAATTAATGGGTTGCCTTAAAGATGATAATTGCGCTCTTTATGGCGTGAACTATGGTTGTACAGTTGACGAAATAAAAGACTATTCAAGTGAAAACGTTCGTGTTTTTAAGGTTTCTTGTACAACCTCGGGAGAAAATTTTGGTACAGATTCCATGTTGCTAAAGTATTATTTGCCAGATAAATGGGAAAACCAGTTTGAAATAAATGTAACGGAATCTGTTCAGCTTACTGATATAAAAATAGATAATGGCAATGCACCAAATAAATACTACAAACCGACAGGTATAAAAATTTCTCCTATGAGTATCATGATTTACGGTAAAAACTGTGGTTATTATGAGAGCGGACAAAATGAATACGGCAGTTACTACACTAAAATAGTAAATGATGAAGATATAGATTCACTTTATCTTGTTATGAAAGATGGTACTAAGAAAGATCTTCTTACATCTGACACTGAAGGGGATTGTAATGGCGGATTTATGCTGAGCACTGTCCAAAATCCAGATGTTGATTATGACCTTTCAATTTATGCGACATCGTTTAAAAAGCCTATGGATTTAACTCTTGTTGACGGAATAATTCTTGACGGTATTTATTACGAAGTAGCCTAAAACAAAATTTAAAGCCATCAAACTTTTTTACAAGTTTGATGGCTTTCTTTAATTAATCTTCAATAATATAATGTTCTATACCAAATTCAAGCATCATATTAATTAATTCATTTCTTGAACGATTTGTCTTTATTGCAATATCTTCAAGTGTTTTAACCGTTGTTTCTTTAATCCTTATAGAAAAAACTTTATATCCATCATCGCCCTTTAAATTAGCTTTTTTAGTTATCATAAGTTTTTCGTCCATATTTTATCACCTCAACATACATTATAACTTGAATTATAACGTATTTATATGTTATGATGTATGTTATAAATAAATAGCATGATACTTATAAACAAAAAAATTTCCTTCACTTATATTTATTAATTAATATGTATGTGGTTATCCCACGGTCTTTCATTGTTTTCCACAATGGAGTGTATACTATCATTTTATCGACTATTTATATTATAATTTATACTTGCTTACTTAAACATAGTCTAAAAATAAACTGTAATGTATAATAGGAGGTGAAAATTATGACTTGTACAATAATTGCAGATAAAATAAAATGGGATTTTATTTTAAAAAGCCTAAACCAAAAAGCTTTTACTTCATTAAAATACAAGCTCTATGAAATAATCTGGAATGAATATTGCAAAGGTGTTACAGACTTTTATGTTAACTGTGAATACGGCATTACCCTTTGGTCAGCTGAAATAATATGTAAACTAAAACTTGACTACAAAATCAAGCTTCACATTGTGGTTCCATATGAGAATCAGGCTCTTAGTTGGACAGAAAAACAGCGTGACATATACTATTTTGTGAATGAACATTCAGATAGTGTTGAACTTGCTCGTTTTCACTATCAATCAGATTGCTATGATACTGCAGATAAAATCATGGCTGATAAAAGTCATAGGCTGTTGTTTTTCAGCAATTTTAAAAATAAGGATTTTGTTTTAGGGTATATAGATAAAACATAGATTTCTTGTAACTGAACAACTTTATAAAATTAAATGTCAAGCATTCTGTTTCTGAATGCTTGACATTTTTTGTTTTAAAAACTTTGACATTAACGTCCAACAGTGATTGAATATAATATTACTATGCTTATACTATCTCCAATACCTCATAACCAGCATCTTCAATTACAGTTCGCAAAATATCGTCTGTTACGCTTGAATCGGACACTTCAACTGTTGCAGATTTATCTTCAAGATTAACCTCTGCACTAACTCCATTCAGACCATTGAGCGATTTAGTAACAGCTCCCGAGCAATGCATACAGCTCATACCCTCAATTTTAATAACTTTTGTCATTTTCTCAACCTCCTTAATATTATTTATTTCAACACGTTGCGGTTTAAAAAAGTTAAGTCGCAACGCATTAGTGACAACTGAAACCGAACTGAAACTCATTGCAGCAGCTGCAATCATAGGGTTCAACAGCCAGCCGAAAATATTATAGAATACTCCGGCAGCAATTGGTATTCCAATTACATTATAAATGAATGCCCAAAATAAGTTTTGCTTAATATTTCGCATTGTTGCTTTGCTCAGTTTTATAGCTGTTACAACATCATATAAATCGCTTTTCATTAGCACAATATCAGCAGACTCAATTGCAATATCAGTTCCTGCTCCAATTGCAATTCCAACGTCAGCACGAGCAAGCGCCGGAGCATCGTTTATGCCGTCGCCAACCATAACAACCTTTTTACCCAACCCTTGCAATCTTCTTATTTCATTTTCCTTGTCCTCCGGAAGAACTTCAGCAATTACATTGCTAAGTCCGACTTCCTTGCGAATAGCCTCAGCAGTACTCTTATTATCACCCGTCAGCATTATAACTTCAAGCCCCATTTTACTTAATTCAGAGACGGCTTCTTTACTTGTTGGCTTAACAGTATCCGATACTGCAATTGCACCCAATAGTGTTTTTTCTTTTGCAAAATATAATAAGGTCTTACCAAGAGCCGTCATTTTCATTTCTGTTTCTGCAAAATCATCAATATATATGCCATTTGCCTGCATCAAGCGTTTATTTCCACCATAAACAGGTATATTATCCATATTTCCGATAATCCCTTGTCCAGCAATCAGCTTATAATCATTCACTTGCTTTAAACTCATTTTGGACTTGATTGCTTTTTCAACAATGGGAACTGAAAGCGGATGTGCAGACATACTTTCAAGAGAGGCGGCAAAGTTAAGCAGTTCATTCTGAGTGATACCCTTTGCAATAATATCAGTCACAACAGGCTTACCTTCAGTGATTGTTCCCGTTTTATCTAAAACGACAACATTAATACCATGCAAAACCTCAAGTGATTCAGCTGATTTGATTAAAATTCCATTTGATGCACCCTTTCCAGTACCAACCATAATAGCAGTTGGTGTGGCAAGTCCTAACGCACAAGGACATGAAATTACAAGAACTGATATGGCATTTGTCAAAGCAAAATCGAAACCCTTTCCAGTAACTAACCATAAAATAAGTGTTATAAGAGAAATAAGGATAACAACAGGTACAAATATACCGCTAATTTTATCGGCTAGCTTGGATATTGGTGCTTTACTTGATGTTGCTTCCTCGACAAGCTGAATGATTTTAGCAAGTGCAGTGTCATTACCGACTGCTTTTGCTGTCATTTTTAAATAGCCAGATTGATTTATTGTTCCTGCAGTTATGTTATCGCCGATGTTTTTTTCCACAGGTAAGCTTTCACCAGTAATTACAGACTCGTCCAACGCACAATGTCCATCAATAACGACACCATCAACTGGAACAGATGTACCTTCCTTTACAATTATAACATCATTAACAACAACTTCTTCGATTGGTATTTCCGTTTGAACTGCATTACGAATGACAACTGCTGTTTTGGGTGCTAAATTCATAAGCTTTGAAATTGATTGTGTGGTACGGCTTTTAGCACGAGCTTCAAAAAACTTACCCAAAGTAATCAACGTCAAAATCATAGCAGAGGATTCAAAATATAAGTCCATTGAAAATTTATGAACCATTTCCATGTTACCATGCCCAAGTCCCCAGCCAATTTTATATACAGCATAAACACCATAAATAAAAGCAGTACCAGAGCCAATTGCAATTAATGAATCCATATTAGGCGAAAGCTTAAATAGGTTTTTAATACCGTTCTGAAAATACTTCCGATTGCTAGATATTACAGGCAATGCGAGTAAAAATAAGGTAAATGCATAAATTAACGAATTTCCCATACCAGTTAAGAAATCAGGTATAGGCAGACCAATCATTTCACCCATTGAAATATAAAATAATGGAATAGTAAAAATCAGTGAAATAATCAGTCGTTTTCGTAGGCTATCCGTTTCTTGATTGACATCGCTTCTAGGCTTTACAACTTCCCTTTTTGTGTCAGATTTTAAAGTTGCACCATAACCAATGCCCTCAACCTTTTTTATAATATCATTTTCGTTAAGCATTTCTTCGTCAAAGGAAACTGTCATACTGTTTGTAAGTAAATTCACTGTGACTTCTGATATTCCGTCCATTTTTGACAAAATCTTTTCAATTCTGGCGGAGCAGGCTGAACATGTCATTCCAGTAATATTAAAAAGTACCTTTTTCATAAAACCTCCTTTTAATGAAAATGTCCCAAAGTATTAACCTTTATTATTATAACAAATAAATGTAAAAATAACAAGAACTTAGAATTTCATATCCATGCATTTTTCTAGCGGCTTTGCAATAATAAAATGGCTATTGCGTAAAAACAATAGCCATTTTATTCATTTATTCTTAGAACCTGTCTTCACAAGAAAGTGCACGGATTTTTCAGGCATAATTTCGTCGCAGACAAGGCAAAAATCCGCAGGAATGCTTGCGCCTTTCAAGGATTTTTAACGAAGTATACGGGGAAATTTGCCGAAAAGACGTGTG
>JAVBRC010000065.1:0-39048 GCA_031548405.1 Oscillospiraceae bacterium | reverse complement strand
TCTTTTAATCTTGCCATGTCGTTTCTCCTTCTATTAGAAATTGTGTCCGCACTTCTTGCAGATTCTTACTGGTGTTCTCTTTGTAACGCCAGCTGCGTTTGTCTTTTCTTCAAAACCGTGACCAACTCTTGTAGGCTTGTCACACTTTGGACAAACAATCTGAACCTTTGAAACAAAAACAGGAGATTCAGCCTTTACTATGCTGCCTGCCTGGCCCATTCTGTTAGGCTTAACGTGCTTAGTAATCATGTTGATTCCTTCAACGATTACCTTGCCTTCCTTAGGACTAACTTCTAGAACCTTACCAGTCTTTCTCTTACCCTTGTCTTCAAACTTATCCTTGTAATCACCTGTCAATAAAACGACTGTGTCACCTGTTTTAACGTTTAACTTGCTCATCATGACACCTCCATTATAATACTTCTGGTGCAAGGCTTAATATTTTCATATAATCCTTGTCACGAAGCTCTCTTGCAACAGGTCCGAATATACGTGTTCCCTTTGGGTTTTTGTCATCCTTGATGATAACAGCTGCATTTTCGTCAAAACGAATATATGTGCCGTCTTCTCTTCTTAGACCCTTTGCTGAACGAACGATAACTGCCTTAACAACGTCACCCTTCTTAACAACTCCGCCGGGTGTTGCTTTCTTAACGGAAGCAACCACTACATCACCGATATTTGCATATCTTCTGCGTGTGCCACCCAGAACTCTGATACACATAAGCTCTTTTGCTCCAGTGTTATCAGCAACCTTCATGTAAGACTGCATTTGTATCACAGCGAGTTCCTCCTTTCAGAAGCGTATATTAATAACCGCTTCCTCGTCTATTAAAATTACTTAGCTCTTTCAATTATGTTTGTAACACGCCATCTCTTATCCTTTGACAAAGGACGTGTTTCCATAACTTCAACACGATCGCCAATGCGGCATTCGTTGTTTTCATCGTGCGCCTTTAGCTTTACTGTACGCTTGATGATTTTCTTATAAAGTGGGTGTTTAACATTGTCAGCGATAGCAACAACGATAGTTTTGTCCATCTTGTCGCTTACAACTTTACCAACCCTTGTTTTTCTAAGGTTTCTCTCAGACATAGCCAAATCCTCCCTTTCTTACTGTTGAACACTTGACTTGATTTCGATATCACGCATAACTGTCTTAACTCTTGCGATATCCTTCTTAACAGCATTTAAACGTGCTGTATTGTCAAGCTGGTTTACAGCAAGCTGAAAGCGGAGCGCAAAAAGTTCTTCCTTTAAGCTGGTCAGCTTTTCGTTCATTTCTTCTACTGACATATCTTTGATTTCAGATGCCTTCATTACTGCTCCCCTCCTTGCTTTTCTTTTGTAATAAATTTACACTTAATTGGGAGCTTGTGCATAGCCAGACGCATAGCTTCTCTTGCTGTATCCTCTGGAACACCAGCAATTTCAAACATAACTCTGCCTGGTTTTACAACTGCAACCCAATATTCAGGTGCGCCCTTACCAGAACCCATTCTAGTTCCAGCAGCCTTCTTTGTTACAGGCTTATCAGGGAAAATCTTGATCCAAACCTGACCGCCACGCTTGATGTAACGTGTCATTGCGATACGGGCTGATTCGATCTGATTTGAAGTGATCCATGCTGGCTCAGTTGCCTGAAGACCAAAATCACCATGGCTTACAAAATTACCTCTTGTAGCCTTACCGGTCATACGACCTCTGTGCACACGACGGTATTTAACTCTCTTTGGAAGTAGCATTACTGATTACCTCCTTTGTTATCACGTCTTGAATTGTTATTGTTATTGCGTCTTCTGTTATCTCTTCCGCCTCTTCTTGAGTCTTCTGATTTAGCAGCTTCGCCCTTCAAAACTTCGCCTCTGTAGATCCATACCTTGATTCCAAGTCTGCCGTATGTTGTATGTGCTTCAGCAGTTCCGTAATCAATATCAGCTCTAATTGTCTGTAGAGGAATTGTTCCCTCGTGGTATGTTTCACTTCTAGCAATTTCAGCACCGCTTAGACGACCAGCTACCATAACCTTGATACCCTTAGCGCCCAAACGCATTGCTCTGCCGATTGCCTGCTTCATTGTTCTTCTGAAAGCAACTCTGTTTTCAAGATCAAGCGCAATCTTTTCAGCAACAAGCTGTGAATTAATATCAGGGTTCTTAACCTCAACAATATTAACTGCAACCTGCTTCTTCATCATCTTTTCTAGCTTCTGACGAAGCTTTTCAATCTCTGTGCCGCCTCTGCCGATTACGATACCAGGCTTTGCACAATGAATGTGGATTCTAACCTTATCTTCAGCGAATCTTTCGATTTCGATCTTTGGAACGCCTGCTGTATACAAGTTCTTCTTAATGTAGTTACGAACGTTGTAATCTTCAACAAGAGTGTCTCCGAAAGTCGACTTATTCGCAAACCAGCGAGAATCCCAATCTTTAATAACGCCGACACGTAAGCCGTGCGGATTAACTTTCTGGCCCATTATTCTTCCTCCTTGGGATTATTCTTTTTCTTTAAGAACAATTGTAACATGTGATGTTCTCTTCAAAATTCTATATGCTCTGCCCTGTGCTCTTGGTCTGATTCTCTTCATTATAGGTCCTGGGCAAACGAAACATTCAGCAACGTAAAGGTCATCCTTATTCATGTTGTTGTTGTTTTCAGCGTTTGCAATAGCGGATTTCAAAAGCTTTTCGAGTATTTCGCAAGCAGCCTTTGGTGTATAATTGAGAGTAGCAAGTGCTAAGTCAACAGGCTTGTTTCTGATAAGATCAAGAACAACCTGTACCTTTCTAGGTGAGATACGAGCGTTTCTCAGATATGCTCTAGCTTCCATTTGAACTCCTCCTTCCGCTATTTCTTACCGTTATTTGTAGTCTTTGAACCAGCGTGTCCCTTGTATGTTCTGGTTGGTGCAAACTCGCCGAGCTTGTGGCCTACCATATCCTCTGTAACATAAACTGGAACGTGCTTGCGTCCATCATGAACTGCAAATGTATGGCCAACGAAATCAGGGAAAATTGTTGAAGTTCTGCTCCAAGTTTTTAGAACCTTCTTTTCTTCAGCTTCGTTCATAGCCAAAACTCTTTTATAAAGAACCTCTTGAACATAAGGGCCCTTCTTAATACTTCTGCTCATTTAATCAGTTCCTCCTTTCAGCTTATTTGCCGTTTCTGCGTTTTACAATAAACTTATCAGAACGGTTATGCTTCTTACGGGTTTTGTAGCCGAGTGCTGGCTTGCCCCAAGGAGTAACAGGTCCCGGACGTCCAACTGGTGATTTACCCTCACCACCACCGTGTGGGTGATCGCATGGGTTCATTACAGAACCTCTAACTGTTGGTCTGAATCCCATATGACGTGTTCTTCCGGCTTTACCGATGTTAACGTTTTCATGGTCAATGTTACTTACCTGTCCAATTGTTGCCTTACAGTTAATTGGAACATTTCTAAGCTCGCCTGATGGAAGTCTAACAAGTGCATACTTGCCTTCCTTAGCCATAAGCTGTGCCATGTTTCCAGCAGAACGAACTAGCTGTGCGCCCTTACCTGGATAAAGCTCAACCGCATGAATGAATGTACCTGTTGGGATATCAGACATTTCAAGTGCGTTACCAGCCTTAATATCAGCATCTGAACCTGAACGAATTGTGTCGCCCACCTTCAGGCCGTTTGGTGCAAGGATATATCTCTTCTCATTATCTTCATACTGAACAAGAGCGATAAATGCTGAACGGTTTGGATCATACTCTAATGTCATAACCTTAGCGTCCATGCCATCCTTATCACGTTTAAAATCGATTATACGATACTTTCTTCTTGAACCGCCGCCTCTGTGACGAACTGTGATTCTTCCGTAGCTGTTTCTACCTGAATGCTTCTTAAGTGGTTCAAGCAGACTCTTCTCCGGAGCAACCTTTGACAAGCCTGAGTAATCAGTACATGTCATCTGGCGACGTGAAGGAGTAGTCGGTTTATAGGTTTTAATAGCCATTGTTTAAACTCCTTAAATGCGTTGTTTGCGGGAGCATCACTCCCATACTATCTTGTTTGTATTAATTATTAATACAAACCATCAAAGAACTCAATTGAAGACTTTGTCTTCTTAGCATCAGGTTCCTGATTTATTGTAACGATAGCCTTTTTCCAGTCAGCCTTCTTACCTTCAAATCTGCCTACACGCTTTGTACGTCCATTGCAGTTCATTGTGTTTACCTTAGTAACCTCAACGTTGAAAAGTGATTCAACTGCCTTTGCTATCTCTACTTTGTTAGCATCCTTAGCAACCTTAAATGTATATTTTCCGTTTGGAAGCAAATCAATGCTTCTTTCGGTAATAACCGGCTTCAGGATGATGTCCTGTGGTGCTTTCATTATGCGTACACCTCCTCGATTATTCCGACAGCATTCTTAACAACGATGAACTTATCGTAGTTTAGAATATCATAAACATTAAGTGTATTTACAGCTGCTGTCTTAACGCCTGGGATGTTAGATGCACTCTTTACTACCTTCTGATCTGCTTCAGCTGTTACGATGAGAGCCTTGCCTTCAACGTTAAGTGCCTTTAGCATATTGATGATAGTCTTTGTCTTGTAACCATCTAAATTCAGTGCGTCTAGAACGATGATATTTTCGTCCAATACCTTTGAAGATAAAGCAGACTTCATTGCGATTCTTCTTACCTTCTTGTTAAGTGTATATCTGTAATCTCTTGGCTTAGGGCCTAAAGCGATACCGCCGTGAACCCACTGAGGAGCACGGATAGAACCCTGTCTTGCGTGACCGGTACCCTTCTGTCTCCATGGCTTTCTACCGCCGCCACGAACTTCTGTACGTGTCAGTGTGGACTGTGTGCCCTGACGCTGATTAGCAAGATAATTCACAACTGAAGCGTGCATTACAGCCTCGTTTGGTTCGATACCGAATACAGCATCAGAAAGTTCTGTTTCTGCAACTTGCTTTCCTGCCATATCAAAAACTGAAACCTTTGACATATATGCGTCCTCCTTTCTTAAGCCTTAACACTATCAATTATAGTAACAACTCCGCCCTTTGGACCTGGAATTGCACCCTTGAGTGCGATAAGATTATTTTCTGCATCAATCTTTACGATTTCTAGATTCTGTACTGTTACTGTTTCATGACCCATATGACCTGGCATACCCTTGCCCTTAAAGATTCTTGAAGGTGATGAAGCTGATCCCATTGAACCTGCGTGTCTGTGTACAGGACCTGAACCGTGAGTTTCCTTGATTCTTGAGTTGTTATGACGCTTGATTGTACCCTGGAAGCCCTTACCCTTGCTTGTTCCCTTAACATCAACGATGTCGCCAACAGCAAATGTATCAGCCTTTAGGATATCCCCTACGTTAACTGACTCACAATCATCAAACTTGAATTCCTTGAGTTTCTTCTTATAAGCAGCATCTGCTTTGTCGAAGTGACCCTTCATCGGCTTGCTAACTCTATTAGCCTTCATTTCACCGAATCCGAGCTGAACAGCAGTGTAACCGTCGTTTTCAACAGTTTTCTTCTGAACAACAACACAAGGACCGGCTTCAATTACAGTTACTGGAATAACTTTGCCTGATTCGTCGAAAATCTGTGTCATACCGATTTTCTTGCCGATAATACCTTTTTTCATGTATCTTTCCTCCTGTTAGGTTATTGGTTGACCCTTCCGTCAACATGACCGATGATTTTCATCATCATATTCCGCATGGTTTTTTCTGCGGAATCAGGGGTTTTGGATTACTTATTACTTAAGCTCCATTACGATGTCCACGCCAGCTGGAATTTCCAACTTCTGAAGTGCATCCGTTGTCTTAGCTGTTGGTCTGATAACATCAACAAGTCTCTTGTGTGTTCTCATTTCAAACTGCTCACGGCTGTCCTTGTACTTATGAACCGCTCTGAGGATTGTAATAACCTCTTTGTTTGTTGGTAGCGGAATTGGACCAGATACTCTAGCACCACTTCTCTTTGCCGCTTCAACTATCTTAGCAGCTGCTGCGTCTACCTTAGCATGTTCGTAACCCTTAATCTTGATTCTGATTTTTTCGTTGACTGCCACTTTTTTCGCCTCCTTAGGTCTTATTTTTTGGGGGCTGGAATTGAAATATTACACGCTCCCGTGTGTTTCCCACGCTTAACAATAAAAAATCCCAAACTCTTGCGAATTCGGGTTACTGTTATCAGGACACAATTACATCATCACAAAGCTTTTTCAAGCTTTTAAAGAATGACACTAACTGTGTTCGAATATTTCAGTCGCCCGGTTTAAAATCGGACATACTCCACAGAAATTACCTGACAAACCGTCAGCAACCTTCTGCTTCATCGCATATCTGTTGCAATCACGCTCATATATTATAACACACGGACATACCAAATGCAAGTGTTTTTGAGATTTTTTTCAAAAATACTTTGTAAAAGCTCATTAACTTTTAGATTGGGATTTTGTGCATTTTGACATATACATTATTTCACTCATTTTTATACTATATAATAGTATATCTGAGTATCATAAGAATAGTTAGCGGGTTCTTTTTTTTAATTGTAAAAAGAACCCGCTTTTTACCTGATTGTGTTCACTAACATCGCCAAATACCAAATTAATGCAACATCATATTGCTTACCCACCTATAAAAGAAGCAGGGTCTAAATAGTTTCCGCTATATCTGACTTCAAAGTGACAATGATTTCCTGTTGAATCTCCTGTTGTTCCGACTGCCGCAATAACTTCACCAGCAGAAACAGTTTCACCTACTGAAACATAAACTTCACTTGCGTGACCATAAAGTGTTACATAGCCATTGCCATGATCAATTACAACGCAATAACCGTAACCGCCGTCATTCCAGCCAGCCTCAATAACAGTTCCGCCATCAGCGGCATAAATATCTGTACCGCTGTCAGCAGCAATATCCATGCCCTTATGATTTCTGTCGCTCATAAACGGGTCACTTACATATCCACCGTTAACAGGCCAGATAAACGAACCAGAAACAGTTACTTCCTCAGTGTCTGGAATGCTTTCTGTATATAGCTCTTCTGAATCGTAGTAATCATCACTTTCTTCATCGTCGTAATAATCATCACTATCTTCATCATAAGAAACTGGTTCCATGACTGTTTCTGAATCCTTAAGCTTTCTTGAAACCTCTGTGCCATCAATGTAAGTTACTTCATAATGACTCACACGCTTTCCACGTTCGCCCATTTCAATAACGGCTTCTTCACCGCTATAATAATCGCCCGATGATTCAGATATCATTCCGTAATCAATTTCTTCTTCCTCGGTTTCCTCACAAGTATACTTAACTGGAAGAACTGAAACTGTTTCCTTAACCTTTACCTGTTCTCCCTCTTCAAGCTTATCAATTTTAGGATTAAGTTCTTTGATGTCCTCGACAGTCATACCAAAATCCTCTGCAAGCTTTTCAGGGGTATCATCTTTATCAGCTGTATATTCTGTTAAAACTTCTTTTTCACCAGTAAGGTATTTAGTCATGTCATCGGCTGAAACAAGGGCTGCCGAACGATAAACACCAGGTTTCAAATCAGTTTCAACTACGTAATCAGCGTTTATTACACTGTCATCATTTCTATAGTTCTCAAGCATTAAATCAAGCTCTTCTTCAATATGCTCACCGCTTACAACTGCTCCAATGAATTCATTGTCTATATAAACTCCACACGCTTCAATCAGTTCCGCACCAGTGTTTTCTGTCATACCTGGAATATCCACATTTACAGGAAGTTTTGTTTCAATATATCCTGCTGTATTTGAAACGATTCCTTCAGGTGATAAAACAGCAGCAGCCTCTGGATTGCTATCAAACTCTGAAACCTTGCTATACTGCATTTCCGCAGCCCAGCAAGCACTTCCAGCGAGGAATATAACTGTCAGAAGTGGCGCAGCACAATTCATAAGAAATGTATAAATTCTTCTTTGACGCTTTTTATTGTTTTCATTCAGGCAAACGTCTTTGTCTGATATATTATTTTCAAGACGTTTCTGATCCATAATAACAGCTCCTTTCGATGTTCGTAACAAATCATTACAAATATTACAATTAGGTTACATCACGAAGCTATTATAACAACTTAACAATAAAATGCAAGTCGATTTATAAGCATATTTCAAAAGTCGACAATAATTTGTCAGACCACACAATTCTGGAAGTTAAAATTTATTTAATGTGCCAAGAATAATCCAACATATCGACAGTGTAATTTTCAATTGCATTCAAAAGAGGGAGTACATCCTTTCTTGCCTGTGCAAGATTATGCTCTTTATAGTTCCCACATTCTTCCTCTGAATTTCCAGGAATTCTGTCATCATATTCAGAGATAAACTTGTAAGCATCTCTAACAAGCTTTATTGCGGCCTCATGTGAAAGTCCTCTTGTAAGTAGATAAAATCCTGTACGGCAACCCATAGGCCCTACATATATAATGCCTTTTTTGAATTCAGTACTTCTTGCATAAGTAGCAAAAAGATGTTCAATTGTATGCATTGATGGTGTTTCAAGATAAACGCCACCGTTAGGCTTAACCATTCTGATATCGTAAGTTATAATATCACCATCAACTCTTGATATGTACATACCAACGTCAATTTTTCTGTGATCCACCTGAAAGCTTGCTATTTTTTCCATAATAATCTCCTTTTATATTAAGGCAACACCGCACAAAGCCCGCCTGACGGCTTGGCACATATCTTGCTAGCAGATTTTCCGTAATCTTGCACAAAAACTCCTTGACATACCCCAGTATGCCTTCGGATTTTTTATACAATCTAACGAAAAATCTGACGTCGCAATATACGCACAATCTTTGTGCGGTATTGCCTTAATCAATAATATTTTTCATATCATTAGATATTTCTGAATTGATTTTTATTATTTCACCGCTAACAGGTTCTTTAAAAACCAGTTCTCCGCAGTGAAGTGCCTGCCTTTTTATGTATTGTGTATCCCCACCATAAAGATTATCACCAGCCAGAGGATAACCTATATGTGAAAAATGAACTCTGATCTGATGAGTTCTTCCAGTTTCAAGCTTGATTTTCAAGAGTGTAAACTTTTCATTTCCCTTTATAATAGTATAGTGGGTAACAGACCGTTGTCCGTCCTCCCTCACAACTCTTTTTATAATTGAGTCTTGTTCTCTTGCGATTGGCAAATCAATCGTTCCATCGTGAGTAATATTGCCTTCAACCACTGCAAAATAAGTTTTTTCAATATTACTTTGTAAAATCGCAGCGGAATAAGGATTTTTCGCAATGATACACAATCCTGACGTATCCCTGTCTAGACGGTTAACGGGACGAAATTTTAAACTTTGGTAATCAGCAGCAAAGCAATTGCCAAGCGTGTCACCCTGATGCTTAATAGAAGGATGAACAGGCATTCCAAACGGCTTATCATAAACCACAAGGTTTTCATTTTCAAATGCCTTTGAAACATGAAGTTTAGGGTTTCCTTCAAGAAATCCCTTATCTTCAATCTTCAACTCAACAACATCACCTATATCAATGCTGTCTATCACTCTTTTATGAGCACCGTTAACAGTAATTCCATTTTCTACCTGTTTAAGCTTGGTCATAAGTCGCTTGGAAACCTTGCAGTCGTTTATAAGAAAATCCTTCAGAACAGCTTTTCGCTCTGATGTAAATATAAGATTATGATTATCTACACTTGTCAATTTAAAATTTCTTTCCTTTCCGTCATATTTTCTTTTGCAAAAATAGCTGCTGACATTGCAACCCTTGGCATAACGAAGGGAATTGTAACAACTAAAAGCATAACGGGAACAAAACTGAATAACAGTTTCAAAAATTTAGATTTTCTCCCCTTCATAAGCTTTGCAGATTTCCTTAATACACCAAACGGGTTTCTGTCAGGATGACTTATAAATATAAATGGTGCAAGTGCCATTGACGCAAACGTACTAAAATATAATCCCAAAAAAGCTATTCCAAGCATAATGCACTGGAATGATGCAAACAGAGAATAAGTCGCACTAAGTCCAGTCCTGCCATAGAAAAAAATATAAGCCGCAGTCCAGCAAATTGCTGAAGGAAAAAGAGAAAAAAAGCTTTTTGCCCACATAAGAGCATATAGCAATACTGCACGTCCGTTAAGACGGAAGCCCGAATATAGCTTGAGTAAATTTTTATTGTCCTCATCACACGCTGTCTGAAAAAACCACCAGAAACCACCTGTCAGCAATGGTGTCATAACCACGAAGCAAATAACTGTTTCAGTTGCCTCAATAATTGGAGAAAACGGTATATTCCCAGCAAGATAAGAAATCACAAAGCTAATCGCCTTAAATGTAATAAACACAAAAAGGCAGAGTGCCGTAACAATAAAGGCTTCTCCATAGCGACCCTTCAAATAGGTCTTAGCAACATTTCGATATTCAGATATTCTCATAAAAAATCTCTCCGTTCAAGCAGATATTTCCGTTATAAACGGTATGTAGAGACGGAAAACGCATGATAAAGCGATGTTTGGCGGTGACAGTTAACTAACTGCACCCAAAGCGAAGCGACATCAAAAGTTTCCGCAATTTTTTCAAAAATTGCGGATTCCAAAGGCAGAGCCTTGGTCGCTCGTCGCAACGAGCGAAATATTACGAGTTCACTTTGCCCGACGAATGTCGCATAGTTTAGGTCAACCCTTTTTAAAGGGTTGCGGTTTCCAAAGGCAGAGCCTTGGTCGCTCCGCAGAGCGAAATCTTATAGCCTTAGAAGAGCATTTTTTCTTTGGTTCTTTCTATTTTGCGATAGAAAAAAGAAAGAACAGGAACTAGCTAAGACTTTGGAATTTATTTAAGCTGCCAAACTTAGTTTTTTTCAAAAGTTCTTTATTAAGTCAACTCGCAAGAATCAGTTTTTCTGGCGTTTCAAAACTTTCCCCCTGTCGGGAGTTTTGAAAAATTGGTAGAACTCGACGTTTGTTACTTAGGATTCTTTTTTTACTTGCAAAAAAGAATCCTCTTGTCGCTATGGCGACAATTCACCAGAAAAAATGCGCTTGAACGATAAAGAGTTTCGCTCTCTGCGGAGAGCGACCAAGGCTCTGCCTTTGGAAACCGCAACCCTTTAAAAAGGGTTGACCTAAACTATGCGACATTCGTCGGGGTTAGTTAATTTTCTCCGCCGAACGGCGATTGGGTGCAGTGTCATACTGCTCGCTTTGCTATTCTTTATAGTATGGAATCTTTCCAAGAATTTCAAACGCCTGAGATTGCTGCCACATTTTTGTGGTTACAATAATCTCAAAGCCCTCACCTGATGCACAAGCCAATTCCTTAGCATCAATCTTTGGAAGTCCAAAGGCTGAAAGCATACTTGTGATAATACCAGAATGAGTAACTATAGCACAATGAGTTAAATCTTCATTCATCATATCTGTTATAATTTCATGAAGTCCCAGATAAAGACGCATCAAAAGTTCTTCTGTACTCTCACCACCCGGAGGTCGTTTGTCAGGAGAACCGCCCTTGAGCCAATCCTGATAATCCTCACGATTTATAAGCTCGTTTACGCTTTTTCCATCAAACTCACCAAAATCAAGCTCAGTAATGTTTTCAACAATCTGAACTTCCCTGTAAGGAAAAATTATTTCGGCAGTTTCAAGACATCTTTTCATTGGACTAGAATAAACCCTCTGTACTTTAGGATAGTCAAATTCGTCCATTTTATTCCACAGTGCGTTTATTCCTTTTTGGGAAAGTGAATAATCCGTACGGCTTCCTATGTAAATTCCAGTGTCATTAGCCTGTGTAAGACCATGCCTTACAATGCTTAATCTGTAACCCTTCATATATCAATCTCCTTTTTACTATAAGATTTTTGGTTATTATGCATAAATAAGTTGACGATAATTCGCTATGCTAATATATTCTACAAAATATCATGTGAAAATCAGCGAAAAATGTAATAATCATCCACTTTACTTTTTTATACATTCTGTTATATAATTTTAATACAGTTTTAATTAAAGAACGGATGGTGTTTATGAATTCAGATTTTAACCGTATCATAACTCTGATACGAAAAGAAAGAAAAATCAGTCAAAAACAAGCGGCATCAGATTTGGGAATTTCTCAAGCTCTGTTATCGCATTACGAAAAGGGCATAAGAGAATGCGGTCTGGAGTTTCTTTGTAAAGCAGCCGATTATTACGGTGTTTCATGCGATTATCTTCTTGGACGCTCTCCTTCACCACAAATGCAGGTGACATCTTCATCTGAAGAAACAGGTGATATAAATGAAACTACAAAAATGCTCAATGATTCTGGAAATATTATCATGAAACTTTGTGAAGAACATGATGTAACAGAAAATATCATAGGATATATGACAGCCAGCTTTTACAAGCTATTAAGAATTATTTACAATTCCAACAGCGAAAATAATAAAACTGCATTTAAAGTTACAACAGAGGAATCAGAGTATTTAAGCGAATGCATTATTTCAAGGGAAAGTGCGGAAATAAAGAGAAAGTGCAGTAAAAACGGTATAAAGATTACCATTTCAGAGCTTGCAAATAACTTCCCTGATTCTCATTCACTTCTATCGCTCATAAAATTAACTGAGGATAAAATCAACGATTCTTTAAGCTATAGCTTCCTATTAAGTAACCACTGATTAAATCACGCCTAACGGCTTTGCACGCAATCTGCTTGCAGATCTTACGCACAATATTAATCAGTGCTTCCTTAAAGCCATAATGTTTATTATAGCATTTTTACATTGAAAAAAAAAGGGGTTTTTAATGTTTTCTAAAAAATACGTCAGAAATTCAGCGCTTATTCTAGTATGTTTAGCATTTTTCGTGGCTGTTTTTATAGTTTCAAAGAATTCTCTGACGGGTACAATCGAAAATTATGATTACCGTACAGACTTTTTCGCAATGGATACTGTTGTTTCCGTCAGAAGTCAAAGTGATATAACAGGTGTAATTTCTGATATTTTCAAAGAATATCAGTCCGCCCTTGACTGTAATAATGAAAATAGTGAAACCTCAAAACTTAATACAGACGGTATAATTATCCCCTCAGATATTCTTTACAAAACTATCAGTGATACACTTTTACTAAACAGCAAATACGGTAACCTGACGGACATAACAATCGGCAGACTTACAAGCCTTTGGAACGTAACAGCAGAAAAACCAGTAGTTCCAGAAAAAGAACTAATAGAATCAGCATTAAATACAATCAATATTGAAAATGTCGCTTTAACCGAACATGAAGCTAAGCTTAAAAATGGCTGTGCAATTGATTTTGGTGCAGTTGGAAAAGGTGCAGCACTAGACACTTGCTTATACTATTTAAAAGAAAACAGCTGTGGAAAAACGTATATTTCTACTGGCTCGTCCATATTACTTTATGGTGACAATAATTTCGATGTAAATATTAATAATCCTAACGGTGGAATACTTGCGAGTGTAAAAACACCTCAATGCTTTGTTTCGACATCAGGAGGATATGAGCGTTATTTTGAGGCAGACGGAAAGACCTATTGTCACATAATTGATCCAAAAACAGGTTATCCGACTGAAACTGACCTTACAACTGTTACGGTATTTTGCCAAAGCGGAATAGAGTCTGATTTTCTTTCGACATTAATATTTATAGACGGAAGTAAAAACATTGAAAAGTACCTTAAATCCGAAGATTATAAAATATTTGCAGCTGATAAAAACCAAAAGCTATACATAAGTGAAGGTCTCAATTTCGAGGTTTACGATGACACATTCAGAGAATAAAAAGTTTATAAAAAAACATGATGTTATATTAATATCAGCTATTATTTTTATTGCAATTGCTTTTTTTGTTGCATTTAAATACTTAGGAAAAAGCGGAAAAACCGCTGTAATATCAGTTGATGGAAATGTAGTTAAGTCAGTAAATCTTGCTGAAAAAAATCATGGCTACACATTAAGTGTAGTAGATGGTATTGTAATTGAAGTTAATAACGGCAAAATAAGAGTTAGAAGCTCTGATTGTCCTGATAAAATTTGCGTTAACACTGGATATATTTCAAAAACTGATGAAAAAATAGTTTGCTTACCAAAAAAACTGATAATTGAAATTACAGTCGAATAGATAAATCGGCGGAGAAAGTTGAATATACCCGCCGAACGGCGATTTAAAAGTTTACTCAATTTTTTCAAAAAGCAGCGTGACGCGGGCGAAGTAAACTAACCCCGACGAATGTCGCATAATTTAGGTCAACCCTTTTTAAAGGGTTGCGGTTTCCAAAGGCAGCGCCTTGGTCGACCGTCGCAACGGTCGAAACTTATAACTATTTGACTATACAGGAGATTAAAATATGAAAAGCCGAAATATTGCTTTATGCGGAATTCTTTTGGCACTCTCTGCCGGTGCTTCCACTGCTGAAAGCTTTATCCCACTTCCACTTGGTGTAAAACCAGGGTTTTCTAATTTACCTGTTATGTATTCAATGGCAGAGATGGGCGGGAAATATGGTCTTGCAATATGTATTCTGAAATCTGTCTTTGTTCTTCTGACAAGAGGCGTAACCGCTTTCTTTATGTCATTAGCAGGCGGACTCTTTTCATATATAATCATGCTTTTACTTTATAAAAAGACCAATGCATCTCTTATACTTATGAGTGTTATAGGTGCAATTTCCCATAATTTCGGACAACTTTTTATAGCATCACAATTAATGAAAACCTCATCAGTTTTAATCTGCTTCCCTGTTATGATAATTTCCGGCTGTATTGCTGGAATTGTAACAGGCTTAATATTAAAGCTTTTGCTGGATACAATGCAAAAAATAAACCAAGGAGGACAACAATGAAAAAACTATCTGGCATCAAATTGTCACACAAAAAATCAACTGCTGCTTTACAAACAATAGATTTACCATTACCCAAAACCTTAAAAATACCAATGCTTATGAACATGGGAAAGCCATGCTTACCAATTGTGAGTATTGGTGATACAGTTTCTGTCGGTCAGAAAATTGGCGATACTGATGCATTTTTATCTGTTCCTGTTCATTCTTCTGTTTCAGGAGTAGTTAAGGAAATAACAGACATCAAGCTTGCAAGTGGGGGAGGATGTAAGGCTGTTACAATAGAAACAGACGGAAAACAAACTGTTTCAGAGTATATCGCTCCGCCAACTGTAAATTCCAGAGAAGAATTTATTGAAGCCATGAAAAAAAGTGGTATTGCTGGTTTGGGTGGTGCAGGATTTCCAACACATATCAAATCAAATCCTAAAAATCCAATTGATATGCTTATTATTAACGCAGCAGAATGTGAACCTTATATAACATCAGACCATCGCCAGATAATAGAAGATTGTGATTCTGTTATTGACGGTATTCTTACAGTAATGAAATTTGCTGACATCAAATCTACTATAATAGGAATTGAAAGTAATAAACCGGATGCTATTTCACTACTTAAGGACAAAACCGCTGCTTATCCAGAAATTTCAGTTAATGTGCTCCCATCAAGCTATCCACAAGGTGCTGAAAAGGTGCTTATTTACAACACAACAGGTCGCATTATTAGAGAAGGACAGCTTCCGTCCGACGCAGGCACAATAGTTTTAAATGTATCAACCGTTGCTTTGATTTCCCAGTATATGAAAACAGGTATGCCACTTATTAAAAGGCGTATAACCGTTGACGGTGATATAATAAAAAATCCATGTAATATATTTGCACCAATAGGAACTCCATTTTCTGAAATACTTTCATTTGCACAATGTGACATTGAAAAAATGAATAAACTCCTATCAGGCGGCCCTATGATGGGTATTTGCAACTTTGATGTTGAATTTCCTGTTATAAAATCAACAAATGCAATTTTGGCATTTGAAAAATATACTATACCAACTATTACAAATTGTATTCGATGCGGAAAATGTATTAAAGCGTGTCCGATAAATCTTATGCCAACTGAAATTGAAAAGGCTTATAACAGACGTGATATTAAATCAATAAAATCGTTGAAAAACAATCTCTGTATGAACTGCGGTAGTTGTACTTATGTCTGTCCTGCTGGAAGAAAGCTTGCAGAAACAAATCAGCTTGCCAAGTTGTTGACATCAAAAACAAACTGAAAGGAAAACTGAACATTGAATATTTTAAGAATTTCTCCCTCACCACACATCAGATCTAACATGACAACAAAACGTATCATGCTATGTGTTATTTTATCACTCATGCCAGCCGTTATATCAGCGGGAATATATTTCGGATTAAGAGCAATCATGCTCATCACTTTTTGTATTCTTTCTTGCATACTTTTCGAGGGAATCACAAGAATTGTTATGAAAAGAGAACAGACAATCGGTGATTTAAGCGCTGTTTTAACTGGCCTGCTCCTTGCATTAAACTTACCTGTAACTCTCCCCTTCTGGCAGGCGGGAATCGGCTGTTTTGCTGCAATTGTTATTGTAAAGCAACTTTTTGGCGGATTAGGGCAAAACTTCGCAAACCCTGCCATTGTCGGAAGAATTGTGTTAATGCTATCATTTACTTCAAATATGACAAGCTGGGTAATACCGAAATATTACAAAGCAGATGAAATTATAACAGGTGCAACACCGCTTGTAACAGGCGATGCCTCATATAAAGACTTATTTCTCGGGAATATTGGCGGATGTATTGGCGAAACGTGTTCTCTTGCCATTTTACTTGGTGGAATTTATCTTATTATAAGAAAGATTATTTCTCCCGTAACTCCGATTGCATTTATCGGAACAGTTGCACTGCTTGACCTGATTGCTGGTAACGATGTTATTTACAATGTACTGGCTGGTGGACTTCTTCTGGGGGCATTTTTCATGGCAACGGACTACGTTACAACTCCGATTACATCAAAAGGAAAATTGATTTTTGGAATAGGCTGTGGACTAATAACATTTATTATCAGACAGTTCGGAAGCTATCCAGAGGGAATTTCATTTGCAATCCTACTTATGAATATAGTAACTCCTTATATTGACAGATTTACTATGGCAAAGCCATTCGGTGCAAAAAAGGAGGCAAAAGAAAAATGAAAGAAAAAATAATGCCTACATTAGTACTTACACTTATTTCTGTTATTGTATGCGCATTACTTGTTGTTGCTAATTCTGCAACAAAAGATAAAATAGTCGATGCTCAAAAAGAAAAGTTTAATCAGTCACTCTCTGAAACGTTCGGAGATTCCGATTATAAGCCTGTTGATATAAACCTTGATGGTATTAATTCTGTAACATATGATGAAAACGGAAGAATTATTTTTGAAATTACTGCCGACGGTTATGCAAAGGGCGGACTTCATCTTCTGATAGGTTTTGATGAAAATGGTGAAATCGAAGGAATGAGCTTTCTTTCAATTGATGAAACTCCTGGACTTGGAACAAAGGTGAAAGAAACTCCAGGCTTCATTAAACAGTTTATCGGCAAGTCCTCAACAGAATATGACTTTGAGGTTATTACTGGTGCGACATATTCATCTAACGGAATGAAGTCCGCAGTTAATCTTGCTATAGACACCTACAATAAACACAAGGAGGAAATCTTAAATGGGTAATCTAAAGGAATTTACCAAAGGACTTATAAAAGAGAACCCTAACCTTGTGGGGCTTTTAGGTATGTGTCCGACACTGGCAGTTACAACTCAGGCAATAAACGGCATTGGTATGGGGTTAGCGACAGCCTTTGTACTTGTATGTTCAAATATCGTTATCTCACTTCTTAAAAATGTTATTCCAAAGGCAGTTAAGCTTCCTTGCTATATCGTTATAATTGCTGGCTTTGTTACATTCATAAGCTTCTTACTACATGGCTTTATACCAAGCCTTTATGACGCTTTAGGAACATTCCTGAACCTTATAACAGTAAACTGTATTATTTTAGGACGTGCAGAAATGTTTGCATGTAAAAATAAAGTTATTCCATCAGCACTTGACGGACTTGGAATGGGTTTAGG
Source organism: Oscillospiraceae bacterium (assembly GCA_031548405.1). GTDB lineage: Bacteria > Bacillota > Clostridia > Oscillospirales > Ruminococcaceae > Porcipelethomonas. The sequence continues at coordinate 21,061 of JAVBRC010000065.1, read as the reverse complement.
CTTTACTCTTACCCTATTTATCATGGGTTCAATAAGAGAAATTTTAGGCTCTGGCTCATGGATGGAAATTAATATTCCGTTTATTAAAGAGCCTATGTCTGTATTTGTAATGTCAGCTGGTGGTTTTTTTGTACTTGGTGTTGTAATTGCTATGGTGAATAAATTTGCTGGCAAAAAGCCACCGCAGAAAATCGGGTGTGCAGGATGTCCTAATGCTGAAAGCTGTTCTGGAAGAAAAGGAGGAGAGTAATGAAAGAAATTTTCGTTATTATGATATCGGCAATTTTTGTTGATAACTTTGTTCTTTCAAAGTTCATGGGTATCTGTCCTTTCCTTGGTGTTTCAAAAAAGCTTTCTTCAAGTCTTGGAATGGGAGCGGCTGTTATATTTGTAATGGCTTGTGCAACTGCGATTACATACCCTGTTTATTGGCATATTCTTGTGCCAAACAAGCTTGAATACTTAAACACTGTCGCCTTCATTCTGATTATTGCATTATTTGTACAGCTTGTTGAAATCATCTTGAAAAAGGTAATGCCACCGCTTTATAATTCACTTGGCGTTTATCTTCCGTTAATTACAACAAATTGTGCTGTTTTAGGTGTAACACTTCTGAATATAGACAATGGCTACACATTTTTACAATCAATAGTAAATTCAATATTCGCTGGGGTAGGTTTTTCTCTTGCACTCATTCTTTTCTCTGGTGTACGTTCAAGACTTGAAACAGCTGACATCCCAGAAACATTTAAGGGTATCCCTTCTACACTTATAGCTGCTTCAATTGTTTCGTTAAGCTTTATGGCTTTTTCGGGACTTATTAGTTGAATGAAGGGAGAATAAAAAATGACAACATATTTAGTACCAATACTTATTTTTGCAGTTTTAGGACTTATTTCAGGAATTCTCCTGACAGCAGCTTCAAAGTTTTTCTATGTAAAAACAGATGAGCGAATTGAACAAATAAGTGACTCTCTGCCTCAGGCAAATTGCGGAGCTTGTGGGTTTGCAGGATGTGCAGACTATGCAAACGCAATAGTAGAAAACAATGCACCAACAAATCTATGTAAACCAGGTGGAGTTGATGTGAGCATTAAAATCAGCAGCATACTGGGAACAGAACCGATGGCTGTAACCCCTGAAACTGCTGTTGTTCACTGTCGTGGAAACTGTGAGGCTGTAAAAACACGTTTTGAATTTGATGGTATTCAAAGCTGTGCGGGAGCAAAAAGGTTTTATGATGGCGAGAAGGCTTGTAATTTCGGCTGTTTAGGTTACGGCGACTGCGTAAAGGTCTGTAACGTAAACGCAATTGAGGTTATAAACGGGGTTGCTGAAGTAACTGGTATATGTGAGGCGTGTGGAAAGTGTATTGAAATATGCCCTAACAGTCTTATTTCTATAAAGCCTGTTGAAAAACATATTGATGTTAAATGTTCATCTAAAGATAATGGAAAAATTACTAAACAATCATGCTCAAATGGTTGTATCGGATGTAAAATCTGTGAGAAGAAGTGTTTGAATGACGCTATAAAAGTAGTTGACTTTCATGCCATTATAGATTACAATAAATGTACTGGTTGTGGTATGTGCTATGAAGCTTGCCCAATGGGAGCAATAACAAACTGTGAGGACGAATAAATGAAAAAAATCATTACACTTATTTTAGCTGTGGCCATGACAATCAGCCTTTGTGCTTGTGGAGATGACAGCGAAGAAAATAAAAAAATCTATGAAGATTTTAAAAACTATGTTTCTGAAAATGGTACAGAGGACGATTACTATAGTCAGATTTCTAAAACAGCTGATTCTGCTAATACTCTTATCGAAGCATCAAAGCTCGGAAATGACAGTGCTTTTTTGGAGTATGATGCAAGTGGTGCAATAAAATATTATAGAAATAATGCACTTACAGTTATTTCAGAAGCAACATACTATTACCCTGACACAAACGAAGCTAAGTGGGAAGACTTTGAATTTGAGTCACTTAACCAAAAATATAGAGGAATACTTTCTCAGTTACTTGAATCTGATGTTGAAACAACAATTGAAAAAAGTAAAACCGGAAATAAAGAAATGCCATACAAGGTTAGCGTAAAGTTTAATCCGACAGAACTTGACACTAAAACAATATTTGCTAACAACGGAAATTTTGGTATTGTCAGTGTTAAATTTGAAACAGATGAAAACTTCGAGAAATTCAGTGAAATTTCTGTTAGCTGTCAGTACGACTTTGAAGGTGTGATATACCTTTATTCTGTAACGTTTGGTCAGCCTAATGATCCAAATAGTGAGGGAAAAGACGGTCAGCGTCCAGAAGACATTCAGGAAATATATCAGTCATATATAAAGAGATTATCTGCTACTGAGGCAACATAATGTTAGCTTGATGTGTTTGAGGCGCTAAGGTTTGTTAACTAATAGCTGCAAATCGAAAGCAGTGTGACGCTGCACCCAATCGCCGTTCAGCGGGCGAAGTTAACTAACCCCCGACGAATGCCGCATAGTTTAGGTTAACCCTTTTTAAAGAGGGGCATGCCCACGTCGAGTTCTATTTGCCTTTCAAATTATTTAAAATGCTAGAATAAGTAACAAGATAACCTAAAACAAAATCAAAGTCCATTAAGCTTGAAGATAAAAAGCTTAATGGACTTTTTTGTTTAGTAAGAAATTAGAATTTTAAGATTGCTTTTTGATTTTTTAGGGAACGGCGTCCTAGCCGTTCCGAAAACTTCAGAATAACTAAGCCTATCAACTCAACTAACCCTCAAACCCTTAACGAGTTCTATGTTCTTTCTTTTTTCTATCGCAAAATAGAAAGAACCAAAGAAAAAGTCTCTTACGAGTCCCTAAAATTAACCCCGCCGAACGGCGATTGGGTGCAGCGTCACGCTGCTTTCGCTCTGCGGAGCGACCAAGGCCCTGCCTTTGGAAACCGCAACCCTTTAAAAAGGGTTGACCTAAACTACTTTCGCTTCGCTATTGTGCCAGTAAGTTAACTTTGACAGCCGATGATTAATAAATATCCTAACATTTTTATTTTTTCTTCATTTTCTTTTTCTGACCAAAATTCAGAGAAATTGTAAAGATTTTATCGGAAGTGAATAGCTTGACTGCGAAAAACATAAAGACAATAAACAGAACAAGCTGATATATAAGCCCGAACCAATAAAGATTCATGTTTCCGAACATTATATTGTTTATTGCGTTGAATGTATGAGTAAACGGAATAGCATAGATTATCGTTCTCATGACAGGTGAGAGCATATTAATGTCATAAACCATAGAAACAATATAAGGAATCATTGCCATAACCATTATAGGCATTAGCATTGTCTGTGCTGATTTTGCATCATTAACCAATGCACCAAGTATAAGAGCAGCAGCAAGGCATATCATGATTGTCATGAACATCTGAAGTCCGACAAAAACATAACCTGAAATGCCCATATTTAATCCGAGTGTCTGCATATAATCATTAACTGGAACACTTTCAGTTGTGCTTTCAAGCATAGAACCCATGTATCCGTAAAATCCAATCATATAAACGCCGGCATTTATTATAGCAACTATTGCAGCAGCAAGCATTTTGGCACTTAAAACTGAAAGCCTTGAAACTGGTGCGGAAAGAAGTGTTTCAAGCGTTTTATCAATTTTTTCAGTAGAAATTGCAGAAATAATCATCTGCGATGTAAACATTACAAGGATAAACACAACAATCGGTATAAACATACTCTGGGATTGCAATATATTCGCAAGGACTGATGTACCTATATTTGCAGAATTACCGTTAACAACTGTCACTTCATTTAACATAACAGGATTGTTAATTGTCTGAATATCATTATCATCAAGTCCCTTGTTAATCATTATCTCGTTTTTTACTAAATCACTTATAATTCCTGAAGCAGCAGAGGTTTTATCAGATATTGTTGCTAGTGCTGATGTTGTTTTCATGGAAGTTACAAGCTCGATAGTACCTGAAGAAGCAGTTCCATCAGACTTTTCAGAAATTACATCATCAGTGAAACCCTGAGGGATAATAATAAGACTTTCGCACTCGATTTCTTCAAGAAGTGCGGCTCTGTCGGCATTATCTTCGGATATAAGGTTAATGCTGAATCCAGTTGTTTCAAGGGAAGAAATGATATTTCTTGTAAATTCAGTGTCGTCATGGTCACTTATATTTACAGTTCCCATTTCAGAAGTGGCATCATCCACAACGGATGACATTACCTGACCAACTGAAAGAAGCATTACCATTGTTACAACAAGACCAATTATCATCTGAGCATTTACAAGCTCGTGGAGTTCCTTTTTAAGAAGATTCAGAAACTTCATTTTTGCTTCACCACCCTTTCAAAAACTTCTTCAAGGTTTGCACAGTCATATTTTTTCTTGAGTTCATCTGTTTTTCCGATTTCAAGTAATTTTCCGCCAGCTATTATGCCAACCTTATCGGAAACAAACTCAATTTCAAGCATATTGTGGGAAGAAAGTAAAAATGACATTTTCTCAGTCTTTGAAAGCTCTTTAATCATTTTGCGTATTTCAAGTGCATTAATAACGTCAAGTCCGCTTGTAGGTTCATCAAGAATAGCAAGCTTTGGACGTGTCATAACTGCTCTTGAAAGAAGGAGTTTTCTAATCATTCCACGGCTGTACGAACCGATTTTTTCATTTAAACGTTCCCCAAGACCGCATATTTTTTCTGCACGAGCAGAAAATTCTTCGATTTCAGCTTTATTTTTTGCAAACATTCCAGCCATGAATTTCAAATAGGCTTTTCCAGTCATGGTTTTGTAAGCACCTGCTTCATCAGGGAGATAAGTGATTGATTGTCTTACCTTTTCAGGTTCGGTCAGAATGCTGTGGCCACTGATAATTGCATCACCTGAGGTTGGCTTAATAAGGGTGGATATCATTCGGATTGTAGTTGTTTTTCCGGCACCATTAGGGCCTATCAATGCAAATATTTCACCTTCTTCAATTGAAAAGGAAACATTATTTGCTGCAAGCACTTTTGTGTATTGCTTGCATAGATTCGTTACTTCTAATACTGACATTTCATCCTCCATATATTTATTTGTAATAACATTATATCATAAACATATACTTATATCAAGGAGAATTTACACGACAAACGCATGAGCATACAAATTACACAATAAATTATGCCGTGATTATCCAAATAAACAAAGAATTTGCGAAAAACAAGGTGTAAATGATGTTGTATCATATAAATATAAAAAAATATTTGTGTAAAATAGCCTATCATGCGTTTGACGTAGGAGAATTTAGGGGATTTATATTATGCACGATAAACGCATAATTGTAATTTCTCACAAAAGCAGCGTGACGTTGCACCCAATCGCCGTTCAGCGGTAATAGTTACGATTTAAAATACCTATTACCAATTATAATTTTTTTATTATATAATACAAACAGTTAGCGATAGATAACCTATGCTATTGTTAAACGTTACAAATTTTAAAACACATTAATTATTTTCTTGACAATATAAGGTTTTAGATGTATTATTATATATAGTTAGTGAACACTAACCGATTAATAGTCTTGATATAAACCAAAATTTAATGTGAGGTGTAATTATGTTAAATCATGTAGGTACTCAGATAATTGAAACGAAAAGACTTATTCTCAGAAAATTTACAGTGAATGATACTGAAGCAGTATTTAATAATTGGGCATCTGATGAAGAACTTCAGAAATCTTATGGTGAACCAGTATATCCGACAGTTACGGATGTAGAAAATCTTCTGGAAAAGTATATTTCTGGATATGAAAAAAATGAATACTATCGTTGGGCAATCATACTTAAGGAAAATAATAGCTGTATTGGTCAGATAGCTTATTTTCTTATGGATAGTCAGAATCATTTTGGGGAAATTGAATATTGTATAGGATCTGAATATCAATGTAATGGATATTGTACAGAAGCTTTAAGAGAAGTTATAAAATATGGACTTGAAAATATTAAATTACATAAGGTTCAGATTTGTCATAGATCAAATAATATTCCGTCAAAAAGGGTAATTGAAAAATGTGGTTTTAAGCTTGATGGAACTCTCAGAGATTATTTTTACATCGACGGAAATTATTATGACAGGCTGTATTATTCTATTTTAGAAGACTAGCCGATTTTTAAAGGGAGCATTTATATGATTGATTTTATAGTGAAAAATATTTCGACAATAATTGTGTCAGTTATTCTTGCGTTAGTTGTTGCATTGGCTGTAATGAAGTTGCATAAGGATAAGAAGGCAGGGAAATCAGCTTGCGGGTGTAAGTGTTCTGGTTGTCCTAATTCTTCTATGTGTCATATGGATAAAAAAGAAAAGTAACACCATTCATCTATCAGAGGGTGAATCTATCAAAAAATCAATATTGTAAATGTTTTTCAATATACAAAAATCCCGAAACATCGCAGTTTCGGGACTTTTTAATTTTATTTTTATTTTTAGTTTAAGAAGCTCTTTCGCAATACCAATCGCATCGTATAAATCAAAGTCGGTAATTTCAAGATCTTCATCGAAAAAGGTAAGAAACCCCACCAGAGTGGAATTGCGCGAGAGTTTTTTGGGATAAAGTCCCATAATCGGATAAATTTTGCTTTATACTGATTCTTTTTTTATTTTATAGTCCTAAAATATAAAAATAAAAAAGCCTGTCTACACACTGTAAAGCATACAAACAAGCCTTCTATAATTTTATTAAATGCAATTTCAACGCATTTATAACGCTATCTTCTCAATCTCGCAACTATGGCTCTTGCTAGCCTTATCATACATGTTGATTCTCGAACCGCATGGTTAAACTCTGCGATTGGCTCTGCTGATGTCATAGAAAATTCTGTGAACATGTTAAGTGCAGAATGTTCACCGTACTTCTTGATTGGCAAAATGCCTGTCATATACGCAAGTGCCACATAGCTTTTATCTTTTAGTATATTTCTAAGAAAATTCAGATATTTTGTTTGCGAATCGGTATCAAACTTGTGAATGCGGAAAATACAATCCCATTCGTCGATAACCAATACAAACGGAATACCAGTTTCAAAAAAGACCTCTTCCAAAACAGTCAATAAATCGTTCCAATCAAAACAATCGATATCCTTATATTCACGCTTCAACTCGTGTAAAATTCTTTTAGAAAGATACTCCAGCATTTCCTCAACAGAATTTGCACGTCCCAAAAAATTCACCATATTAATGTGAATTACATTATACTTATTCAGATGCTTTTCAAATGTTGGTGACTGTGAAATTTTCAGGTTTCTAAACATTTCCTTTGACTCGCAACCTCTGCCATAATAGGCGGTAAGCATATTCGCAGCCATTGACTTTCCAAAACGTCTTGGACGGCTGACGCAGATATATTTTTGGCTTGTTCTCAGAACATTATTTGAATACAATATCAGTTCGCTTTTATCAACATAAATCTCTGAATTTATAACCTCCTGAAAGTCTACATTTGTTGGATTTAAATATATTCCCATTTGAAAGCACCTCCGTTCTTCTTTGATACTAGTATATCACATATATTGAGAAAAAACAATACAAAAACAGTGTGAACAAGTCTAGTACATCTTTAGGAGTACTTAATTTCGCCAGTGCCAAGAATGCTGGTGTGGATTCCTTAATGGAGCTATGGCACAGGAAGAAAGCTTAGCAGCCTGCAGTAACCTTTATTTAACACAGATAAAGACTGAGAATTCTAAATATTACGAAACAAACAGACAATGTGGAACAGCTTTATATACCGATTGCATGATATATTCCAAAGATGTTGTTTTCATCAGAGATGGTGAATATACACTTGTAAAGCCATTTACTGCAAACATCCTTACAGCTCCAGCTGTCAATATGAGTGTGTATCTTTCAAGAAACGAGGGTAGCCAAGATACAGCAAATACAGTTATGAAAAATCGCATGAGAAAAGTCTTACAGGTATTTACAGAGAATGGCGACAGTATTCTTGTTCTGGGTGCATATGGATGTGGTGTTTTCAGAAATGATCCATATACTGTAGGAAGATTATTTAGAGAACTACTTAAAGATGAGGGGCTTGAAAACTACTTTGATGAAGTTGTATTTGCAGTACTTGACACTTCAAAAGACAAACGGATTTTTAATGAGTTCAAACGTAGTTTTGAGATTTTTTATAATTATGAAAAAATTATATTGTTCCACCAATTAAATATTGACAGCGATGTTTAGTTGGCGGAGCAATATTATAAGAGGTAACTATTATGTCAACAACTATAATTAACAATCCTAATGCCGAGGGATATAGAAAGTTTCTGACTGACTTGAAAACAACAACTCCACCCTGGTTAAAAATCGAGGAAAAATTTCTCAAGAATTATTTCGACGAAAAATACACGATTACTTTTTTCTTTGTAATCTACATGGGTATAGCTCTTGTCAGCATGGCGAAACTTTGGATCGTAAAAGCTGATAACTGCCGAATTAGATGGGAATTTATCGACTGCAAGGAATAATTCAATCTCTTTGCGGGAATAAATTGTTACGTTCATTGTCCTTTTACCAATTGATTGAATGTATTTGTCAATATAAAAACCATCATTTTTGTTACATATAGTACAGTTGATTAAGGAGCAGAACTGCTTAAAGAAATGCACATACTCTAAATAGTTTCAGTTATCTTTAAATCCGAAAAGTTTAGTAAATAGTTGAGCATTTATACTGTCGTAAATTGGATATTTATTAGGTGAGCAATGATCATCTGCGTGAAAAAGATCTAACCTACGAAACATACTTCCCAGAAGTTAACAAACTGGCAAGGTTCATTTACGTAGCTTATGCTAACGGTTTGGACATTATTTGCCAGTGTGAATATGGTAAAAGCCGAAGTGCTGGTTGTGCAGCAGCGATACTGGAGTATTTTTACGAAGGTGGTATTTCAGTGTTTATTGATTACAGACGCTATCCGAATCAGGTTGTGTATCACAAAGTCTTTGATGCACTTGAATCCGTTAAGGCATCTTATTGTATTGAGAATCAATTGGTCAGCCAGTGAAATAAACTTTTCATTTAGACAAGCAAAAGCCCCGAAACTTTTCAGTTTCGGGACTTTTTTATTTTAGCTTTCCATTTTTATTTTAACAAGTTCTTTCGCAATACCAATTGCATCATACAAGTCAACCTTACCATTACAATCAAAGTCAGCAATTTCAAGATCTTCAGCTGTAAAAGTGATTTTTTTCAACATATGTTGTGCAATCATAATTACATCATAAAGGTCAAGGTGTCCACTATGAGAAACGTCACCCTTGAGTGGTTGCTGTGTTGTTACTGGTGCAGTTGTAGTAACTGGAACTGTTGTTGTTACAGGAATTGTTGTTGTTGTTGTTACTGGTACTGTTGTTGTAACTGCCTTGGTAGTTGTTACTACTGTTGTTGTTACTGGAACCGTTGTTGTAACCGCCTTGGTAGTTGTTACTACTGTTGTTGTTACTGGTACTGTTGTTGTAACCCCCTTGGTAGTTGTCACTACTGTTGTTGTTACTGGAATTGTTGTTGTAACCGCCTTGCTAGTTGTCACTACTGTTGTTGTTACTGGAATTGTCGTTGTAACCGCCTTGGTAGTTGTCACTACTGTTGTTGTCACTGGCTTTGTTGTTGTAATTGGAGCAGCTGTTGTTACTGGGATTGTTGTTGTAACTGGTGCAGTTGTTGTTACTGCGATTGTTGTTGTTTCTTCCGCTGAAGTTACTGGAATTATTGTTGTAACAATTGTTGTTTCCACAGTTTCAGTAGTAGTTACTGGAATCGTTGTAACTGGAGGAGTTAGTGCTTCAAAATCACGTCCATATTCTGAAGCATATTTGTGAGCTGTTGAATTTGCATAACCATAGATTGTTGCTGAATCTGAAATAGTCTCATAATCATCAGCAATTATACAATCTGGATTTTTTATTGTTATGCTTTCTAGACTTGAACAGTAGGAAAATGCCTCTTCACCTATATTCTCTACACTTACTGGAATTGTCACGCTCTCAAGACTTGTACAGTAAAAAAATGCACACTTAGATATAGTAATTACACCCTCTGGAATTGTCACATTCTTAAGAGTTGTGTTAGCACCAATAGCATTCCCATTTTCATCTGTCAGAGCAAATGCATACTCACCTATCTCCACAACTGGCAACCCATCAATTTTAGCTGGAATATTAACAGAAGTAGCATCACCTGTATAGTTTGTTATTTTTATACAATCATCAGTTCCATCACCATCACTGTCAAAAGCTTCATATTCCAAACCATCTGGAATTTCTTCTGTTGTTGTAACAATTGTTGTTTCCACTGTTTCAGTAGTAGTTACTGGAATCGTTGTAACTGGAGGAGTTAGCGCTTCAAAATCACGTCCATATTCTGAAGCATATTTGTGAGCTGTTGAATTTACATAGCCATAGATTGTTGCTGAATCTGAAATAGTCTCATAATCATCAGCAATTATACACTCTGGATTTTTTATTGTTATGCTTTCTAGGCTTGAACAGCTGGAAAATGCCTCTTCACCTATATTCTCTACACTTGCAGGAATTGTCACGCTCTCAAGACTTGTACAGCCATAAAACGCACCCATAGATATAGTAATTACACCCTCTGGAATTGTCACATTCTTAAGAGTTGTGTTTGGACCAGTAATGATCCCCAATTGATTTGTAATTGCAAATGCAAAAGTTCCTATCTCCACAACTGGCAACTCATCAATTTTAGCTGGAATATTAACAGAAGTAGCAGAACCTATATATTTTGTTATTCTAATACTATCATCAGTTCCATCACCATCGCTGTCAAAAGCTTCATATTCCAAACCAGCTGGAATTTCTTCTGTTGTTGTAACAATTGTTGTTTCCACTGTTTCAGTAGTAGTTACAGGAATTGTTGTTGTAACAGGAGGCTCTAGTGCCACAAAAGTACGTGAATACTTTGTCGCATAAGCTTCAGCAGTTGAACCTTCATAACCATAAATCGTTGCTGTAGCTGAAATAGTTTTTTCCGAATCGTCGATACGACACTTGGCATTTTTTATTGTCAAACTTATCAAGCCTGTACAACCCTCAAATGCACCATCGCCTAAAGATTCTATACTCTCTGGAAGTATTACACTGGTTAAGCCTGTACAACCACTGAATGAGGAACTACTTAAACCTTCTACACCATCTTCAATTGTTAAACTTGTCAGCCCAATACATCCCATAAATGTGCATGGTTCTAATACTACATTTTCTGTAAGTGTCAAACTGTCAATTGCTTTACAATTTCTAAATCCAAAATAGCCTATACTCTTTAATCCATCTGGAAGAGTTACGCTTCCGAGATTTGTACAGCTCATAAATGCACCCGTACCTATACTAATAACACCAGCAGGAATTTCCACTCTTTCAAGGCTTTCACAATTTTGAAAAACATACTCGTCGATAATTGTTATTCCATCTGGAATTATTACACTGAAAAGATTTGTACAATTTTTAAAAGCACTAGCCCCTATGGTCATTACGCTGTCTGGGATTGTTACATTTACAAGAGTTTTACAATCCTTAAATGCCTCTGCTCCTATCTCCACAACAGACAAACCATCAATTGTTTCTGGGATTTCCAAGTCAGTTGCAGAACCTGTATATTTTGTTATTCTAATACTATCATCAGTTCCATCACCATCACTATCAAAAGCTGCATATTCCAGACCAGCTATAAGCGCTTCAAAATCACGTGAATACTTTGTAGCATAAGCTTCTGCAGTTGAACCCTTGTAGCCATAAATTGTTGCTGAATCAGGAATAACATTTTCTGAATCGTAAATTATACACTCTGGATTCTTTATTGTCAGTCTTGTCAGGCCTGTACAACTATCAAAGACGTCTTTCTCTAGACTTTCCACATTCGCTGGTATTGTCAAGTGCTCAATAGATACACACTTTCTAAATGCAAAATTACCTATACTCTCTAAGCCCTCTGGAAGAGTTACACTTGCAAGCCCTGTGCAACTATTAAATACACTCGAGCCTATTACCTTTACTTTATTTGGAATTGTTATGTTACTAAGATTGATGCACGCTGCAAAAGCAGTATCATTAATAGTTATTAAATTCTCTGAAAGTTTTACGCTCTTAAGATTTATACAACCCCAAAAAGCTAACACCCCTATTGTAGTTACGCTATCAGGAATAATTACACTTTCAATACTTTCATTTTTTGAAAATGCTTCCCTATCTATCCCCACAACAGGCAAACCGTCAATTTCCGCTGGAATATTAACAGATTCAGCAGAACCTGTATAGTTTGTTATTTTAACACTATCATTAATTTCATCCTCATCGCTGTCAAAAGCTTCATATTCCAGACCGTCTGGAGCTTCTTCAGCAAGTGCCTCAAAAGTACGTAAATACTTTGTTGCATAAGCTTCAGCAGTTGAACCCTCATAACCATAGATTTTTGCTTTAGTTGAAATAGTGTAGTCTGAATCAAAAATTGTACACTCTGAATTTTTTATTGTTAAGCTTTCCAGACTTGAACAACCACAAAATGCATGTGTAGCTATATTCCCTACACTTTCAGGAATTGTTAGGCTCTCAAGATTGGTACAATAATAGAATGCACCTTTAGATATAGTAATTATGCCCTCTGGAATTGTCACATTCTTAAGTGTTGTGTTAGGACCAGTAGTACTCCCATTTTCATCTGTCAGCGCAAATACAAAAGTACCGATCTCCACAACAGGCAAACCGTCAATTTCCGCTGGAATATTAACAGACTCAGCAGTACCTGTGTAGTTTGTTATTACGACTTCATTATTAGCAATTGAATACTCATAATCTCCATATGTTTCTGCGTTTGCAATCAATGAGCCTGTTCCACTGAATAAAAAACTCGTAGTACAAACCATTGAAAGGACTAAGCTTAATGTCTTTTTTAAAATGCTCATAAGATTTACCTCCATTATTTTTTATAGTAGATTTATTTTATCATTAAAAAAATAAATTGTCAATGGCAGTTTAATCAACTAACAATGCCACTGTAAAAACTCAAGAATCCCATCCCTACGCAGTTTGTATACATTTCGCTCGAATTTTATATGTACTTTTTGCACAAGTCAAGTTCAGTCTTAATCGTTTAAACTGGCGAAATTTCATACATTGTGACGAAAAAGCAAATAGTATTTTTATGCCTTCTGCAATTAAGGTCCTCTGATTAAATCATCATATCGGATAATAATATTTCATCAGCACTTTACACCGTATGAAATAAATGGTATACTTTATATAATGGATAATTTTTTAAATGGAGGAATACCTAATGACTATATCAGCTATTATAGTGTGTGGGGGCAGTTCATCAAGAATGGGTGGAGTTAATAAGCTGCTTTTACCGCTTGGAGATACAATTGTTGTCGGAAAGACATTACAGACCTTCGAGCAATGCCCCGAAGTAAAAGACATTGTTGTTGTTTGCCGTGAATGTGACAAGCAACAGATTAAGCTTACTGCTGAAAAACTAAACATAACAAAGCTTGTTGATTTCGCCGATGCTGGCGAAACACGTCAGGCAAGCGTTTTTAACGGGCTTAAAAAAATAAGTCCAGAAACAGAGCTTATCGCAATCCATGATGGTGCAAGACCGCTTGTAAAAGCAGAGCATATAGCAAAAACGGCATATGATGCGTCTATTTTTGGCGGAGCAGTTCTTGGCGTTCCAGTAAAGGACACGATTAAAATTGTAAACGACGGTTTAATAATAGACACTCCTCACCGTCCGTCACTTTACATAACACAAACCCCACAGATTTTCAAACGCCGTATTTACTTTGAAGCAGTCGATTTTGCACTTGAACATAATCTTGATTACACTGATGATTGCCAGCTTGCCGAAGCAATTGGTGTCAAGGTTTGCATGACAGTCGGCGATTATACTAATATAAAAATCACTACACCAGAGGATATAAAAATAGCAAATCTTCTTTTGGAGGAAGCACAATGAGAATTGGACATGGATATGACGTACACCGCCTTGTCGAAAACAGAAAGCTTATACTAGGCGGAGTTGAAATCCCGTATGAAAAGGGCTTGCTTGGGCATTCAGATGCTGATGTATTAGTCCACGCAGTAATGGATTCATTTTTAGGTGCACTCGCCTTGGGCGACATAGGAAAACATTTTCCTGACACTGACCCTGAGTATAAGGGTGCTGACAGTATTGTTCTTCTGAAACACGTTTATAAGCTTATTCAGAAAAATGGTTATACCCTCGGAAATCTCGACGCAACAATTATTGCCCAAGCCCCAAAGCTTGCTCCACATATCGAACAGATGAGAAAAAATATTGCAGCAGCCTGCGAGTGCAATATCTCACAGGTAAACGTAAAAGCCACAACGGAAGAAAAATTAGGCTTTACAGGTGATGGTTCTGGCATTTCTTCACACTGTGTTTCACTTTTGACAAAATGTAACACAAATCGAGCAGTGTTCATATAATAATATTACGCAGAGGAATGTAGGCAATATAGGGCATATCTATTAACCTCCGTCTGAAATAGTAAACTATATCTGTCGAATGGCGATTCAAAAGTTTTACTCATTTTTTTCAAAAAATTGCGGTTTCCAAAGGCAGAGCCTTGGTCGCCCGTCGCAACGGGCGAAATGCTTAATGCCTTAGAAAATCCTTTTTCTTTGATTCTTTCTTTTGTTCGCAACTACACAAATAAAAGAAATTGACGAGCTAATTTTGATGAAAATGAGATTAATAGATATGCCCTATAACTTTGCTCATTTTTCTTCTGTAAATTACGGGTGACAGCGTGATTATTTTCACGCCGATAGGAGACTGATATGAACAAAACAACAGTAACTATGCCCTCTGTCACTCATGCAATCAAAGCAAAGCGAACTCTTGCCGCTGCAGGATATAAAAGCGAGATAAAAAGAGCCCCAAAGGTGTCCAATCTGGGGTGCACTCATGTTTTGGTTGTAAACGGTGATCCTGAGGAAGTGATGGCATTTCTCAGCCGTAACAGAATAGAGTACGGAAAACGCTTAAACAATACGGTGTATTAAATATGACGGTTAACTTTGATAACGCCGCAACAACCTTTCCAAAACCACTAGCAGTAAAAAGGGCGTTAAACGAAGCAATCTCGAAATATGGTGGAAATGCTGGCAGAGGAGGACACAAGCTAACTCTTGCCACATCTGAAAAGGTTTTTGATACACGACAAGCCGCCGCAGATTTTTTCGGCGCATCACCAGAAAATGTTATTTTTACTTTAAATTGCACTCTGGCACTAAATTATGCAATCCAAGGAATAATGTTTGGCGGCGGGCATATAATCATAAGCAGCATAGAGCATAACTCAGTAGCAAGACCGGTTTATGCGCTATCTCAAAGTCGGAATGTTTCTTATAGTATAGCTCCTGCTTATGATGATGACGAAAAATTTCTTGAGTCGTTAAAAAAGCTTATAAGGCCTGATACAAAAGCAATTGCCTGCACAATTGCCGGAAATGTAACTGGAAGAATATTGCCTTATAAGGAAATTTCAAAAATTTGTCAAAGCAGGAATATCTGCTTTATAGCGGACGGTGCACAAGCTTGCGGAATACTTGATGTTTCGCTTAATGACGGAATTAATATTCTATGTGCCGCAGGGCATAAGGGACTTTATGGACCTTCTGGAACAGGACTTTTAATGACAGACGGAAAATATAGAATGCAGCCAATAATACAAGGTGGAACAGGCAGTTCAACTATGAATCTTTTCCAGCCTGATTTTTTACCAGACAGTCTTGAGAGCGGAACATTAAATACCTCTGGAATAATCGCACTTGGATCTGGAATAGAATTTGTTAAAAAAAGAGGAACAAATAGAATTTACGAACACGAAAACACGCTTTGCCAGAAATTTATAAATTCACTTAACAATAAGAAAATAACTATTTATCGAACCACGGGTGTCAAATATGCTCCCGTAGTTTCTTTTAATATAGATGGTATGCCGCCCGAAGATGTCGCTGAGATACTCAGTGAAAAGGGATACTGCCTTCGTGCTGGGCTACACTGTTCTCCGCTTGCACACAAAACCCTCGGAACTGAAGACGGAACAATCAGATTTGCACCGTCAGTGTTCAATAATGAGCAGCAGGTTCATGGTTTAACGGAAGAAATAAAAAAATTGTGTGAAAATTCGTAAAAGATATTGAAATTATCTGTATTTGTGATAGAATAATATTATACAGAAAAAAAGAGGGGGGGGAACCTCCCCCCTCATTACATAAGAAAGGATGTGGATTATGTACGCAGTTAAAAACGGACTTAATATGGTCTGGAATGTCATACAATCCATAACGTTCATGGATATTATAGATATAATATTGATGACATATTTAGTTTATATTTTAATAAATCTCATTCGTGAAACAAGAGCCGGACAACTTGTCAAGGGTATTCTATTCATCGTTGTTGCATACTTAATAAGCAACTTAATCGGGCTTAAGGCGATGTCATATCTTATAAAGAGTGTATTGGACATTGGTTTGCTTGCGCTGTTCATAATGTTCCAACCAGAAATAAGACGTGCATTAGAAAAAGCTGGCCGAACGAAAATTGGAATGAACTTCTTTTCAATCGGAGAACATTCTGATGAAACTACAAGATGGAATATAGCGATTGAGGCAATCTGTGATTCATGCGTTGACCTCTCGGCGACTTTAACAGGTGCATTGATTGTAATTGAACGTCAGACAAGGCTTGGTGAACAAATTGAAACGGGTACAATTTTAAATTCTGTTCCAAGTAAAGAACTATTTGAAAACATTTTCTTTAAAAATACTCCGCTTCATGACGGGGCAGTTATAATGCGTGACGGCATGATTTTAGCTGCTGCCTGCTTCCTTCCAAAACCACAAAAGGAAGAATTAATAAATAAAAAGCTTGGATCACGTCATAGAGCAGCAATTGGAATGAGTGAAAACTCAGATGCAATTATTATCGCTGTATCAGAAGAAACTGGTCAGATTTCAATTGCAGAGAACGGAGAACTTCGCCGTGACTTCACACGCTTTAAGCTAAATGAATATCTTCATGAAACGCTAATCCCAAAGCCAATAGAAACAAAGAAAAAACGCCCACGAAACATCCGTAACAAGGGGGCAAATAAATGAAATTCCTAAAAAATATCAAAAACAACGTACTAAATTCTTTTAATAATAATATGGCAATGATGATTTATTCAATAGTCATTGCAATTTTACTTTGGTTTGTAATTTCAATAACAATTTATCCGACAACACCAAAAACATTATCCAATATTCCGCTTACTATCGACATAACTGGAACGTCGGCTGAAGAAAACGATTTAAGCGTAATCAGCTCCACTATTAAAAATGTAACCGTAACAATTAAAGGTGACCGTTCAAGAATAGGAAGCCTTACTGCTGAGGATTTATCAGCAAGTGCCGTTATAGAGAATGTAAATTCTGCTGGTAAACACTCTCTTAATATCAGTGTTAAGAGCAAGGATACGGATATAAAATTTGATGTCACAGAAATCAAACCTTCAAAGGTTGAGGTTATGTTTGATAAAATTGATACAAGAGAGTATGAGCTATCTGTTAATGCGCCGAATATCACTGCTGACGACGGTCTTTACATGGACAGAAGTGAATTCAAGGTAACGCCTTCAACAATTGAAATAACTGGCCCGTCAACTCAGCTTGACAGCATTGAAAATGCTGAAATTTATGTTGAAACCAAGCAAAAGCTAGACACTGCATACACATTCCATAGCAGTGATGTTGTCCTTTATGATAAAAACGAATCGAAAATCAGTACTGAGAATATAAAGTTTGATGAAAAGGATTTCACAATTGATATTCCAGTGTATATGCAAAAAGAACTTGACCTTACCTATGATATCCGTTATGCTCCGGCAAACTTTGATATTTCTTCGCTCAATCTTGAATTGAACGTTGATAAAATAAGTCTTGCATCGCCTAATACTGAGCTTTTAAAAATAGATACATGGAATGTCGGTTCAATTCCTCTTTATGACCTTGACTTAGATTTCAATAAATCATTCACCCTTGATATTCCTTCCAATTACAAGGATCTTTCCAATGTTTCAACAGTGAATGTAAAGCTTAATCAAGAAGGGCTTGCAAAGAAAACAGTTACAATCAATGACATTTCTATTGTCAACGCACCGTCAAATTACGACTGTACAGTCAATACATATGGCTTGACATTTGACATTATCGGCCCTGAGGATGATATTGAGGAGATTACAGAAAAGGATATTTTGGTTTCTGTCGACCTGCTTAAATACACTGTACAGAGCAGTAATTTCACTGCTGATTCAACAATAAGTTTCCCTAATTATGATAAAGTATGGGCAGTTGGATTGCAAAAGGTTTCGATAACCGCAACATCGACATCTCAGACTAATACTGGGACTGTTGCCGATTAAATATAAGAAAAAGGACTGTTGTTATTAACAGTCCTTTTTTATATTCATAGTTGTTAGTTAACTAACCCCGCCGAACGGAGCATAGTTTAGGTCAACCCTTTTTAAAGGGGCAACGTGACGTTGCATCCAATCGCCGTTCGGCGGGGATAGTTGACTCGTGGCACAATAGCGAAGCGACATCAAAAGTTTACTCAATTTTTTCAAAAATTGCGGTTTCCAAAGGCAGAGTCTTGGTCGCTCGTCGCAACGAGCGAAATCTTGTAGGGAACGGCGGGGACGCAGTTCCCTACAAAATCAAAACGCAACCTTAAAATTCTAATTTCATACTAAACAAAAAAGTCCATTAAGCTTTTATCTTCAAGCTTAATGGACTTGGTTTCGTTTTAGGTTATCTTGTTACTTATTCCAGCCTTTCAAATTATTTGAAACGTCAGAAAGTCTAAATCCGGCGAGTTAACTTTCCCTAAGAACACTAAAATAAATTATTTCCATCCATCCCAAGTAATATCAGAACGACCGCTACCAATCTCACCAGTAGTTCCATCTGTATTAAAATAAGTTCTTTCAAACTTATATGTAGCGGACTCGACATCTTTAAGATTTTCTTCGCCAACTATGGCTATAATAGACTTTTCCTGTGGTGTCGGAGCAAAATGTAAATACAGCTTTATTGAGCATACCGCTGTCACGCAACAGGTCACTATTAATATAATCACCGTTAACATTATCTTCTTAGTTTTACTCATTATCCAAGTCCTTTCATAAAGTCTGATACAGACACTAGCTTACATCCATCCCAGTAATATACCTCTTTACCTGAAAAATCTTTTGTTTCACCATTTTTCAAAGTGTATTCAAGATCATATTCAAAAACTGTTCCAGCAAACTTATCCTCGTCTATTACTCCAGATTTCATATAGTCCTTTACAAGTCTTTCTTCTTCACGGGATTCATAAATATTATACGCTTTTATCGAACCCGCAACTACAGCAGCGTGTAAAACTAATACAGCGGCAATAAGCAAAACTAATTTTGATTTTTTGCTTTTGGTTTTTACAATTGCCATAATTTTTCCTCCTTATATTATAATCGCACCGATATTATTATATTTTAATTATACATTACCCCCCCGATATTTGTCAATATATTTTTGTAATTGTTCACAGAAAATTTACAATTGCTCAAAAAGTCAAGTTATTATTGCATTTGATAGTCGTAATAGCAATTAACTATTTAACTGTTGTATAACTATTCATCCTTTCAATATTAATTCTTGTAATTCTTTTTGAAATTTTGCCAAGTCCATAAATTGCTTTTCATCAGAATAATCCCGTATATTGATAACACTTAATTTATTTAACATTGTTTTAAGTTGTTCCTGAACAACAAATAATAACAGGGTCATTTCTTTGGAACTCAAATTAAGAGGATATCTCTTATTATCATCTTTTTTCAATGTTGCATTTGCAAAAGTATACATCTTGATTCCTTTGCTCTCCTTAACAGAAACGGTAGTAACAAAAAATGTAAAACAATCGCCCTCTGATAACATATCGGTTTCATTTGAGCATGCTAATATGTCATAGCCCCCATCAATTCTATCATCCCTTAATATGTACATATAATCCTTGTTTTTTCTTATTACTATACCACTTATTTTTCTTAATCCCAAATTAACCACCTCATATAATAAATATTTTCGTTATAATTATACTATAAAAATTATTATAATTCAAACTTTTTTCGTATATAATATAACGAAAAAGCGTGGTGAAAAACATGACTGTACTTGAAAGAATACTTCAATTAAAAGATGAACGAAATTGGACAGAATATCGCCTTGCTGAAGAATCTGGTATTCCTCAAACAACAATTTCATCATGGTTCAGAAAAAATGTAAATCCCTCAATATCCTCACTAGAAAAAGTATGCATGGCATTTAGTATAACAATGTCGCAATTTTTTGCTTTTGAAAATGAAACATTTGATTTGACAGAAATTCAGAAACAGCTGCTTGATAATTGGAATAAGCTAAATTCAAAACAACAACAAGTAATTTTAGAATTATTAAAGGCGATGTAAATACAGCAACATGACGCTGCACCCAATCGCCGTTCGTCGGGCTAAGTACACTATCCCCGACGAATGTCGCATAGTTTAGGTCAACCCTTTTTAAAGGGTTGCAGGGTCAAGGGACGGAGTCCTTGTCGCCCATCGCAGTGGGCGAAATG
The DNA here is from genome assembly GCA_031548405.1 of Oscillospiraceae bacterium. Lineage (GTDB taxonomy): Bacteria > Bacillota > Clostridia > Oscillospirales > Ruminococcaceae > Porcipelethomonas. Next base: position 323 of record JAVBRC010000065.1, on the reverse strand, counting down.
CTTAATGCCTTAGAAGAGCATTTTTTCTTTGGTTCTTTCTCTTTTGCGATAGAAAAAAGAAAGAACAGAGTACTCGTGGAATGTTCGAGATTTAGTTCAGTTGCAAGATTTAGTTTTTCTGATTCTTTATTAAATCAAATAGCAAGATTTAGTCTTTCTGACGTTTCAAAACTTCCCCACTATCGTGCGTTTTGAAAGGTAAATAGTACTCGACGTAAGCATACTTAGATATCTTTTTTCACTTGTAAAAAAGATACCTCTTGTCGCTATGGCGACAATTCACCAGAAAAAATACGCTTGAACGATAGAGCATTTCGACCGTT
>JAVBRC010000184.1:0-3796 GCA_031548405.1 Oscillospiraceae bacterium | reverse complement strand
TTGCGACGTCAGATTTTTCGTTAGATTGTATAAAAAATCCGAAGGCATACTGGCGTATGTCAAGGAGTTTTTGTGCAAGATTACGGAAAATCTGCTAGCAAGATATGTGCAAAGCCGTCAGGCGGGCTTTGTGCGGTGTTGCCTTAATATTTACATTGTCCTAAAACCATGGAAATGCCAAGCTTGCAAACTCCCATTCTGCATCCATTTGATTTGAAAAATATCGTTTAAACTGTAAGCTGTCACCATCTTCTCCAATATTACAGACAATCCATATATTAGCATTGCTGGGCGATACATTTCGTGCTATGCAATACCCTTGACAAATTCCGTAAATCTCAACCCCAGCTATAACAGTACCTATTCCCACCATATTAACCAACCTTCTTTTCGTCATCGTATAGTAGATAGTCTACAGGACACCTTAAAGCCTTTGCAAGTGCAACGATTAAAGGTGCTGTCACGTTATACTTGCGATCGTCAGGGTTTTCAAGACGTGATATATATGACTGTGTAACATTTACCATGTCAGCAAGCTCACTCTGATAAAGTCCAAGGGCTTTACGTCTGAGCTTTATTTTTTCACCTATTGTCATTTTTTCTTCACCCTTTCTTCTTTTACTATTTTAAGAAACTTTTCCTTATAAAGGATTTCAAACGCTTCCGAAACTGTGTATCCGTCATAAAGCAAGCGTTGTATTTCAGTTTCCAGACGTTCATAAGCTTCGTTTGCGGTCTGGCAATCAGTATACTTAACTGATTGCCCGTATTTCTGATTTCTGCTAATCACTACTTCCAGCCAAAGACGCTTGTTTTCTTCAACCGCCCTTAAATACAAAAAGTGATATATTTTAATGTCCATGTACACTGGCTTTGTCCTTTCTAATCTATATAGACCTTTTGAGTCATTGTTATGATGATATCACTATCGTCGAGCGGAAAATCAAGTAATGACTTCTTTCTTCAATATGCATTATTTTCGTTGGAAAATTCTTAAAGCCAATTCAATAACCACAAATGAGGAACCAGTAAAAAAGGTTTTCCATTTTCTACAAGCAGGTTATCTGTGAAGATTTCTTGAAATAATTCTAAAGGAATTTGCATTAAGTGATTGCTTTTACAATAGTTATCAATTTCTTCAGATGTAAAAGTTTTGGATTTGCGTCTTTCATTAAGAAGAAAACTAATATTATTTCGTTTCATCTGCTCCGCCACAACCGGAGCAGATTTTCTTCTAACCATTTTCACTTTAACTTTCATAGCGACCTCCTAAAACATACTAAGCTGTTCGTCAAAATCTTCAACAATAAAGCGAGTATTCTTGTATCTGTTAACCGACATTTGCGAAATATACATATCACAGTTATTCATAATAAAGTTAGCTACTTGCTGACACGAAAACTCACCAGAAGCAAGCATCTCATCTGCTTTCTCTTTTAATTCAGATGGTAGAATTTCTATTTTGCTAGGCTGTATGTGCTTATACTTTTTTGCTTTTCGTATAAGATTCTTTTCTGGATTAGGCTTTTTAATATTTGTAACCGATACAACTGAAGCCGTTTGATTAATGATAGGTACAATCTGCTTAATAACCTCCGACACAACCGCCGTAGCTGTTTTAGCTATAACCTCCTCAAGATTAACATCTCCAACGTATGAGCCTGTACGCTTTAACTCTGGTAACACTTCATCAAATACCCAACGTTCAAACTTTTCAGCCGCAGGTAGCTTGGAACGGATAATGAGGCGATAAAGATTACCCTCGCTTATGTACTTGGTTTCTGTCATCTGAATTGCAGGTGTTCCGTCTGCCTTAGTTCCTGTACATACCCCTACTGGGCGTTTCACCCACCCCTCTGATTTACAGTGTTGTTTAATAGCTTTGTATGGATCTGCATACCCTAAAATCTATGCACACTGTGTAGCAGGGAAAAATTCCTTGCCGTCAATAGTGAGAACACCAAGCTCTCCAAATTCGCTGTTTTGGAACATTTTTAGTTCATTCATATATTAATCTTCCTTTCTGTTTACAAAGACAGCCCCTTTATGGTATAATTATTGTAAGGGTTGCTGTATCTTTATGTATGACTATAATCATACAATCATATTATAATTCTGTTTATAAGAATTGTCAATAGAAATCCCTAAAAGAAATTCCGAATTTCAGAACATTTTAGGTTTTGCACAATAGAAAGTGGGTGATTTTATGTTTTTTGAACAATTTAATAAACTTTGTATAGAGGAAAATACTACTCCTACTAAATTCGTAACAGATATTCTTCATATGAGTTCATCAAAAGTTACTGCTTGGAAGAATGGTTCAATTCCGAAATACGAAATTCTCAACTTGATAGCTAATCATTTTAATACTACAATTGGAAGTCTATTTGATGGCGCAGAAAAAACCTCACCAATAGATGATTTATCTGAAAACGAGCTTGAAATGTTAGAAGTATTCCAAAAATTCAATGACAGAGAGCAGTTAAAACTAATTGGAAAGCTAGAAGAATTATACAGACAGAAACAAATTAAGGAAAATCAGCAGTCTGCCGCTTTTAAAGTGGCTCGCTCATCTGACGGGCAGTTCAGAAAAACTGAGCTATCGGCCGAGGAGTTGGAACGAATACATAATCTTCCGATAGATACCGATTACTAAACTTTATAAATCATCTTTATTTGTATACAATACATATGGAGATGATTTTTTTGAACTATAAGTCCTACAAGACAGCTCGTGATGCAAGCTGGTCTTTAATTATTGAGAATTCTATATCAGAACTTCCTATTAATATTGCTCCTATTTTAAAATTTCTGGATATTGTTGTATATAAAGATACATCAGGGCAAATACCACCATATGAACGTGGTTACTCAGTATTTGAAAATAACACCCAACTAATAGTTGTACCAGATTGCCCAATCCCACAGAAGAGATACACCATTATGCATGAAGTTGGCCACATTGTAATGGCTCATATTCAAAACGAACCAAAATATGAATACGAAGCCGAACGTTTTGCAATTGATATGCTCGCTCCGGCTTGCGTTCTCTGGGGATTGGATATCCACGAACCTGAACAAATAGCCACGTTATGCAATATTTCAATAACGTCTGCTAAGTATTGAGCGGAACGAATGGATTTATTGTATAAACGGGAGCAGGAATTTATGAAAAAATGCGGTCATTCCTGTTTCCTTATGTCGCCACTAGAACGAAAAGTATTTAAACAATTCCAGCAATTTACAAAGGAGAATAAAAGATAAAAACTAGGGGGATAGCAACAAGTTGCTATCCCCATTCAATTTAGTTGCTATCTTGCTATCCCAATCTTTCAACAAAATTCGAACTATATTAAAACAATCGTTTTAAAGAAACAACTCTTAAAACGGCGTAAATACGCACTTTAAAGACTTTTTTAAAACGCTAAAACGGTTCTAAAACGATTTTTCAAGCAAAAAAATAAAATGCACGAATCAGAGTTAAAACCTCCGTTTCAGGGCATTTTTTTGCGACAGTCAATTTATTGAATTAAATGTTTTTCTACTTTTTCACACCAAACAAACACCGTCCCTACGGGATTTCAGAGCATTTTTCCGCCTTTTCTACGCATTTATCGCTTTTTTACACATTTCTTATTTTGCTTGTCTTATAACACTCCGCGAGGAGAACGACGGTGTGGCTTGTGGGACTGTGAAATTATCCACAGATTTCAATCCACGTTCTCCGCGAGGAGAACGACTGTGAACTTCGTCCGCTTGATGATATGCAAGAAATTTCAATCCACGTACTCCGCGA
>JAVBRC010000044.1:0-13654 GCA_031548405.1 Oscillospiraceae bacterium | reverse complement strand
AATATAGTCATTTTTCTGTCACGTTCAGATGGAAGCGTACGACTTGCCATAACTCCTGGTACAGTACATCCAAAACCTATGAGCATCGGAACAATACTTCGTCCAGAAAGTCCGATTTTTCTTAAAAGTTTGTCCGTAACGAATGCAACTCTCGCCATATATCCCGTATCTTCCAATAGTGAAAGGAAGAAAAATAGCGTAACAATAATTGGTAAAAAGCTCAAAACACTTCCCACACCACTAAAAATACCATCTATAACAAGTGAATGAATTGTCTTATTTACGTTCCAGTCAGTCATTGCTGAGTCAGTAATATTTGTAAGCCAGATGATTATATTTTCAAGAATACCTTGTAACCATGCACCAACTACATTAAACGTTAGCCAAAAAATAATACCTATTATTCCAACAAACGCAGGAAGGGCAGTGTACTTACCAGTAAGAACACGGTCAATTCTGCGGCTTCTTGCGTGTTCCTTGCTTTCACGAGGTTTAACAACAGTCTTAGCAACCAATTTCTGTATAAAAGAAAAACGCATATCAGCAATAGCAGCCGCCCTGTCAAGTCCTCTTTCATCTTCCATCTGGCAAATAATATGCTCCATCATTTCCTGTTCGTTCTGAGAAAGATTCAAACGTTCTAAAATAACCTTGTCACCCTCAACCAATTTGGTTGCAGCAAACCTCAAAGGTATTTCAGCAATCATTGCATGGTCTTCAATCAGATGCATAATTCCATGCAGACAACGGTGTACAGCACCCTTACACTCATCTTTATTGCAGAAATCAGTTCTTCCAGGACGCTCCTGAAATCTTGCAACATGGATTGCGTGGCTAACCAACTCGTCAACACCTTCATTTTTAGAAGCAGAAATCGGAATAACTGGAATGCCCAGCATTTCTTCCATTTCATTAATGTGTACTGAACCACCGTTTCCACGAACCTCGTCCATCATGTTTAATGCCAACACCATTGGAACATCAAGTTCCATAAGCTGCATAGTCAGATAAAGATTTCTTTCAATATTAGTTGCATCAACTATATTAATTATTCCCTTAGGTTTTTCACCGATAATAAATTCTCTGGTTACAATTTCCTCGCTACTATAAGGTGACATGGAATATATTCCGGGTAGGTCTGTAATTTCAGTGTTTGAATATTCTTTAATTGAACCGCTTTTTCTGTCAACTGTTACACCTGGGAAGTTACCAACGTGCTGATTAGAACCAGTCAGTTGATTAAACAAAGTCGTTTTTCCGCAGTTCTGATTGCCAGCGAGTGCGAAAGTAAGTTTAGTTCCCTCTGGAAGTTGATTTTCATTTGTTGTAACATGATATTTTCCACCTTCACCAAGACCAGGGTGCTTTGTTTTGGTAACCTTCTTGCTTTCATTTTTCTGATACCCTACCCTGTCAGGTTCTTTTGTTGTCAATATTGGTTCAATTTCAATTTTTTCAGCATCTGCTAAACGCAATGTTAATTCATACCCATGTATGCGAAGCTCAATCGGATCTCCCATTGGTGCATATTTTATCAGTGTCACTTCTGCGCCTGGGATTACTCCCATATCAAGAAAATGTTGACGAAGTGCACCTTCTCCACCGACAGCAGTGACTATACCATTTTTTCCTATTTCTAAATCTTTTAATGTCATTGCATATCTCCTTATTTAAGGAATCACTGATAAAAACACCTAACGGCTTTGCACGCAATCTGCTTGCATATTTTTCGATATTTAATCAGTGTTTCCTTTAGACAAAATAATATAAAATTCATTTCGTAATAACCTAAAAAAGTGTAAGTTAAAACATAATTCTACAAATCAGCATACCCTAACTCATTTCCGAAGCATAAAGTTAACACAAGCTAACTTTATTATATTACTATGAAAGCATAAAAATGTCAATAGCAATTAAAAAACAAAAATAAAAAAGCAACACTCTCACCGTTTAAATCGGTAAAAGTGTTGCTTTAATTATATTTTTTAGTAATCTGTATAAGACGATTTTACGCTATCTTTATTCCGCCAACAGGTCTTATTCTAAGACAGTGACAGCTTCCGTCACCAAAAATTTCATTCATCTTACTTTCGTATGCTTCCTTCATTTCGAGTGGTACAAATGCCTGAATTGTTCCTGCAAAACCACCGCCATGAACTCTTGAAGCACCTTCCCCGTCAAGAATAAATTCACTAACAAATAATCCGAATGGTATCCCCTGTTCTAAAGGTTTATTGCATGAATAGAGATTTTGAAGTAAGTTAGCTGATGAATTTCCAGATTGCTTTACAAGATTTAAAAAGTCATTCATAGAATTTTCAGACAATGCTTTTGCTTCAAATCCAGCACGTTTATTTTCACCAAAGAAATGTGCTGCACGGAGAATTGCACGATCTGAGCAAGTACCCTTTAGTTTAGCTATAGCTCCATAAAACTCTTTTTCATTTACTTCTCTTAAATATGATTTTCCAAATTGTTGAGCAACGCAATTCATTTCAGCTGGAACTGATACATAATCATCAGTAAGGTCAGCGTGACTTCCTTTAGTATCGGTAATGCAAAGCAAATAACCAGTATCTTCAAACCGACAGGTAAGCTTTTCAATTTTAGGATTGTTTGTGTCCTCAAAATCAATGAATACAAAGCTACCTACTGAACTAACCATCTGATCCATCAGCCCACTTTTTTTACCAAAATATTCATTTTCAGAATATTGACCAATTTTGGCAATTTCTATTGCACCAGCTTTTGCATTGTTGTAATTAATATCAATTATTGTGCCAATCAGAACTTCAAATGCAGCTGATGACGAAAGACCGCTACCGCTTAAAACATCAGAAGTTGTATATGCATCAAATCCACCTACTGAAACACCAAGCTCATTAAACCTTGAAACTATACCTCTAATTAAAGATGTTGACTTCCCTTTTTCATTATCCTGAATTTTCAAATCATTCAAATCAACAAAATCTATAGGGTAGCCTTCAGATTGAAGTCTGATTACATTATCATTATGAAATGATACAATCGCAATTATATCTAAATTTACTGCTGCTGCAAGAACACAGCCATGCTGATGATCAGTATGGTTGCCACCTACTTCAGTTCTTCCAGGTGCTGAAAAAACTGATATTTCATTTCGCTCAGGATAAAGCTGTACAAATGATTCAACCGCATTGTGATATCTTTTTGTTTGTTTTGAAATTACTGCCTCATCATTACCATAAAGCATTTCAAGTGTTTCGTTATATTTTCCGTTTAATAAATCTTCTATAAACTCATTTGGTTTCATGTAGTCCTCCTGTTATGCGAATTATTACTGATTCAATAAAAAATTATTAAGTGCAACTAAATCTGATATGCTTATATTTCCATCACCATTCATATCGGCATTCTTAGTATTAATTTTAACACCACCGTCAACGATATTTCTTCTTAGCAAAACAGAATCGAAAATATTCACTTTTTTATCATCGTTAACATCTCCAAGAAGAACGTTATTGTCTTTTGTTGTGTCTGTATTGTCTGTTGGAACATTTCCAGAATAATAATCACCCAGTGAGATTCCATTTGAACCAAGTGCTATTTTATGGTCAAGACTTATAAATTCTCCGCCATCATTCTGCCATAGTGAAGGTTCAACAAGAGCATACTTATCCTCGTCCCATTTTCCAAAGTTATCATAGACAAGTCCACCAGTATCCCCAGAATTTTCGTTAAAGCACCAGAATGTGTGATGGATTCTATTTTCAATCATAAGATCTCTTAATGCAATCATCCATTTTTTGTTGGAACCGTCAGGGTCATGCTGTTCATCAATAAATCCGCCCCATTCGCCCATAAATAATGGTGCGGTTTTTTCTTCGAGAAGATAAAACCAGTTGTCATACCAACAATCCTCTAATAGCGATTCTTTAGTAAATCCATCATAAAACCATTTTTGCTTCCAAACTAGTGGGCCGTAGTCATGAGGTGAATATACAAGCTGGCTTTGGTGTTCGCCTAAATCAACTGGATATTCCTTAGCACCTCTGAAGTTTCCGCCCCACCATGTTCCATAATAAAATTCAGTGTTTGTTGCCCAATCTATTGCAGGAGCAGTCCAGTCATAGCCTTCCTTAGGATATACCTCAACTCCCTCAACCATTACAAGCAGATTTGGATTTTTAGCCATTACATGAGCTGCACCGCATTCAGCTGCATATTTCCAGTTATTAAGGTCGGTGGTATCATCCCATTTAGCCATAAGATTTGGAACGTCTGCCTTACCATGCGGTTCATTTTTCAGGTCTATAGCTAAAATTGTATCGTCGTCCTTGTAGTAATCAGCAAACCATTCAAGTGCTTCAAACCAATCTTCCGTATCATATTTATCAGTGTACCATACACTAACCTGATGCCCCGCAGATGCCGTTTCAGCACTATGAATATCAATCATTATTTTTATTCCAAGCTCACGACACCACTGAACAGCCTGATTCCATATATCAAAGCTATACTTGACTTTACCACCTTGTATGCCTTCAATTGTAAGCTCTGGATTTGAATATTCATTTACCTTTGGAGTTTGTGGATCAGGATCACCATTTTTCCATTGAAGTAAAAGTTCTGTTGAAACTGGAATACGCAGAAAGTTAAAGCCGTGGTCAGCAATTTGTCCAAGCATTTCGTGCATATTCTGTGACCAGACACCATCAAAAACTTGACTTCCAACATTATAGCCGAACCAGTTACAGCCAGTTAACCATACTGGGTTACCGTACATATCCACGATTTCAGCATTTTCATTTACATGAAGCCAGTCATCGTGATATTCATCCGGAGCAGCGTTAGCTGGAACTGCTATTCCCGCAGTACTTCCCAAAATTGCACCAGCAGTTAGAACAGAAACAAAAAGTTTTTTTACTTTAGTATATTTTCTCATAGTTTACCCTCCTAATTATACATATTTATAGTAACATTTATTTTACTGAATGTCAACAATTTTGTAAATAGATTTCACGACTGAAAATTGTACATAAAAATATTAAAATTAATAGATTTCATAAGTCCTATGTTCTTTCTTTTTTCTATCGTAAAAAAGAAAGAACCAAAGAAAAAATGATCTTGAACGATAAGGCGTTTCACCCGTTGCGACGGGCGACCAAGGCTTTGCCTTTGGAAACCATAATTTTTGAAAAAATTGAGTAAACTTTTAATGTCGCTTCGCTATCATGCCATGACATAAAATTCGATTAACGTCACTTTGGTTTTTCGTCATTATTGCCAAAAACATATAATTATTATTGAAAAACGCTTTACATTGTGTTCGGATTGTGATAAAATATAGGTAACAATGCGCAAAGATTGTATGCATATTGCGACGTCAAATTTTTCGTTAGATTGTATAAAAATTCCGAAGGCATACTGACGTATGTCAAGAAATTTTTGTGCAAGATTACGGAAAATTTGCTAGCAGGATGCATGCAAAGCCGGTAGGCGGGCTTTGTGCGGTGTTGCCTATTATATATTTGAATAAATAATTGAAACGTTTTAGAGCAAATTTATTTTACTGAGGAGAAAAAGATGAAAAAGAATAGTATTTTCAAACGAATTACTTCAGCATTAATCTTTGCTGCAATGGCAGTATCGTCTGTCGCTTTGCTATCAGCATCAGCTGAAGAAACTTCGTCAGATGTTGAAGTCAACTTCGCAAAAGCACTTCAGCTTTCGCTTTATTTCTATGATGCAAATAAATGCGGAAGTGGTATAACAGACGGAAATCTTGAATGGCGTGGAGATTGCCATACTGAAGATGCTGCTGTTCCGTTAAAGCCTATGGGAGCTGACTTCAAGGGTACAAACCTTTCACAGGAGTTTATCGACAAAAATCGTGCTATACTTGATCCTGATGGTGATGGTACTATAGATGTCGATGGCGGTATGCATGATGCTGGAGATCACGTTAAATTCTGTTTACCAGGTAGCTATGCAGCTTCAACAGTTGGTTGGGGTTACTACGAATATCGTGATGCGTATATTGATTCTGGTCAGCAAGCACACGTTGAGGATATTCTTCATTGGTTCAATGACTTTTATCTGAAGTGTACATATTTTGATAAAAACGGAGATATACTTGCCTTTTGTTATCAGGTAGGTGAAGGAAATATTGACCATAACTATTGGAACGCACCTGAGCTACAAAATGAAAGCTTACTAGATTTTGCAAGACCAGCTTATTTTGCTACAGAAGAAACACCTGCTTCTGATATGTGTGCTGGTGTTGCAGCTTCACTTGCAGTTAACTATTTAAACTTCAAGGATACTGAGCCTGAATATGCAAAAAAATCTCTAAATGCGGCAATAAAGCTATATGAATTTGCAGTTAAAACTCATTCTGAGCTTGAAGATGGAAAAACTGTTACAAGTCTTGGATATGACGGCGGATTTTATACATCAAGCTATGACTATGACGAGCTTGCATGGGCGGCTGTATGGCTTTATGAATGTACTGGAAAATATGATTACATAAATGACATAATCGCAGTAGATGAAACTGTTTCTGGTGATATGGGTGCACATCCATATACTGGATACCTAAAAAGAATAATTTCTGATACAGGAAATTGCTGGCAAAACATTTGGGTTCACTGTTGGGATACAGTCTGGGGCGGAGTTTTTGCAAAGCTTGCACCAATTACCAACAACGCTCGTGACTGGTATATTTTCCGTTGGAATCTTGAGTATTGGTCAGGTATTGACCACGCTTATCCTGGTGGGCCAGATGATGCTCTTTGGAATATGGACTACGATCCAGCATTTGCAGATATGATTGATCCAAGAGGCGGTGCATATCTTGCCAAAACACCTGCTGGATTTTCAATGCTCAACAATTACGGTTCATGTCGATATGATACAGCTGCACAGCTTTGTGCTTTAGTATATGCTAAGGAAACTGGTGATTATAAGTTTGCTGACTGGGCAGAAGGACAAATGGAATATATCATGGGTAAAAACCCAATGGACAGAGCCTATATAGTGGGATATTCCGATACTGCTGCCTCTCACCCACACCATCGTGCTGCACACGGTTCAAAAACACTTAACATGGATGATCCTATTGATCAGGTACACGTTCTTTGGGGTGCACTTGTAGGTGGGCCTGATGAAAAGGATTATCATAACGATATAACAAAGGATTACATTTATAATGAAGTTGCAGTTGACTATAATGCTGCATTCACTGGAGCGTGTGCTGGGCTTTACGAATATTACGGTAGAGCCGCTGGAAATAAGCCAGTTGAAAACTTCCCGCCATCTGAGGACTCAATGAAGGGCGAGATTAATGAAATATTTATTGAAGCCAGAGTAATGCAGGAAACTGATGCACGTTCACAAATTGAAATTTCAATTTGTAATGATTCATCTTTACCGCCAAGATATATTGATACATTGAGTGCAAGATACTTCTTTAATGTTAATGAATTAATTGCTAATGGTCAGAGTGCTGACGATGTTATTGTTGATATTTATTATGATGCTCAACGCGCAAGTACTGATGGTGAAACTTTTGCAACGATATCTAAACCAATAAAATGGGACGATAAGGGTACTTATTACGTTGAAATCAGTTGGGACGGTTGTGCTTTTTATGGTACGAGAGTGTTCCACTTTGGGCTTATTGCAGATATGGATTCAAATTATACTACGCACTGGGATCCAACTGATGATTACAGCCGTCAGAATTTAATTGAAGAAGAATACACATTAACAGAAAAAATTACAGCATATCAAGATGGTATACTTGTTTGGGGTGAGGAACCAGAGAGTGGCTCATACATTTTGGGTGATGTCAATTTAAATGGTGTTGTTAATGTTGCCGATGAAGTACTTCTTCAGCAGTATCTTTGCAAAAAAGAAAAGCTTCAAACACGCAATACCCCTCCTGCCGATATGAACAAGGACGGTATAATAAATGTTTTTGATGCAATTCTATTAAGACGTCTTATTCTTAAAGGATAATTAATTTATTTCGAGGTTAGAAAATATGAATTTTAAGCTCATCTTTATTTTGCTTTATGTTTTTATCAGTAGTCTAGTTACTTTTATACTTTTCTACGTTGATAAGCAAAAAGCTAAGCATCACCGTTGGCGTATTCCAGAATCAACGCTTTTGTCATTTTCATTTATTGGTGGAAGCTATGGGGCTTTTTTAGCAATGAAAAAGTTCAGGCATAAAACCAAGCATCCTAAGTTTTATATAATGGTTCCATTAATGATGATTTTGCATATCGCAATATTGATTTTTGCATTTGTAAAGCTTATTTAATAAAAAATATCCGTATGCTTAAACAGCATACGGATAATTTTTTTATTCACTTCTAAGTGCTTCAACTGCATCCTTCTTAGCAGCCATTCTTGCTGGAATATGTCCACCAAGCATTGTTAGAACTGTACTAACAGCTACAAGTACAAGTGCGTGAGATATTTTTAGCTGTGCAACGGATTTTAAATCAGTCATATTATAAATAATTACATTAATTGGGAATGTGAGTAATTTTGCAATGATAATACCAAGCAATCCTGAACATATACCAAGAATAAACGTTTCAGCATCAAAAACTCGTGTAATATCTTTCTTTCTTGCACCAAGTGCTTTAAGAATACCAATTTCCTTAGTTCTTTCAAGAACTGAAGTGTAAGTAATAATCGCAATCATTATTAGGCTTACGATTAAGTTTGTTCCAGCGAAAGCAACTAAAACGATTGTGATACCGTCCATGATACCGCTTGACATTCCTGAAATCATTCCAGCCATGTCAGTATAAACTATCTGTTCATCATCTTCAAGACCTTCGTTGAATTCATCAAGGTATTCTAAAATCTTATCCTTTGAATCAAAATCATATGGATAAAGCTGAATCATATAAGGAGTTGCATTTCCGCCAAGATAAGCTAAAGTCTGATTTTTAGTTTCTTCGTCAAGGTTTTCCATTGAAAGAACGTTAACATCAGATTCCTGCTGTGCTTTTACGATTTCAGAATCAATTGAATCATCAATTACACGCTGTGCAAGAGCATCACTATATGCAAGAGCTCCACCATTAGACATTAGTGCAGTAGGTGAATCTTCCTTTGGACGAACAATACCAGAGATTTTAAGAGTTATAGACTTTTCAGAATTATACATAGCATCATAATTGGTATTAAATGTATATGTACCATACTCAGTAGCTACATAATAATCATCATTAAGAATTAATTTAACTTCAGTTCCGATTACATCATTAAAATTAATTTCTTCAAGTGACTCGATATCAAAACCAAGTTCTTTCATGATTGTATTGTTTACACGGTTTTTAGTATCTGTAAGCAAAATTAAATCAGTTTCATCTGAAGGCATATTACCAGCAAGAACATCATAATGTTCTTCCATAAATTCATTTTTATTATCTGTTAGAGAAACAGGATAAGAACCAAAATTCATATTTGCAGATGTTACTGGAAAATAGTCATTACCAGATTTTCTGATCATATTCATGCTAACAATTCTCGTATAACTCATACTTTTGCAAATTTCAGCATCAATATTATTTACATATTCAACATATTCATCTGTAAACTTGTTTGTATGCATCATAGTTTCCTGCATTGAATCCATGAGAAATATTTTTTCATCATCAGGATATTCTTTGTATTTATCTGTTTGTTTCTGCATTTTTTCAATTGTTTCAACGTCCATATTCATACTCTGCTGTGAAACTAATATCGGCATCTGCTGAAGTGTATCAGCTTCAAACTTATCAATCTGCATCTGAAAACCAACTGAAAGGCTAAGTATCAAAGCGATACCAATGATACCAATACTTGAAGCAAAGGAGGTTAGAAAGGTTCTTCCAAGCTTAGTTCTGATATTATTTGCAGAAAGCTTGAGTGCTGTTAAAAAGCTCATGCTTGTTTTCTTTAATGAGAAACTCTTGCTGTCCTTTTCCTCCTTATAAGGGTTAGTATCAGAAATAATTTTTCCATCTTGAAAGCTTACAACTCTGTCAGCATAATCTTCAGCAAGCTGAGGGTTATGGGTTACCATGATAACAAGCTTATCCCCTGCTACTTCTTTTATTAGATCCATAATCTGAACACTTGTAGTTGTATCCAAAGCACCAGTTGGTTCATCACAAAGCAGAATATCAGGATCATTTGCAAGAGCTCGTGCAATTGCAACTCTCTGCATCTGTCCACCAGAAAGCTGATTTGGCTTTTTATGTAAATGTTCTTTTAAGCCAACCTTTTCAAGTGCCTCTAACGCACGCTTGTGCTTTTCAGATGAAGAAACACCGCTCAGCGTCATACCCATTTCAACATTTGCAACAATACTCAGATGAGTAATAAGATTATAGCTTTGGAAAATAAAGCCTATACTATTATTTCTATAAGCATCCCAGTCACGGTCTTTAAAATCCTTCGTAGATTTTCCATTTATTATAAGATCGCCTGAATCATAGCGGTCAAGACCACCAATAATATTTAAGCATGTTGTTTTTCCCGAACCACTTGTACCGAGAATTGCAACAAATTCCTTTTCACGAAAAGAAACACTTACGTCGTCGAGTGCCTTAGTTTCAACGTCACCCACGCAGTAAGTTTTTTTTATGTTTTTCAGTTTAAGCATCCATTATACCTCCAGATTTTTATATTTAAGGCAACACAGAATAAAGATTGTATATAAATTAATTTTTGTCATATTGTATAAAAATCCTGCTGGCACACCGTAGTATATGCGAGAATTTTTGTGCAAGATGACAGAAAATATACTAACAAAATATATACAACATTTTGTAGAGCGTTGCTTTAATATAATAGCACCATTTAATTTTATTGTCAATCAAATTTGCATACCAATCCAGATATTTCACTTACTTTTCACTCATATATCGGATAATCATCATTTTAAGGCGACATTTCACAAATATTATTAGTTATATTTGTTTAATATCACATTGAAGATATAAATAAAATTCATATAAAATTTAATACATTGTAGTTTTTTTTGAAAAATTATGATATAATGTATTTATGGCAATATCGCCTGTAATTACTAAAGTAATAGTAATTACAAATATAACTTGCTTTATGGAGGTCGAAATGATTATTGATTGTCATACGCATTCACGAAATTCCTTTGATGCCGATAACAACACTGTTATCGAACGTTGTGAACGAGCGATTCAGCTTGGACTTGATGCAATGGCTATTACCGACCATTGTGAAGTCAATAGATTCTATGAAAAAGATCATTATCAGATTAATTTTGAACAGAAATATGATGATTATGGTTTTAATAAAGCCTTTGATAATTCTATGGCAGAAATAACAGGTGCCAAGGAATTATATAATCAAAAATTAAATTTAATATGCGGGCTTGAGCTTGGACAGCCACTTGCTGACATTGAAGTTACTGAAAAAATACTAAATGATAAGCGTCTGGATTTTGTCATTGCTTCAATGCATGAACTCCCAGGACATGATGATTTTGCTTTTATTGAATATACAAAAGATAATGTTCCTGTTTTACTCGAAAGAAACTTTTTGGAGATATTAAAAATCGCTGAATGGGGAAAATATGATGTTCTAGGGCATATTACCTATGCATTAAGATATATTCAGGGTGAACAAGGAATTAATGTGAATTTAAAGCCCTACAAAGAAATTATTGAACAGATTTTTAAAAAGGTAATAGAAAATGGTAAGGGGATTGAAATTAATACTTCAGGTTTACGTCAAAAATATGGCGATACATTCCCTACGTTTGAATACATAAAGCTATATCATGAACTTGGTGGTGAAATTTTAACGCTGGGTTCTGATTGTCATACAACTTCCGACCTTGCTAAGGGTATAAGCGAAGGCATTGAAATTGCCAGTCAGGCAGGCTTTAAAAAAATAGCATATTTCAAAAATAGAAAACCATATTTTCTAAATATATAATTATTGGAGATATTAGATATGAATGACTTAATAAAACTTTTAAACCAAAATGCCAGATTTTCTAATGAAGAACTAGCGACAATGCTTGGGACTACTCCGGAAGATGTTGCAACTCAAATTGAACAGCTTGAGAAAAACGGCGTTATTAAAGGATATAGTGTAATCTTTGATGAAAGCCTTGCTGACAAGGATATGGTAATGGCTATTATCGAATTAAAGGTTACTCCTCAAAAGGATTGTGGCTTTGATGAGCTTGCAAAAACAATTATGATGTATGACGAGGTTGACAGTATTTCTCTGATGTCAGGCTCTTACGACCTTTCTGTCACTGTTAAGGGCAAAAACCTTCAGGATATTGCACTCTTTGTTGCACAGCGTCTTTCAACTATTGAGGGAGTTCTTTCTACAACAACTCATTTCATTCTTAAAAAATACAAGGAAAAGGGTATTTTTATTGAGCATGAAGATAAAGATGAAAGGGGTTTTATTGCTCCGTGATTAATTATGATGAAGTTTTGTCCGACAAAATAAAGCAAATCAAACCATCGGGCATCAGAAAATTTTTTGATTTAGCTGCATCGGTTGAGAATGTAATCAGCCTTGGTGTAGGCGAACCTGATTTCCAGACTCCTTGGAGTATCAGAAAAACTGCAATTGATACTCTTGAAAAAAAGCGAATTGTATATACTGCAAATTCTGGTCTTGCCGAATTGCGTCAAGAGATAGCAAATTATATTTACAGAAAAAATCATGTCAAATATAACTCTGAAGACGAAGTGATTGTCACAGTCGGCGGTTCTGAAGCTATTGACATTTCAATCAGGGCACTCGTTAATCCAGGCGATGAAGTGCTTATCGTTGAACCTTGCTTTGTATGCTATGCTCCAATTGTGGAGCTTACTGGCGGTGTTCCTGTAACAATTAACACTCGTATAGAAGATAACTTCAAGCTTACTCCAGAGCTTTTGTGTGAAAAAATCACTGACAAAACAAAGCTCCTCATTCTTCCGTTTCCAAATAATCCAACGGGAGCGATAATGACACGAGAAGAACTTGAAAAAATTGCAGATATATTGCGTGATACAAACATTATTATTTTGTCTGATGAAATATATTCTGAACTTACATACGGCAGAAATCATTGCTCTATAACTGAAATTGAAGGAATGAAAGAGCGAACCGTTCTTATTAATGGATTTTCAAAGGCATTTGCTATGACTGGATGGCGTTTGGGCTTTTTGGCTGCACCAGAACCTATTGTAACACAAGTGCTTAAAATACATCAGTATGCCATTATGAGTTCTCCAACAATCAGCCAGTATGCCGCTATTGAGGCACTTACTAACTGCGACAAAGAGGTTCACAACATGGTTGTTGAATATAATATAAGGCGTCGCTTGGTTGTTGATAGCTTCAATAAAATGGGGCTTACCTGTTTTAATCCTGAGGGTGCTTTTTATGTATTCCCTTGTATTAAAAGTACTGGTCTGACAAGTGAGGAGTTTTGTGAAAAGCTGCTTGAATGCCAGAAGGTCGCAGTAGTTCCTGGAAATGCATTTGGTCAAAGTGGCGAAGGATTTATAAGGGTTTCTTACGCTTATTCATTAAAACATCTTATGGAAGCAATGAAGCGTATTCAGGCTTTTATTGATAATTTGAAAGGTTAAAACATGAATTCTATAAAAGT
>JAVBRC010000025.1:0-17731 GCA_031548405.1 Oscillospiraceae bacterium | reverse complement strand
CTTTTTTAGTTTATTAAATTGTAATATAAATTCATTAATTGGAGGTTAAATGAATTTACTGCTTAAAATTCTTAGTACATCGGAACCATCCTTATTTAAAATGAAGATTGTATTTTTATAAAAGCATATATTTTCAAAATTAGTTTTGATTTTCTGGCGGACTCACTCCCTACGATTATGTAATTCGTACATTCCTGAAAGATGCTACCATAGACATCATTCCTTTTCCAAAAAATATTTTATTATAAAGACCTACTTACTATGCGTACATCGGTACCACCTTTTCCATATTAGATTATCTTTGCTTTTTATGTAAAGACATTACGTCATAACTTTGAGAATTTAAAATATCTCAAAATATGAGCTTTTGAAGCTGTTGTTGAATCAATAACTATATTGTACATTTTTCAACTCTAACATCTTTAATAAATTCAAAGAAACTTTTATTTTATATAATAATATACGTGGAATACTGATAATTGAATTATCTTCTTATTCCCATTAATTTTTCGTTTGAAATTATCCTTTGAATGTTGAGTCACCAACAACAGCTTCATTGAACTGCTCTTCGATTGAATCCATGGGCAACTACTCCTTCTTGATATAAATTAGTTCCTACAAAAGAATTTTCCGAAATTCTAAAAATAGCATTGTAGAAATCTTATCGTGAAAGAAATAAAATGATACTTTAAAATAACTTATTAAAATGTGTGTTATTAAAAATGTCAGCTAAGCTGCTTAGTGATTTATCATTACGTTTGTTTCTTTCGTTGTATATATAATACCACATCCTTTGGATAATGTCAACAATTTCTATGGAAAATCATGCACAATTTTATTGAAAATGTTTAAGCAGAATGCCTATTGACTTTTTTTATAAATTATAGTATAATTTATTTTATTGGGGCAAAAATTAATTATTGGATTGGAGAAAACAAAATGTCAGATATGAAAGAATTTCAGCCAGACTTATTTACTCTTGAAGATGAAAATGGTAATGAAGAAGTTTTTGAACTTGTAGACGTATATAAAGAAGAAGATATAACATACTATGCGCTTATCCCACAGCAATCAAATGAAGATGAAGATGAGGATTACTTCGTTATTCTTAAACAGGATGACAATGAAGCTGACGGAATGCTTGTTTCAATTGAAGACGAAGATGAGCTTGACCGCCTTGCTGAAATCTTTATAGGACGTATTTTAGCTGCTACTGATGACGAAGACTGTGACTGTGATTGCGATTGTGAAGATGATGATTGTGAATGTAATGATGAAGATTGCGATTGCTGCCACTAAAATTTACTATTGATTTTTTTTTCATTTAGTGGTATAATAATAACAGAAATAATATTCTGCCTTGTTCGTGTCAATATGGTTTTTATAATCCAACACTATTATAAAGGGAATCTAACTCTGTCTGATGATTGCAGACCTCCCACCTTCGGGTGGACGAAGGGAGCGTGAGGCTTTCAGGAGGATACCCACCTTGCTGTTAAAGCTTGGTTTTATGTGCTATATTATGACGGCAAGGCGGTTTTTATCTTTTATTGTCAATAATTAAAGGGCTGTTGCACTTGTGCAGCAGCCTTTTTTATTTAAGATGTTGCTTTAATATTGTTTGAAATAATTTACAACAAAATCCGCATGGGAAAACCCATGCGGATAATTTATTATAAAAAATTTTAGTATGCAACACCCTGCCACATCATAGCTTCAGCTACCTTATCAAATCCAGCAATGTTAGCGCCAGCAACAAGGTTGCCTTCCATACCATACTTCTTTGAAGCATTGTAAGCGTTGTGGAAAATGTTGATCATGATATTCTTTAGCTTAGCATCAACTTCTTCGAATGTCCATGAAAGTCTTTCTGAGTTCTGTGACATTTCAAGTGCAGAAGTAGCAACACCACCAGCGTTTGCAGCCTTTGCAGGTCCAAACATAACGCCAGCAGCCTGTAGCTTTTCAACTGCATCAGGTGTTGAAGGCATATTAGCACCCTCAGCAACTACTGATACACCATTCTTGATAAGAATATCAGCTGATTCGCCATCAAGCTCATTCTGAGTAGCACATGGAAGTGCAATATCACACTTGATTGTCCAGATGCTCTTGCATCCTTCTGTATAAGTAGAACCAGGAACTCTATCACAGTATTCCTTAATTCTTCCTCTTTCAACAAGCTTAATCTGCTTAACAACATCAAGCTGAATGCCGTTTGGATCGTGAATGTAGCCGTTTGAATCTGAAAGAGCAACAACCTTACCACCAAGTTCTGTTGCTTTCTGTGTTGCGTAAATAGCAACGTTACCAGAACCTGAAACAACAACTGTCTTTCCGTTAAAACTATCATTCTTCATTGACTTAAGCATTTCATCTGTGAAGTAGCAAAGGCCATAGCCTGTTGCTTCTGTTCTTGCAAGTGAACCACCGTATGAAAGACCCTTACCAGTTAGAATTCCTGTGAATTCATTCTGAAGTCTTTTATACTGACCGAACATAAATCCGATTTCTCTTGCTCCAACGCCGATATCACCAGCTGGAACGTCTGTATTAGCACCGATGTGCTTTGAAAGCTCTGTCATAAACGCCTGGCAGAATCTCATGATTTCATTGTCTGACTTACCCTTTGGATCAAAGTCAGCACCACCCTTACCGCCGCCGATTGGAAGGCCTGTAAGACTGTTCTTGAAAATCTGTTCAAATCCCAGGAACTTAATAACAGATGCACAAACTGTTGGATGTAATCTCAAACCACCCTTATAAGGGCCGATTGCTGAGTTAAACTGAACTCTGTAGCCTCTGTTAACCTGAACCTTGTTATTGTCGTCAACCCATGAAACTCTGAACTGAATAAATCTTTCAGGCTCAACTAATCTTTCGATAATTCCAGCCTTTTCAATTTCAGGTCTCTGTTCAACTACTGGTTCTAGACTCTCTAAAACTTCTTTTACTGCCTGAAGAAATTCATTTTCTCCATTGCTTCTCTTGCACACTGTTTCGTATACATTACTTAAATACTCGCTTTTAAACACCATTGTTTAAAACCTCCATAATTTAAATTTATCAAAGAATTAATCTTTAACTCTATTATTATACTATTTTTACTGTAATAATGCAAGTATTTTTTCTGATATTCTTTTTTATATCAGAAAAATTACAATTTTTTTAATATAGTCAAGTGACATTCGTCGGGGATAGTCAACTTCATCCGACGAACAGTGCAAGTGTCCTGTACCATCTAAAATATACTTAAGGCAATACCGCATAAAAAAAGCACAACATTGTTAAAACAACGTTGTGCTTTTTGGCGGAGAAGGTGGGATTCGAACCCACGGTCCCTTTCAGGATCACTGGTTTTCAAGACCAGCTCCTTAAACCGCTCGGACACTTCTCCAATACTGCCTACTAATTATACAATATTTTTTTTCATTTGTCAAGCATGTTTTTAAAAATAAATGAAATTTTTTTTACTCGGCAATGAGAGTTAACTGACCTCCGATTTATCTTGCTACTTGCTAAAGTGAAAAAAATCTGTTATAATATATATGTAATACCGAATGAATATTGTATGAAAATTCCGAAGGCATACTGATGTATGTTAAGGGATTTTTGTGCGAGATTACGGAAAATATGCTGGTAAGAAACGTCAAAGCTACTAGATGATTTTGTGTGGCATTGCCTGTAAGTATATGAATTAAAGGTAATGTTGTATGGCGCTTTATATGGTGTTGTCCTAAAGTTTATATATTGCTCCGCCAACTAAACATTGCCGTCAATATTTGTCAATGTTTAATTGGTGGAGCAATAATATCACTTTAATATTACAGAGGGAGTTGGGTTTTTGAAATATGAATTTAAATTTAAAAATAGGGCTTAGAACAATAAAAAGCACCATTGCGGTTGCTGTTTGCGTTTTAATTTCCTATCTGATTAACAATCGTGACCTAATATTTTTCGGTGGTGTAGCCAGCGTTATATGTATGCAGCATACAAGCCGTGATTCGCTTAAAATGGGAATGAATCGATGTATTGGTACGGTATTTGGTGGAATGCTAGGATTTGTAACTATAATTTTAGGTACACACGTTCCGAAATATTCTAGTGGAACTGATATGATTGTTATTGCGTTGGCGGCATTAGTTTCAATTTATTTTTGCAATCTATTGAAAATGAATGAGGCAACTTCAATCAGCTGTATTGTTCTTTTAAATGTCACTGCTAATTATGATGGGAATTCAATGGCACATAATGCGTTGAGATATGTTTTTTATCGTGTTTTGTTTACTCTGATCGGAGTAATTGTCGCTTTGATTATTAATAGATTTATTTTCCCATATAAATCAGAAGAAGTGTCAAATTAAAGAGGATATCAGAAAGAAGTTGATAAAAAGTAATGGGGAAATTTAAACTAGGTTTAAGAAATATAAAAACTGCAATATGCATTGTATTTTGTGTTGCTTTTTCATACATAATTGGAAGCAAGGAAGCTATATTTTTTTGTGGCGTAGCGTCAGTTCTGTGCATGAAACAATCACACTCAGAATCTTTGAAAACTGGTGTTTTTCTTTTTTTAGGTACAGTTTATGGAGGTCTTTTAGGACTAGCTTCACTTTGGATTTCAAGTTATATTCCAGAAAAGTATTCACAGCTTGAATTTGTAATCATAATGATTGCGATATTTTTAGGGATATATGGATGTAACGCTACTCGTGCAAACGCTGCAATGAGTATTACCTGCATTATCTTGCTTAAAGTTACCTCGGCATTTTATGGTTCGGATAAAAGTTACACTGAGATAATCGAGTATCTTCTTTCAGTTGTATTGTTTTTCACTTTAATAGGAATAATCTTTGCTATTATTGTAAATCGATATATTTATCCGGTAAAAGAATACGAAGACCAATTGACTTCAGATTCTAATGTAGTAGGACTTGCTTTGGGAGATGAAACTGAAGAAGTGTTTGAGAATTAGGGGATTATGATTAAATCGTAGCTGATAGTTCTGGATAATTTGAAAAAATCTGATTACGAATAAATTTTAATACCCCGTTCATTAAATTTATAAAAAGCAGGTCAAGCTAAAAAGGCTTGACCTGAATTATTTTTATTTTGTTGTACTAAAAACAAAAAAGACATGATATTTAATATCATGTCTTTTGGTACGGGTGACAGGACTTGAACCTGCACACCTCTCGGCACCAGAACCTAAATCTGGCGTGTCTGCCAATTTCACCACACCCGCATATTTGCATCGCTTTCGTTTGTTTGTTGTAATCTCTCCCTGCGACTATTACAGTATATCACAGTTCAAGTGATATGTCAACACTATTTTTGAAAAAAAACGTTTTTTATGAAAAAAGTTCAAAAATGTATTGACATTTTATCTAAAATGCTGTAAAATAAGGATAATTCATATAATGTATAATTATGTCTGGAGGGATGTTATGAATTTACCGCAGGATCCGGTAATATTATTAAGTTATATTAATACCATGCTTCGTGATAAATACAAAGATCTTGATGATTTGTGCGAAGATTATAATATAACTAAAGAAACCATAGCCGAAAAACTTAAGTTTATTGGTTATGAATATTCAGAAGAAAGAAATTGTTTTAAATGAAAGGAATTATGATGAATTTATTCAAAAAACTATTTGCTTTGTCAATGGCAATCATTATTTCAGCTTCTCTATTTGCAATGCCAGTAATCGCTGAGGAACCTACATATAACATTACAGAAGGTGATGAAACTAGCGAAGAACCTACAGAATCTACTGATGATGAAGAAGAACCTACAGAATCTTCTGACGATGAAGAAGAACCTACAGAACCAATTTCACCAATCAGTGAATATAGTATTTTCGAAACAATTAAAATCCGACGTGATCTGATAACAGAAACTGGAGTTTTCACTAATAAAGATTATAAGGATGTTTCAAAATTTCTTATAAACAAATCCGAAGCAAGCACAAGACGTTTTACACTTACTTATAATTTTGATGGTTATGGCGTAGATGGTTATAAAGATCCTTCTGTATTAGATGCTGTGGAGAGAGTTTATAAATCAAATTTTAAAATTGCTCCAGCTGGTCTTGAAAGAGAGAATTATATAAATACTGGTTGGACATATAATGGTGAGGTTTATCTTGGTGGAGATACTTTTCAGATGCCTGCAAACGATGTTGTGCTAGAGCCAATCTGGTGTAGATATTGTAAAATGAGCTATACTGCTGGCGATTATGACGATATAAACGGTAATAATTATGTTTATGTAATGTCAGCAGAAAATTGCCAGTTTTTCTTGGCTGATTCGGAACGTTTTTCACGTCCTGGATATACTATAATTGGCTGGTTGTCATCTTATGACGGCGTTACATACTTCCCAAGTTCTGCAATTAAAGTTCCAGAAGCTGATGTTAATTTTGAAGCTGTTTGGGGACCTGCTGAGTATAACGTAAACATCTCTGCAAACAATGGAAAATTAACAGATAAGTTAACACTTAAAGCAAAATATGCAGAAGACTTTGTATTACCTGAATGTGAATTTGAATATGCTGGCAAAACATTTGCTGGTTGGAAGTATAATGGCAGTATTTATCAGCCGGGTGAAAGCTTTACTGTTCCAGCACTTCTATCAGGTAGTAAAATTGTTGTAGTTGCAACATGGAAATAAGTTGACTATCACCGCCGAACGGCGATTCATTATGTTTATAAATAATAAAAGGGTGCAAATTCATGCACCCTTTTATTTTATGAATTGATAATCATTTTTCTAAGCAATGTTGCATCAAATACGTTGACACTACTATTCTTATCAACATCCATTGCGCTCTTATCAGCTATTGTAACCGCCTTATTTACAAGATATTTCTGCAAAATAACAAGGTCAGCAACATTAACATTTCCATCCTTATTTATATCGCCAGCGCCACCACTAACGTTAGGAGTTGTACCATCTGGCTCAGTTCCGCCAATCAGAACACCGCCTGAGTATACACAGATGTTAGGAGCTTTCTGCATTGAACCACTGTAACCATCATATGAACTATTAGGAACTTCAAGCATTCCTTGCATACTCCAGTCGTCTGTTACGTCCCAAGGAGTACTCCATGCACCTATCTGAAGCTGATACTTCTTGTTGGAATTTGCAATTGTATATCCGTTCCATGTGACTTCAATATAATAAATAGAATCTTTATAAAGCTTTGGCCCTGTTAAAACACCATCAAAATCAGTTTCTGTACTTGTCTGGTCATAAGTTTCTCTGAATTCAAGTGCCGAAACGCTGCTCATTCCAGCAGTATCAAAATAATATCTGACAGAAACGTCCTTTAATGCTTTGTTAGAGTCTGTGTATACATACATTGAAAGGTTTGTACATCCGATACCACCATTTTGAATATTGTTTGAAACAATACCTTCAACCCAGTAATCATTTCCGCCGCTTTCTTCTCCACCACCGCTGTTCTTATCAGGGATTGGGAAATCTGGTGTTACCTGCATTGAATCGTTTCCGTAAAATTCATAAAGTCCTGCACAAGCTCCGACAAACGCAGCGTTATAGTCAATTGTAACCTCATTGTAAATCCAGTCAGCAGTTGTATCATTATGATGATCACTTGCATCTGGCCCACCGACTAATGCACCGTAAAGAACGTGTTTCTGATCTCTTGTATCTTCTGCCATTGTCAGTCCTGAAGCTGCTCTGTGATGTGGGAATTTAGCAGAATTCTCATTAAATCCAACAACATATGAAGTTCCAGCTGTGTTGTTACCAAGAAGATACTCCATCTGTCCCTTTGCCCAGTCACTGTATTTAGATGGTTTACCATTATTGTTATACTTGTCGTAAACTAATGCTGAAAGCTGTGCAGCAGTGTTGTATCTTGCAGAACCCCATGTACTTAAAAAGAAGTATCCCTGTGGAGAAAGAGTTCCAAGACTGCCGCTTATACAGTTTTGAACCTGCTTTTCAAGCTGGCTCCAGAAGTCCTTAATCTCATATTCATTCTTTCCGCTTATTTTTCTGTATCTGTCAAGAATTGTATTGTCAGCATCGTTACAAGATGCTATAAGGCTCATTGCACCTGTCCACATATCATTCCAGCAGTGAACATAGGTTGGGGGAGCGTAGTAGTCATTTTTTAAGACTCCTAGTGCCTCATCAAGATAAGTTATATCGCCTGTTGCTTTATAAAGCCACATTCCTGCCCAGCAGTAATCATCTTCCCACTTTGAAGACATATAAAATGCTCGTGGGCCGTCAGCGTTGTCACTTAACTCCTTCTTGTTTGTCTGTGCAAACTTAAAGAGCGCCTTTGCATAGTCAAGACATTCGTTGGCATATTTAGCGTCTGTATCCTTGAAATTGAGATAGTTTACTGCAAGTGATGCAGCTGTTGCAACAACATAATCAGTCTGCGGCTTATCAGCTGTAAGGAAAAAGCCCATTCTTTTCATATCATCAATTTCTGGTGAATTCCACACCGCATGGTCAAGCTCGCCCTCGCCAACCTGATAACAAAACGCAACAACATCTCCGCTTGAATTACGGAATGTACATTTCATGAAGTAATCATTAAAATAGCGTAGTACCGTTTCAATATGATCATCCTGTGCTGTTTTTACATATGCATCTCTGAATTCGTAGTATCCCCAGCCAAGTGTTGAACCTGAATACGCTTCTGGCATACCGAATTTAACGTGGTCACCAGCGTCATGGTATCCGCCCGCAACGTCTACATAGCCATCGCCGTCAGGGTCAAGGATTGCTTTATTCTGTGAAATAAAACTTGCTGAAAGGTTTGTGTATTCCGTATTCAGTGGAAGCTGTGAATCATAGGTATGACAATCACCTCTCCATGCAAAACGTGAGTTTTCTTCTGCCTCAGTTCCGCACATATTCGAATCATAAAAATAGATTGAATACTGCAAAGCCTTAGCGAAGTTTTCGTAATCTTCTGCCGCTGAAACGCTCTGTGTGAACGTTGAAAGCGGAGATGTCAGGTACAATGCAGCTGTGCATACACTCATAGCTGCTGCTGACAATTTTTTCAGTAAGCTCATGCTTAGTCCCCCTTATAATTAAAAAAATATTAGATAATTTTATTTTAGCACATTTTGAATAAAATTTCAAGGTGATTGTGAAAAATAAGGTAACAATCGCCGTTCGGCGGGCAAGTTAACTAATCTCGACGAATGTCGCATAGTTTAGGTCAACCCTTTTTAAAGGGTTGCAGGGTCAAGGGACGGAGTCCTTGTCGCCCACCGCAGTGGGCGAAATGCTTAATGCTCTTCTAAGGCTGGAAGATTTCGCTCTGCGGAGCGACCAAGGCTCTGCCTTTGGAAACCGCAATTTTTGAAAAAATTGAGTAAACTTTTGATGTCGCTTCGCTAATGTGCCGCAAGTCAACTCTCCCCGCCGAACGGCGATTGGGTGCAGCGTCACGCTGCCCCTTTAAAAAGGGTTGACCTAAACTATTTTCGCTTCGCTGTGGTTACCGCAAAATAAACAATGCCGAACATCGAAAATCCACACACACTACTTGACAAAATAAAAAAAATAATATAAAATATACTAGAGCAAGCTATGCGGCAGCGGGGACGCTTTAGTTCACGAGGAAAGTCCGGGCATCACAGAGCGGGATAACTGCTAACAGCAGCCGAAGGCGACTTTAGGGCTAGTGCAACAGAAATATACCGCCCATAATTTATTATGGGTAAGGGTGGAAAGGTGAGGTAAGAGCTCACCGGAATACATGAGAGTGTATTGCCGTGTAAACCCTATCCGATGCAACGTCTATTGGTACTTTTAAGTCAACACCTGCTCGGTGGATTTAAGAGTAATGACGGCTTGAGCTTTAGGGCAACCTAAAGCCTAGATAAATTGTCGCACACGACAAAACCCGGCTTATCGGCTTGGTCAAAAAAACCTGAGATTTATTTCTCAGGTTTTTTCTTTTTAGTTAAGATTATAAATGTCGCCAGAAAAATCACAGAAATCCCAACGCCAACCCCAACTACAATAAATTTAAAAGTATCCGAGCCATCTTTTACAGAAATATTTTTGGATTGTGCCGCAACGTTTTCAGAAAATGAAGGAACGTAAGGTGCGTAGGCTTTGAGAGGAACTCCGCCACAAAGTGGTTCACCATTTTCATCATATGCTTGCTTTGCAAAATTTTCTTCATCATAAATCTGATCCATTCTATCCATAAATTCTGCAACGGAATAAATTGTTCCGTTAACTAATCTGTCACCATAGCTGTCACTCAAAAGCTCGTCAAAAAAGGGAGCAGCATATTCATTTTCTTTAGTTTCAACATAAATTATGTTCATGTTATAAAGAAATGATTCTGCATTAATTACAGTAATAATTTCCTCATTAATGTTTTTAAAAATTTCTTCAGTTATTGATTTATAATCTGGCATATCGTCAGAGTGAACTTTTCCTATAACTTTATAGCCTTCATTTTCACGATTGGTGATTATCGCCAGTTTTCCTTCGGCGGGTATTTTAAAGCGGAGATCTTCAGTTACTAGAGTTTTGAAATCTGAGGTTTCTTTATATTTTGTAATAATCAGCTCTTCAATTGTATATGTTTTATATGCTTTTTCAATATCGTAACCATTTATCGACAAAAAAGCATTGATGTCAACATCTTCAACATCTGGATCTGTAACAATTGAATATTCAACCCCCTGAGCAATAAGAGCATTTTCTTTTTCAATAGCTGATATAACACCCTTAATTTCTTCATCATTAAGTATCGTCATGTTTTCTGCTGAAACGGAGAATGATGTTAAACTTAGTGTTAGTACTGAAAAAATTGATATGATTGTTTTTTTAAGTTTCATAAAAATGCCTCCTTATTCTATATAACAAGTTCCTGTATAACTTCTTCCGTTATAGGAACCATTACTAAATTGATTAAATGTACACGAATCAGTTTTTCCATTAGCAGGATTATAATATCCTATTCCAACTGACAAATCATTATAAATGTAAATTCCAACAATTGGTGTGGCGTGACCAGTACCATTAGAAGCAAAGGCGGTAGCAATCGGTATTTTATTGGAATCTAATTGAGCAGCAAGGGAAAAATAAGTTTTAATGGAGTTAATTCCAACATATGAATATTTGTTTCCAGAAATATAATTCGCAGCCTTTGCTATATCAACTACAGTTCCACCAACATTAGGGTAAGGATTAGTGTTTGTACCTTTTAAATAGTATACAGTGCTGTATTGGTCATGCTGTGAGCTTGTCATATGTTTTGCACTAGTTTCGGCTGACGCTACCCAACACCAATTAGTGTTGCGTTGCATATACCCAGTAAAATATACTTGATAAACGGTTAATGCAGATACATTCATTGTAAAAATCGACCCTAGGAGAATTGATATTAAGCATCCTTGTAAAACTCTTTTGAATTTCATAATTACTACGTCCTTTCTTATTTGTCAGTATTGAATAAATTTATCAACTTATTGTTTGATGTTATTATAGCAACATAGCATTATAATGTCAATATAAAATATATAACTATGTTATATATTACAAATATTAACTTAAAACTTAGCGATTATAGACAAAAGATAAGAATTAAAACAATATTATTTACTTTTCTTCTTTAAAATAACGATTGTCGCCAGAAAAACCACAGAAATTCCAACACCAACCCCAGCTACAATAAATTTAAAAGTATCCGAGCCATCTTTTACAGAAATATTTTTGGATTGTGCCGCAACGTTTTCAGAAAATGAAGGAACGTAAGGAGTATAGGCTTTGAGAGGAACTCCCCCATCTTCATCACCGTGGGCGAAAAGATATTCTTCATCATAAATTTGATCCATTTTGTCCATAAATTCTGCAACAGAATAAATTGTACCGCTAATTAATCTGTCGCCGTAACCACCATATTCACCATTCATACGCTCATCAAAATAAGGAATAGCGTATTCGTTTTCACTAGTTTCAACATAAATTATGTTCATGTTATAAAGAAATGATTCTGCATTAATTACAGTTACAATTTCTTCGTCAATATTTTTCAAAACTTCTTCAGTTATTAATTTGAAATCAAATTTATCTTCACTAAATCTTGTTTTGCTAATAATATATTCACCAGTTTCCTCAAGACTAATCGTTAAAGATTTTCCATCAGCAGGTATCT
The DNA here is from genome assembly GCA_031548405.1 of Oscillospiraceae bacterium. Taxonomy (GTDB): domain Bacteria; phylum Bacillota; class Clostridia; order Oscillospirales; family Ruminococcaceae; genus Porcipelethomonas. The sequence continues at coordinate 5,552 of JAVBRC010000025.1, read as the reverse complement.
GAATATGACATTCATTATTTATAAGAAATTTAAAATCACGTTTGTTTTTATATTCTGTGATAATAAAATTTTCGAGCGCATAGGTTTTGTATCCTTTTTCAGGGTTATAACCAGTTATCACTAAATCAATTGGAGAGATACCATCTGGCTCTGTTTTAACAGAAAATTCTGCAACATCATTAACAATCTTATTTTCTTTTTCAATAGCTGATATAACACCCTTAATTTCTTCATCATTAAGTATCGTCATGTTTTCTGCTGAAACGGAAAATGGAGCTGTGCTTAATGCTAGTACTGAAAAAATTGATATGATTGTTTTTAAAAGTTTCATAACAATCATCCTTTCTGATATTTATATGTTTTTGTGATACTCTAAATTATTAGTGTCAGAAATAAGCATGATTGTTGCAATTTAATTATACGTTTGGATTATTACACAAATTATTCCATTTAACTTAGTAAAAACACACAAAAAGGCGACTCTAAAAAGAGTCGCCTTTAAAAATATTAAGCTATTATGATTAAGCCAATTCAGCGAAATACTTGATTGTTCTAACCATCTGGCTTGTGTATGAGTTCTCGTTGTCATACCATGAAACAACCTGAACTTCATATAGATCATCAGTGATCTTTGATACCATTGTCTGAGTTGCGTCAAACAATGAACCATAAGTGATACCAACGATATCTGAAGAAACGATTTCATCAGTGTTGTAACCGAAAGAAGCTGAAGCAGCAGCCTTCATTGCAGCATTGATGCCGTCCTTAGTAACGTCTGTACCCTTAACAACAGCTGTTAGGATTGTTGTTGAACCTGTTGGAACAGGAACTCTCTGTGCAGAACCGATTAGCTTGCCATCAAGTTCTGGAATAACTAGACCGATTGCCTTAGCCGCACCAGTTGAGTTAGGTACGATGTTAGCAGCAGCAGCTCTAGCTCTTCTTAGGTCACCCTTTGGATGAGGACCATCAAGAGTCATCTGATCACCTGTGTAAGCATGGATTGTAGCCATGATACCGCTCTGGATTGGAGCGTAGTCATTAAGAGCCTTAGCCATTGGAGCTAGGCAGTTAGTTGTACATGAAGCAGCTGAAATAATTGTATCGTCAGCCTTTAGAATATTTTCGTTAACACCGAAAACAACTGTTGGAAGATCGTTACCAGCTGGAGCTGAAATAACTACCTTCTTAGCACCTGCATCGATATGAGCCTGAGACTTGTCCTTTGATACATAGAAACCTGTACATTCAAGAACAACGTCAACGCCGATTTCGCCCCAAGGGAGATTCTTAGCGTCACGCTCTGCATAAATCTTAACTGTGTTTCCATCAACTGTGATTGAATCATCACCAGCTACAACCTCATGATTGTATCTACCCTGTGCTGAATCATACTTTAGAAGATGAGCCAACATTGTTGGGCTTGTTAGATCGTTGATAGCAACAACCTCATAACCTTCAGCACCAAACATCTGTCTGAATGCAAGACGACCTATACGGCCAAAACCATTAATAGCAACTTTTACTGACATTGGAAAATTACCTCCTATATTTTTATATCATTATTGTACACCACTTTTGAAATTATTTCAAGTACTTTGACAAAAAAATAACCAGATTTATTTATTAAAATATGGATAGAACTAATTTTAGACAAAATATCACTTGAATATTGTATATTTTTCACAATTCGTTTTACTTTTAACTGTTTTGTTCTTAATTTTTTCATGTTTATGTAGTATAATGATACTATAGTGATTATTATAAGAAATATTGTATTATATCTTTTTTTGTATTTTAATCGTTTTGTTTTTATTTATTAATATTTATGATGTATAATTGTATTAAACCGCATAAATAATTACAACATATCCAAGGAGGGCTTTAATGGAAAATAATCTGGAGCTATTAAAAAATCTTTTTTCACATTCGTCAGAAAATGTGTTCATATTAAATTATGAACTTGAAATATTATGGTGCAATAAAAATGAATCTGAAAATTTTTTAAAAGGCGTAACTCTTAAAACTTTCTTTGAAAGCGAAACACTCCCACTTGAAAGTAAAGAATATTTTTTTAGACATAATGAACTCGAATTCTCTACACGGGTAATTAATTTTCCTGAATTGTCAATTTATGTTATGCAGATGAGCCAGGATGACGTTATGTTCTCGTTTATAAAAACTAAATCAGTTCGTGAAATGCTTCTTAATCAGGCCGCACAAATTCGTGAATCTGTTATGGGGATTTCAATTGCCTCCAGTTCCGTTCAAAGCGAGCTTTATGAGCTAGGGATTTTGGGGGATAGTAAATATTATGATATTACTAACGGCAATTGCTATAAACTACTGAAAACAATTCTAAATACTACTGAGCTTACAAAATATCTAGAAAATTCTTCACCACCTTCAGTTGTTAACCTGACATTTGTTTTGGAGGAATTTACAGATATATGTAGTGAAATACTTTATGGACAGATTGATATTTCGCTAAAGGCTGATCAGGGACTATATATTAAAGCCGATAAGGAAAGGCTTATGTCTTGTTTGCTTTCATTGACTATTCTGGCTAAGCGAAGCAATCCGGATTGCGGCTCAATTATTTTTTTTGCGGAAAAAAATGTCGATTATATTTCATTAACTGTTTCGACGGGAAAAGATTCTGGTAAAACTGAGAAAAATGAGGATAAGGTTTTGAGCGATTTTAATAAGCTTTATGAAAGTGATTCTTCTAACCTTGATTTACTTGTTGTGGGACGTTTTTGCCAGACATATGAGGGGAATATTTTTATTGCAGATTCTCCTGAAAATGGTGGTAAGATTTATTCTTTGAAGTTCCCGTTTTGCAATTCTGGTAACGGAAATGCAAGTCTTCATTCACCTTCAACCTCTTACCATAATGAGAAATTTTCTAATTATCATATTGCACTTTCTGATATTGCAGAAATTTATTAAACGATGATTCATATAACGTTCAATATAGCTTTGATTTAATCAGTGATTCCTTAAATTATTACTTAATATTTGATTGGTGTTTTTTTCTGATTCTTGCATACAATAATTTATGCTGATAATATTTATCATAAAGTAATGTAAGGAGATGCTCAACATGAAAAAAATCTCGAAGCATCATTTTAAAAGCACTTTGATATCTATCTTCGGTGCTTTGATTTACGCTCTTGGAATTAATCTTTTCGTTGTTCCACTTGGATTTTTTAGTGGTGGATTTCTTGGCGTGGGGCAAATCATAAGAACCTTGCTTGTTAATTATCTTGATTTTCCGTTTAAAGACATTGATATTGCTGGTATTTTATATTATATTATTAATATACCTCTATTTTTTATTGCTTATCGCTCAATTAGCCGAAGTTTTTTTGTTAAAACTATTATTTGTGTTACTGCTCAGACATTTTTTATGACCTTTATAAAATTTCCTGAAAATCTTTTTCATATTGACGCCCTAACAGGGGCAGTTATTGGGGGAATTGTAACTGGTTATGGTGTAGGGCTTATGCTGACGGAGGGCGCATCTAGCGGCGGACAGGACATTCTTGGAGTTTATATTACTAAAAACAACAGTAAAATGAGTGTCGGGAAGATTTCTATAGTTATTAATACCATAGTTTTTGCATTTTGTATTTTTATGTACGATATGACAGTTGTCATTTATTCTCTGATTTTTGTTGTTATTTCTTCGTTGATTACTGACCGATACCACGAGCAAAACATACTTGTTGAGGCTGTTATTATAACTGATAAAACCGATATAATCAGGGAAATAACTGAAATTTTTGACAGGACGGCGACAATTATTGAGGGTAGGGGAGCTTATTCGGGTAAAAAATATATCGTTGTTTATGCTGTTATTTCTAAATATGAATCGGTTTTACTTTCGGATTATGTAAATAAAAACGATAAAAATGCATTTGTTTCATTTAGTGGCGTTGATTCAATATGTGGAAAATTTGAAAAACGGTTTGGTTAGCAGTGTGACTCTTTAGTTAACAAGAATACTTAGTATGCTTACGTCGAGTTCTATCAGCCTTTCAAAACGCACGATAGTGGGGGAAGTTTTGAAACGTCAGAATAACTAAAAGCTTTTGTAAAATAAAATTCAAAAGTTAGAATTACGCTTTTTAGACAAACCAAAGGCTGTTGCATACGCAACAGCCTTTTCTATGTATTGCCAAAGATTAGTCAAGAAAATCTTTGACCTTTTTACTTCTACTTGGGTGTCTTAGCTTTCTAAGAGCCTTAGCCTCGATTTGTCTGATACGCTCACGAGTAACATCAAATTCCTTGCCTACTTCTTCAAGAGTTCTTGAACGTCCGTCCTCAAGCCCAAATCTGAGCTTCAGAACCTTAGCCTCACGGTCTGTAAGTGTTGCAAGGACATCGTTAAGCTGTTCCTTTAAAAGGATAAGTGATGCAGCTTCTGCTGGTGCAGGAGCATCATCATCAGGAATGAAGTCACCAAGATGGCTGTCTTCCTCTTCACCAATCGGTGTTTCAAGAGAAACAGGATCCTGAGCAATTCTCATGATTTCTCTTACTCTTTCAACTGGCATTTCAAGCTTTATTGCAATTTCTTCAGCCGTTGGATCATGACCGTTTTCATGAAGTAGCTGACTGGAAACTTTCTTAACCTTTGTAATAGTTTCTACCATATGAACTGGAATTCTGATTGTTCTTGCCTGATCAGCAATTGCTCTTGTAATAGCCTGACGAATCCACCATGTAGCGTATGTTGAGAACTTAAATCCCTTAGTGTAGTCAAACTTTTCAACTGCCTTTATAAGACCTAAGTTACCTTCCTGAATAAGGTCGAGGAACTGCATACCTCTTCCAACGTACTTCTTGGCAATACTAACAACAAGACGTAGATTGGCTTCGGAAAGACGTTTTTTTGCGTAAGAATCACCTTGTGACATTCTCTGGGCAAGCTCTATTTCCTCTTCAGCACTAAGTAGCGGAACACGTCCGATTTCTTTCAGATAAATCTTAACAGGGTCATCAATTGCGATACCCTCTGTTGAAAGTGCCATTTCAAGATCGTCATTCATTGCTGAGTCAAGACCTATCTTTAAATCAGTATCAGTTGAAAAATCGTCAACAATTTCAATATTGTTGCTGGCACAGTTATCATAAAACGTGTCCATTTGGTCAAGATCAAAGTCAAGCTCTTCCAACGCATCGGTTATTTCTTTTGTAGAGAGCTTACCACGAGCTTTTCCCTTTTCAATAAGGTTTTCAATTGTTGTTTTTTTGTCCATTAGCATAAAAAAAACGCTCCATTCCAAGCCGGTATTATCAACTTAGCTAAAAATTTATTCAGCAAGTTAATCAATAGTAAAGGCTTTATTTATTCATCTTTTTAGATTTGATAATATTTAGCAAATCATCATTTGATATCTGGTCTTTATTTTTATTTAAAGGATTATTTTGATAATCCAGTAAAATTTTTATAAAATCGTTCAAACTTTTTTCAGAAAGTGCAATTTCTTTGTTCTTTGCCGCTATTCCTGCTATTTTACCCATTTCTTCGTCGTTAAATA
>JAVBRC010000061.1:0-3511 GCA_031548405.1 Oscillospiraceae bacterium | reverse complement strand
TATTATTAATTGCCGTGGCTGCATTTCTTGCTGTTATAATGTCGCTCAGATTTTCTAAGAAGTTTACTAATCCGATTATTATACTTAAAAATTCATTTTCTTCTGGTGCGGCAGAGGGCAAATATGTACGCTGTAATATTGAAGGTGACGATGAATTCGGTGATATGGCAAAAAGCTATAATTTAATGATTGATAAACTTGAAGATCAATATGAAAAAAATGTACAGGAACGTAGTGCTAAAATAGCAGCTGAAGATGCAAATGTTGCAAAGAGTGAATTCCTTGCTAGAATGAGCCACGAAATACGAACCCCTATGAATGCAATTATTGGCATGACATCAATCGCAAAAAATTCACAGAAAATTGAGCGTAAAGAATATTGTCTTGATAAAATTGATACTGCGTCAAGACATTTACTAGGCGTAATTAATGATATATTGGATATGTCAAAAATTGAAGCAAATAAATTTGAAATATCTACTGAAGAATTCAATCTTGAAGATATGCTTGTGAATACAACAAATATGATTACCTTCCGTTCTGATCAAAAGCATCACGATCTTATTGTTAATATTGATCCGAACATACCAACTTATATTTATAGTGATGAGCAGCGCTTATCACAGGTTCTTATGAATTTGCTTTCAAATGCAGTTAAATTTACACCAGAAAACGGAACAATAAAACTGGATGTAAAAAATGTTATTCAAGAAGAAGATATGATTACTCTTCAGTTTATGATTATAGATAATGGAATAGGCATTTCAGGAGATCAGCAGGAAAATATTTTTAATGCCTTTGAACAGGCAGATGGAGGGAAATCTAGAAAATTTGAAGGCACTGGTCTTGGTCTTGCTATTTCTAAAAAAATAATTAATTTAATGGGTGGGGACATCGGAATTACTTCTGAACTAAATAAAGGCACAACAATGACATTTACAATTCAGGTGAAGATGGGCACCTCCAAGCAGGAGAAAATGATTGGCAAGCTAAAAAAAGAGGAACTGCGTATTCTGACTGTTGATGATTCTGCTGATACAAGAGAATATTTTTCCGATCTAATGCAGTCATTGAATCTACCATGTGATGTTGCCGAAAACGGTGAACAAGCGTTAGAGATGCTTAAAAAGGCAGCTGATGAAGGAAAACCATATAATTTCTTCTTTGTTGACTGGAAAATGCCGGGAATGGATGGTATTGAGCTGACAAGGCGTATTAAAGAAAGTGCAAAGAACGATTTAGTTGTTATTATGATTTCAGCATACTTATGGAGTGAGATTGAGCGTGAAGCGGTTGAAGCTGGTGCAAATGGATTTGTACCAAAGCCTCTATTTCCGTCAGCAATTGTAAACTGTATCTATCAGTGTCTTGATACTAAAAAAAGAAATAATCATAATGATAGAGATGAATATATAATTCCTGATTTTGAGAAACATACTATTTTAATTGCTGAGGATATTGAGATTAATAGCGAAATTGTTGCTGCTTTACTTGAACAAACAAAAGTAAATATTGAATTTGCTGAAAATGGTGAGATTGCTTACTATAAGTTTAAAAATCAACCAAATAAATATAATTTGATTCTTATGGATATTCATATGCCTGTAATGGACGGGTACGAAGCGACAAATGCAATACGAAATCTTAACTGTAAAGAAGCACAAAGCGTACCAATTGTTGCGATGACCGCTAATGTTTTTAAAGAAGATATTGAAAAATGTTTGAACTCTGGTATGAATGATCATCTTCCAAAGCCAATTTACCCAGAAGCGTTGATAGAAAAAATTAGTAAATATTTGATAGATGACAGAAAATCATTAACGCTTTAAAAGTATTTTTTATATTTAATGACTTGTTTTTGGTATAATTATAAATTTACATCTGTGGGACAGCTAATGTTTTCCACAGATGTTTTTTATTTTCATCCGACGTTGAAGAAACAATATTTTTGTGCTATAATAATGTTGCATAATCCAACTAATAACGAAAGTAGTGAATATAGAAATGACTGAACAAAAAAATAATCAAAGAGAAAGTATACGGCGAATTTTATTATTTGCAGCAATTTTTATCGTTGGCTCATTTATTGGTTATTTATTCAAACTTATTAATTTTCCTGATACTAATATCGTAGTAGTCTATCTTCTGGCGGTATTAATGACAGCATGGCTTACCAGAAGCTTTATATTTGGATTTGTGGCATCAATATTTGCAACATTTTTATTTAATTACTTTTTTGCCGAACCAATTTTCACCTTTGCAGTAGATGATCCGAATTATATCGTCACATTTATTATAATGACTTTTACTGCTCTTATAACAAGTACACTTACTTCTCATGCAAAGCTAAGTGCCTCTGAAGCACAAAAAAAGGAAACTGAAACTAAAGCGGTTTACAATCTTACTAATCATCTGACTGATGCAAAGGATGTTCATGACATCGCAAGTATTGCAGTTTATGGTATTAGCGACTGCTTTTCATGTAATGCTGCATGTATATGCTTTGATGAAAGCGGTATGCCAGAACCAACCTTTATTCAGCAATTGGCTGAAAAAAAACAGGTTTGGCGTGAAATTGATAATGCTGAGAAGATAAAATACCGCATAGAATCACTTCGTACTGGATTTGATGAATATGATGGATATTATGCATGGCCGATATATGGCAGAGAAAACATTCTTGGCGTTATTCGAATGCCAAAAGAAGAGGCAAAGGATTTAAATGAACAGCAAATGAAGTTGCTTCGTTCGATGATTGAAAGTACTGCTCTTGCAATGGACAGGTTCCGATCTGCTGAACAGCGTATGAAGTCAAGAGAAGAAATTGTAAAGGAACGCTATCGTGCCAATCTTTTAAGAGCGATATCCCATGACATACGCACACCACTTGCTGCAATTATTGGAACATCTGAAATGCTTATGGACATGACTGCTGGTGATGACCCACGATTTGATTTAGCGCAGAGCATACAAAAAGATGCTCACTGGCTTCATGCACTGGTGGAAAACATATTAAATCTCACTCGTTTACAGGATGGTAAGCTAAGAATTGAAAAGCAGGATGAGGCAGTTGAAGAGGTTGTTGGAGAAGCAGTAAGGCATGTTTCAAAATATTTTCCGAATTATGAAATATCCGTGAAAGTACCTAATGAATTACTAATTGTTCCGATGGACGCAAAATTAATTAAGCAAGTAATAATCAATTTGCTTGACAATGCAATTAAACATACAACATCAGAAAATGAAATAGGCATTTACGTTAATAAAAGCGAAGATAATAACATGGCTGAGTTTACTGTATATGATAGTGGAACAGGTTTTTCAAAGGCGGATTTGCCAAAGATATTTGAGATTTTTTATACTTCCCATTCAGCACACGCTGATGCAAAACAGGGGATAGGGCTTGGATTAGCAATATGTGAATCCATTGTAAAGGCACATGGAGGAAGCATTTTTGCTCAAAACCGAAAAGATGGTCAAGGGGCGGAATTGATATTTACACTTCCAATGG
>JAVBRC010000102.1:0-7053 GCA_031548405.1 Oscillospiraceae bacterium | reverse complement strand
TCAATTTTAAAAAATATATGTACAAGCATTATACATACATTAAATTCGGTTACTTCAACATAACTGCTCATAATATAGAACAAATAATCATTTTATATCAATTCGTTTCGCCTCGCTATCTTTGCCATAAAGCCAAATTGGCGCTGGCATTTTTATTGGTTCCGCAATTGGAACAGTTGCTTTTTTATTACATATAAATGACGGAAGCAAAACGCTTGTGCTGCTCTCATATTGATGCTGTAATTGTTTCACATGATATACCTGCAGTGTTGCATCCATCGCCACACCTATTGTAATACACTCTTCCTGTTGAGTAGTGGTATCTCTCAATATAAACTCTCTGCCTTCCAGACACATACGCAATGGATTTTCGATGACTATCTTATTTGCACCCTGTTGACATTGTTCAAGTAGTAAATAATACCCATATCCTAATACAATTCTTGTTTGTGCCTTCACCTCCAGCCAGATTGCTGACCTACGAAACGGTGGAAATTTACGAATTAAATTTATAGCAAGAATGCCGTCATATGGTAATAAAACATTCTGCTCATAAGTTATATATGTATCAGAGGTTATTGTAAGTGAAAAAGAAACCGGCAATTCCTTTGTCAAAACATAAAAACCATTATCTTTAACTGTCGCTGAAGTCTTTACACCATTCACATAAAAGCAAAGCAAATCTTTTGGCGGTTTAAATTCAAATGTATCTATACATTGAATTACAAGTCCTACTTTCAAACAATCACCTCGATTACTTCTGTATACCCGTGAAATCTGTCTGTTCAATTCTTGGTATCATCTTAGCGTTTAATGATTGCAGCTCTACTGGAGCTATTCTATATGCTACAGAAAGTCGATAAGGTGTGCTTCGTGCCGTCCAAATATTAATCATTTCCTCAGGCAGAATATCCACCATTTTCACCTGTAATTTATTGATATATGCACTTGGACAATACCCTAATTCACGTTCAGTAAGTACTGGCAACGAATTCATTACCTGCATTGCACGAAACAATATTTTATGATCCTCAGTTGACTGATAAGGTGCGTCAACCTTGCTGTATGCCGTAAATAGATAATAAAGGGATAAGAACTGCGGCGGACTCTCCTGAACTCCGTAGCCTTTCCGAACAACTGGTGGTAAATCAATTTCTCCGCAAGGACGGATATTGTATAAATACAGCCCTAAAGAAACATCCCCGACATCATTTGGTGTACAAACACCAATTTGCCCCGCTTTCGGTAATATATCTGTCATTGAATCAGATAAAATCCTGCATAATGCATTGTCAAGTCTGTTCATTTATTTTCTCCATTTTGTTTAATTTTAATGTTAGTCAGGAGCGGGGGCGGGAGCGGCTGCGGACTGAATCAATTCATTAATCTTGCCTAAGACAATATTAACTTGGGCTTTGGCTTCCTTTATATCTCCGCCCTTCATTGTATCTAACTTCTTTTTCATTCTCGAAACCTTATTATATATTTTTTCAAGTTGAGCTTTCTTATTTGCTGGTTGCTCATCGCTATTCTCACTTATTTCAATTGCCTTTTCATATTCATCATCAGCTTTGTCTAATATAGCATCAATCTTATCATTAGCCCTATCTTTTACTGTATTATACCTTTCAAAAATAGAAGTTCCTATAGTAGTTCCTATACCAATTACATTGTCAATAGCAGTTCCACCAACACCACAGAAGAAATTATTCCAATCAAAACCATCACCTTCCAACTGTGCCACTGGTTGCGACTGTGCCTGTATAGTAGCAGTATCATTCTTAGCAGCTAACTGTGTCGTACCTGTTGACTGTGCCTGTGCAGCAATATTATCTGCCCCTTTTTCCATAGAACGATCACTGTTAATTGCTACATCCCCAACCTGCTCCGTTGGTTTCACATCACCCTTCTTTTGCTGCACAACGTGACCCAACTCATGTGGCAGATGCTTTTCTTGTCCAGCTCCAACATATACATCACTTCCTTGTGCGTAAGCATATGCATTCAATTGTGCTGGTTTATCCGAATTATAGTGTACGTTGACATCATCAAAGGATAATCCGCTGGAACGTTCAAAATTCGTTTTCATGGTGTCGGGAATTCCCGTTTTATTTTCTTTCCCCTCCACTTCACCATTACCTTTTTTCTGATAAGTATTAATAATAAACACCCCCTATTTATGGCAATACCGCACAAAGATTGTGCGTATATTGCGACGTCAGATTTTTCGTTAGATTGTATAAAAAATCCGAAGTCATACTGGCGTATGTCAAGGAGTTTTTGTGCAAGATTACGGAAAATCTGCGAGCAAGATATGTGCAAAGCCGTCAGGCGGGCTTTGTGCGGTGTTGCCTTATAATTTAATATTCGTATATCGCTCCTCAGGAAATGTAAGATTTGCCTTTTGGTATTCATATCTCAATGCTGTTAAAATATGCTCCATTGAAAGTGGCATTGAACCTGCATATACCGCAGCTGATAAAGCTGTCCACTTTATTTCAGCTGGAGAAAGCTCAAATGCCTTTGCAAGATACAAAAAATCCAATTCCTCCTGTGGAAGTTCTTTTGGAATAAATCTTTGCCATAAAATAACTCGTGTTTTTTCATCTGGACGGGAAAACTCTACCACGAATGGTAATCTGCGTTTAAAAGCGGGATCAATATTACTGATAAGATTTGTTGAAAGTACAACAATTCCGTCATATGCCTCCATCTTTTGCAGTAAATGTGCAGTTTGCCCATTAGAATGGCGATCATGTGAATCCGTCACTTCTGTACGCTTTGCAAAAAGGGAGTCAGCTTCATCAAAAAATAGTAAGCAATTATTTTGCTCTGCTTTTTCAAATACTTCGGAAAGCCTCTTTTCAGTTTCGCCAATATACTTATCCTCAATCTGTGCCAGATCGACCTTCATCACATCAACTCCAAGCTCCATTGCCAAAGCGTAAGCCGACATTGTTTTACCGGTTCCTGGTGAACCATGAAACAAAACCCCAACACCTCTTCCGTAAGGGAACAATTTTCCAAAACCTTTATTACGATACAAAGCTGGCAGGCTCTTCATTGTTTTTACAATCTGCAAAAGTGCATCAATCACGCTTTTTTCTGCAATAACATCCTCTATCTTATAAAATGGATGTCTAATTTTCGCAACCGCACTGTCACTATTTAACAAGCGAACTTCTTCCGATACACATTTTAAGTTTAGCGAGCCTGAAGCTGTTGCACTTAAACAGCTTATTGTTGCAATTTGCTTAGCAGACAAACGATAACGACTTACTGCCTCCAATTCTTCAGCGGTGATAGATTTTGCGTAATACTTCCAGATTGTCAACCTCATTTGTTCTTCTAAATTTGATATTTTAAAGTGCAAATGTATTCGATACGATATTGTCAATGTCTGTAAATCCTGATTGTTACAGCATAAAATTGCGGTATCTATTAAATCTGGCAGCTTATTCAACAACTGCAGCGCCAGTTTCAAATTATTATCCACGCAAATTACAGGTATACTATTATTCAGCACTGACAAGAAAGTAACTGTTTCGCAAAGAAATGCTATTTCGCTCTCCTGCTCCACTGTAACAAAAATAGCATTTTTATCACAACTCGTACATATTTGCTGTGCCAGAACCCTTCTGCCGCTTCCGTTTTCACCCTCTAAAATAAGACAGGAATTTTTAGATTTCGACAAAAAATGAATAGCACGTTCCAGTAGCAATGGATAAATTATCGGATAGTCTTTGCTATCAAAATCATACTTTATATTAGCAATTATCGGTAATTTAGCGATTAAATAGGTATATACTGTGCTTTTTAAACGAAACCGTCGTGACATTCCACCATCAGATTCAATTGTAAGTAAATATCGTAATGGTGAATTATCATCGGCAGCAGCATACACTTCATCAGCATTAAAAAATGGATAATATCTTGCTGCCAACGCAAATGATGGTGTCATTTTTCCATCACCCTCAAATTCAGCCACAACCGCAACCATTACACACATATAATCAAATCCACTAAGCTGAAAACGTTCTTTTATCACTAATAATGGTAACGAATTCCCTGTGGAAATATTTTCACGATTTCGCAAGTTGACAAATGCCGTACTAACATTTTCAATTTCCGTTTCCGACAATGCAAATCTGATAAGTCGGCAAATATCATATATGTGTTCATATGTATTCGAATATGGTTTATCTGAATCATCAAATGGATATTCACTCATAACATTCACCCCACAAGATAAATATAATAAATAAACAAAGCAAGATACTATTTTACTATTTTACTATTTTATCGACTGCTTATGTGTTATTTCACATTTTTTATATAACATTGTTTGGAATTTACATGTATTATAACACATTGTTTTACAAAAAGCAATAGTTTTTAAATAAATTTTACAACAAATCTCATTTTTTTCTACAATAAATATAACATAATATATATGAAAATATGATGTAAAGATAAAAAACACTATAACAATTTAAAATGCCCTCAAAAAGTTTGCGGAACTTTTTGAGGGCATTTCATTTTTTAACCTATGGTATTTTTACTGCTTGAGACTCATTCATCTGTTCATGCTTTAAATAATTAAAAAAACTCATGTTCAAAGCTTGCTCTGTCGCTTGTGAATTCGCAAATTGTTCTACCGTTATAAGTAAAACAATAGTAAGCCTTGCAAGATGCACTTTCATGAATTATTCTGCTCATTCTACCATTATAGGGTGAATTAAGGGAGTATGGATTTTTTTTGATAAGCGTTACTATCAAACGATATTTTCCCTGTACTACAATAGCAGTTTTTTCATCAATGTGTTTGATTTTAGCACCAAGATAAGTCGCTATTCGGTATTCCCTTCCATCCAGAAAAACAACGCCTATGATACCAGTAAAGTTAAATCCTAATAGTGGAATGTCTGCTATAGATAGCATAATAGATAAATTATTAACGGCACATTGAGTCCAGACATATCGTTTGGGAAACGAACTGCCTTCATCCCCTTCAGTATATCCGAGTCCATTTTGAAAAATATATTGCTGCCCATTAACAGTAATTTGTCCGTCAATTCTATGCATCATGCTATAAACACTATGTCTGCACTGCATAAAAGGTACAAATTTAAAAGGTCCCATAATATCATATTGTATTGGCGAAATATTATTAAATTTTAACCTGCCAAAAGCAATAACATTTTCTGATTTTAAATTTATTTTAATCCCATTATTTGAAAATAAGCAGTTTCCAAGTCTTATTGCCGACAAATTCTCACTATAATCGGAAAATTCAAATGGTATATTACAAGCATCATTGTCAGTAATAATTTGAAGTGATGCAGTTTTCATGCAATTACTACTATGGATTGCTGGAATAAATGCGATGGTTTTATTTTTAGTACAGCATTTGAAGTATCTGCCTTTAAAAAAATCCTTAATATAAATCGCTTCCTTTGATAATAATAATATAGGCAATACCGCACAGCATCTTCAAGGATGGTTTGAAGGGTATTGCCTTGATTTCTGTTATAATATAAACCACCATACAACGCAAGCAGTTAATGCACCGATAATGCACACAATAGTGTCATTCATAGTATCTACCAATCCAGCCGATTGAATTGCTGAATTTGGTTTGTGATTGACCGTTTTTTTATGGTACTTTTGCCACCTTTGATGATCTGAATGTGTAATACTGTCAATTATATACTCTGCAATTTCCCATAGTACATGAAAAAAAGATGCTAGTGTCAGGCTGAAAAAAAGTATACTAAACCTACTTAGATCTGCCGCATTAGTTGAAAGGGCAACGCCTAAACTAACCGAAGTTGCTCCTGATAAGCAATGTATTATTCTATCCCAACAAGCAATTTTGTTATAAAATTTAAAGCCACCACCTAGATATATTGACATAAATATAACAGTATAATACAAAAAGCTTCCCACTGCATCTATTTTAATTTCTAAAACTTTTTCTAACATCGAAATTAAAAATGTCAGCACAAATACAATTATTGCAGGTATTACAAGCTTAAAATCATTTTTAATGACTTTGTACATTGTTAATGCTAATAATAAAATTCTAATTAGATTGACATATATATCCGTAAATGTCATGTACTCACCTCGTGTTAGCCATGCTATTACTTTTTATCATCTCCACATTTGTGACGATTGCCAGACTGCTTTTTATTGTTTCGGCTTTCTCCATCAAGAGCACTTTCAGCCATTGTTGGCCCACCTTTTGATTTCATTTTTCTTATTTCCTGTGGATCAAGCTGTGAATCCTTTGCCATTTAAACACCTCCTTACTTTTTATAGTATCTGTAATTTTATAATAAATATTACACATAATTGAACAACATATTTATTATGCTAGTCTGCATACAATTTTGTCAAACTTTATTGACAACTGAAATTAACATTTTAAGTATTACTGTATATAAATCTATTGCCTTTCCTAATGTAACCTTAATCGGATGAATTTCCGTGTATGCCATTTCGTTATCTCACTCCTCAAATATAAATTGTTTTTGAAGAAAATTCACACAGTTAAGCCGTGAAAAATTATATTGCTCCACCAATTAAACATTGCCAAAAGATGCAGTCAAAAATCAAATTTATCAAGGATGAAGACGAAAGCATACTGGCGTATGGTGAGGATGAAGACGCAGAGAAATTTGATTTTTGACAAATATTGACGGCAATGTTTAGTTGGCGGAGCAACACTAATTCAAGCTTTTTAAGTCTTGATAAAAGAGATTTTAAAAGCTGCCAAATTTCCTCTTGCTTGTTCTGAACGTCACGAATATCTTCACGATATATACTGTTTGTTTCGTTTATTCGTTTGGCAATCTGATTGATATTTATACCAATTTTTCTAAGCTGAAAGTTCAGTTCTTTCATCTCGGAATAATCACGTATTTCAATCTTTCCATCAAATAAATTATGCATATCTAAATATCCATAGCTGAAATATAAAAAAATGCCCTACAACAGGGCATTTCAGTTTGTCGAAAAAGGTAGTAATCGACGAAATAAGTTGACTAT
>JAVBRC010000054.1:0-31147 GCA_031548405.1 Oscillospiraceae bacterium | reverse complement strand
TATCGTCAAAGCGTATTTTTTCTGGTGAATTTTTGCGAATGCAAAAAGAGGATTCTTTTTGCAAGTGAAAAAAGAATCCTAAGTAACAGACGTCGAGTTCTACCAATTTTTCAAAATGCCCGACAGGGACAATTTTGAAACGTCAGAAAGGCTGAATCTAGCGAGTTGACTAAGCCTAAGAGTCAGAAAAACTAAATCTAGCAAGTTAACTAAATTTTATAAAATTCATAAGTTTTATGTTCTTTCTTTTTTCTATCGCAAAATAGAAAGAACCAAAGAAAAAATACTCTTGAACGATAAAGCGTTTCGCTCTCTGCGGAGAGCGACCAAGGCTCTGCCTTTGGAAACCGCAATTTTTGAAAAAATTGAGTAAACTTTTATGCGCCATTCGGCGGGGTTAGTAAACTTCGTCCGCCGAACGGTGATTGGAAGTAACGTCACGTTAAACCTTTAAAAAGGGTTGATCTAAACTATTTCGCCGTTCGGCGTGGCAGTTAAACTGAAACAACAAAAAAACAAAGGCTGTCACATCACTGCAACAGCCTTTAAAATATTAACCTACAAGTCCAGAACGTTCGATACCCTCTGTAAAATACTTCTGCAAGCAAGCATACATTACAAGCATTGGCAAAATCGATATCAGACATCCGGCTTCCATCCATACTATCTGCTCTCTGAATCCAGCCGCACCGCCCATATCCTTTAGCACCGTATTATTAAGCTGTGTACCAAGGTTTTTAAGCATAAGTGCAATCGTTGTATTACTTGTAAAGAATGTTGAACTTACATAGTAATCATTCCAATACCATACAACTGAGAATAAAAATACCGTCAAGAATGATGAAAGTGCATTCGGAATCATTATTTGTACAAAAGTTCTAAGTGGCCCACATCCATCAAGATAAGCCGCATCCTCAAGCTCCTTTGGAAGTCCTGTGAAAAACTGTCTGAAAATAAATATCATAAGTCCAGAACGTATTCCATTTCCTGTTAAAGCAGGAAGGTACATTGAAAGCGGATTATTAATAAGACTCCAATTTGGATTTCCTAGGAAATTTCTAAACTGCTGATACTGTGGAATTGCAATAACCTGTGATGGAACTAATATCATTAAAACAACTATTCCAAATAAAAGTCCCTTACCCTTAAATTTAAATCGTGCAAAACCATATCCAGCAAGTGCACATGAACAAACCTGTACAAGAGAACAACCCATATTAAGTAAAAGTGTCGTTTTTAAGGTGTTCCAGAAATCCATTGCATATGCAGTTTCTTTAATAATTTTGAGCGTCAGATTTCTCGGAATCCACATAACAGTCGGATCATTCATATCACCTGAATCTCTGAACGCACAAGTTATCATATAAATCAACGGATAAAGAATTACAAAGCAAAGTCCGAACAGAATACAAAACCTGAAAATCGGCCAGACCTTTTCAACAATTGCTTTTCTTCTAAGGTAGGCAATTTCATGCTTGTTCATTCCAGCCATACGAATTTTTTTAGCATCTTTTTTGCTTAATCCGTTGCCAACTTCTTTGTCATCTTTTATAGCTTCAGCCATTACCTACCCTCCTTAATCTACCTCATAATAAATAAATCTGTTTACAATCGCCACAATAATTCCCAACGCTGCAATAACAATTGCGAAATATGCCCATGCCATTGCGGCTGAAAGTCCATACTGCCAGTCTTTTTGCATTGTCAGAACTCTGTCCATAACAAGGTTACTAGGATCAGTAAAGGAGTCAATAATTGTAAATACCAGATTTGCAAGAATCATTGGACTAACATATGGGAATGTGATTTTCCAGAAGTATTCCCACGCTGTTGCACCTTCCATTTGTGCGGCTTCCTTCGCAGAAGGCGGAATATTTTGCAGTGCCGCAAGGAAAATCAGAATTTGTATTCCAGCGTTCCATACAAGTCCGAAAATATCTGTGGTAACCGTTTGTATAGTCATTGTCAGCTTGTCGCTGATTCCATAAATCCCGAGGAATTCAAGAAGTTCGCCAACAAGGTCGGTTTCAAACATTGATGAAAACTGTGTGGCACCACTGTTTCCACTAGTTGCCATATTTCCTGTGATAATATTATAAACTGGGCCTGTCGCAATTATAACCGGCAGGAAAAATACCGCTCTTGCAAAGCCTCTTCCACGAAACTTCTGGTTTAGCATAACTGCAACAAAAAGTGCGAATATAATAATCAACGGTGTTTTCATTGCTGTTGTTTTCAAAACAGTAACAAGTCTTTCAGCGTAAACCTCATCACCGATAAAAGCTTTTTTATAGTTATCAAGTCCTACAAATCCACCAAAAACATTTCTTTCAATATTTCTAAAGGAATAAGTAAAGGATTTTATCAGCGGTACTATGAAAAACAAAACTGTTCCGATAAGCCAGAGCGCTATAAATCCATAGCCATAAAGACTTTTTCGTTTTTCGTAAGCTATTTTCATTAGTCTTTCAGCGCCCCTTCCCCTAAATAATCATTCAGATTATAAGATTTTCCATTAACATTGATATCACCCGTTGAAACATTAATTTTCGTCACAGTTCCATTTTCATAAGCAGTAGTTATAATGTCATTTTCTTCTGTATAATCTACGATACGTTGTGATGCAGTATCCCCTAAAACAGCCTTACTAAGCTCATAACCCTTTGCGGCAGCATCTGCCCAATATTTATAATTCGCATAGAAGTATGCATCGAGCTCAGTGTCCTTCAATTCGTTAGTTTCTTCATAAAGCATATCGTAATTGAAATTCGAACCAGTAGCAAGCGCTTTAAGCATCAGCGTCTTGTAATCTGCGCTTCCATTTATCGCCTTAGTTGAATATGGCTTTAGTCCATGCATTACAACCTGATAAAACGGAATATCTCCATCAAAAATATCAAATTCACTTGAACTAAGCGGAACATTTGTAATATGGTCAACACTCGCAAATGAATACGCATTTGCAGTATCCGCAAGAATTGAACCAACACCATTTTTAACCTTAGCATAGCTTTCTTCCATAATAGACATAGCATTATCTCTGGAAATTGTCTTTTTACCGTAATCACCATATAATGCCGATGTCATTTCTCCAAGTGAAACACCTGTAAGTCCTTTTTCAGAATAGCTTTCTGTCAAATCTGTATAAATGTCACTGAATACAGATGGTGAAAGCAATGAAACTGGATCATGGAATGTATTTTGAACGCTGTAGGCTCTGTCGTATGTGATTAATCTTGAATAAGAACCTGATATTCTGGTTGTTGTGTCAGTGAATGTAAAATAACCCTGACCGCTTATAAATCCCTTATTATTTACAGAAGGATATAGCGAAATGTTGTTGCCTTTAAGGTAATTTGTAAAGTTTTCAAAAGCACTTTTTCCACCCAGAACACTTGCAGGCTTTGCCTTATAGTCAACCTTTCCGGAAATTCCGGCATTTGTCCAGTTGTCATAGGTTAAAACCATGTTTTCAGCACCGTAATTTTTAAGCTCTTCAACAATTCCCTGTGCCTGTTCAAAACCAGTTATTTCAGTTTTTAATGTGACTGGAAAACCAAGAATAGACTTTTGTTTTTCAACACCACCATAAAGATTTACATATAAATTCGGATCTGATTCTTCAGTTTTAGAAATACCCTTATCCTTTTCAAGGTAATCTCTGTACTTCAGCGCAATATCAGTAAATGTCACATTTTCCCCAGAAACCGGATAATATCTGAGTTCAATGTTGTCAGTCTTTATTTCACCATGCTCAAACACAGTAAATTCACTTGCTTCACCATTCATGATGTAAGATTCAGAACCTCTTAGCATAAATGTAAAACCACAAAGATTATAACTGCATTTTGACTGTCCGCTGACACTTGCTGAAATAGTAGCATTAGCATCACCAGAATCAATTGCAACGAGTGCACCGTTTTGCTGTCCCTTTATAATACCATAAACAGGCATATAAACCTTTTGTGTTACCGCAGGCTTCTTATCAGGGACAGCTGAAATATCAGAGCCATAAACCTTAGACATATAACTCTTTGAAGTGGTTTTCCCGTTATTAAAGTTAATCTCAGCACCACTTCCGTCAGGAATAACAAAGCTTCCTTCTTCGTCGTTATATGCCGCACCAAAGCTGTTAAGAACTGTTATTGTTGTCAGCAAACTTCCTGTTGCAGGAGAAATGTCTTCTTCTTCAATATTTTCAACGTCCACTTTAACGTTAAGATAGTCCTCGCATAATGTATATTCAACAGGAATTTTTGCACCAC
The DNA here is from genome assembly GCA_031548405.1 of Oscillospiraceae bacterium. Classification (GTDB taxonomy): domain Bacteria; phylum Bacillota; class Clostridia; order Oscillospirales; family Ruminococcaceae; genus Porcipelethomonas. The sequence continues at coordinate 26,882 of JAVBRC010000054.1, read as the reverse complement.
AATCTTTAAATGTATAAACAACCTTAACACCATCGTCAATATTTGTAACCTTTGCACTTGCCTTGTTCGCAGACCTTAATGTTTTTGTTGCTCTATCCTGTGGTATGCCATAAGTAATTACAAGTGCAGAAGCAAGCTGTCGTCTTAACGAATTTGTTGCATTAGGATCGCCATAGGAATTAACTGGTGCGGACCACCAAATATATCCTGTAGACTTGTTTTTTATCGCAAATAAATTTCCTTTTTCTTTTGGGTTTACACCTTTTTCCAATGCCTCATCACAAACATCGGTACAGGCATAAAACTGATAGCCGTCATTTTCTCCTACAAGCTCCATTGTAGAAAGTGCTTCTTCTTCAGTACGCTCAACAAAGTCGGCATCAACTGCGTCAGTAGTTTCTTCTTCACCGGTTTCAGTGGCACTGTCCCCAGTCGAAACATCACCTGCATCCTGATTCTCCTCATCAGCATAAACAGAAGCCATAGGTGCCATCAAGGCAAGAACCATAACACTGGCTAAAAGCTTTTTTAATTTATTGTTCATTTAAAATTTTCACCGCCTTTATCCATATGTTAAACCTTAATTCTGTAAGTTATTTCTGTATAAACAGAATATATAAATACATATACCTGCTGGAACAATGAAAGCAACAGCACTAATAGGAAGAGTATAATAAGCATTGCTGCAATTGTCAGAATTATTGCAAAAACTGTTTTCAGGAACGAATACTGATGAACTGCCTTTATTGCTGAAAACATTAGTAAAACCGTCCACCCTGTTCCAATAATTGCTATTGCTTGCATAAATATATACTCAACTCTAACTAAAACATGAGATAAAAGCGTGTTGATATATATCTGTGCAATATATGGAATAAGCGAATACGCACTATAAACACAAATGTTTTTTATACTTCCCTCACCATCAAGCAAAGTACATATAGACCAGTTTCCGACAACCCACGCCGCAAATATAACAACGCTTTTGGTGATATAAGGAATAATGTTAAACATTTTGTCGTAGCTGATATAATACTGAAACCCATAAAGTCGGTTATATGCAATTTGTGCAAAGAAAAGCAAAGCTACAATAATAAATGCATATTTCAAAGATCCGGCTTTTTTCCAGCGTAAATCCTCAAATCCACCAAACGGATGAAACACTGCGTGTTTAACAAATTGTTTTTGTGTCAGATCCAGCATTATTTATCACCTTCCTTTGTCACCTTTTTTTTATTATAAATCTTCTTACCGCCCAAAGCTGCGATTATAACAATGGCAAGCCCGCCTATGATATAGCCGAAATATTCCTTTAAGAAGTCCGAACGCCAGCCCTCAAAGGCTTTGTTATAAATACCACCTGCGTCAGCCATTTTGGCATATTTCATAGCTGTCTTATATTCGCCTTCATTTAGCATTGCGCTCGCAATACCAATATAAGCTCTACGATAGTTTCCATCTCTTTTGAGAATTTCATACCAAGGCTCAAGAGCATCCTCATAATACCCTGCATTATAAAGACCAACCGCATCATGAACTATTTTGCCAAATTCTGTTTCAACAAATATAGTAACAGTCGCCTTAGTCTGATCAAGAACGTATATATTGCTCTCCATTGTTTCAAGTGCAACCGGTCTTGTAAATCCTCCAAGCTGATCAGCCTTTGTACCAACAATAAACATCAGCCACAAGTCCTCATCATACTGAAAAACACGTCCTGTTGCAAGGTCAAGGCAATTTATTATTCCGTCCTCACTAATATCAATATCAACCAGCTGAGTTTTATCAATTTTTGTACTTGAACTGATTGCTAGCGACGGCCAGTCACCAATATACATTTCATAATCCTTAAAGAGATTGTTTCCGCCTGGATTAAGCTTTTTTACGATATCTGTTGTCTGAGTTGTTGATTGAGTTGAAGTGTAGATAAATCCGTCAGAATCAATGTCAAAGTTTGAAAATCCTGCTGGAACACTTCTTCTTCTCTTAGCTCTCGCTTCGTCTGATAAAACTGCATTCCAGAAATAGTTTGCCAAAACCTCTGATGTTGCTTCAACACGGTTTGCACCATAATATCCACTAAAATTTCCTTCGCTGTCAAACATCGCCGCACCGCTTGTTACATTATTTAAAATAATGTAAATGTTTCCTGCCTTATCAACAAGAACCTTTTGCGGCAAAAATGTCAGATCCTGATTAAAGATTTCAGAAGTTGGTTTTGTAATTTCAAGATTTATATTACCGTCAATATCGCATCTGATCATTCTAGCATTATCGTTATCAGCAATATAAAGCATATTATTTTCAGCTGAAACAAATATGCCCTTTGGATTTTTCAAAGTAGTTGATGTTCCGTCCTCATATTTAAATGTATCAAGAATTTTCACTACATTTTTAAATTCCGAATCCACAATAACAATACGGTTATTTCCCGTATCAGAAATGTAGAAATTATTATTTTTATCCTTGTATAAGTCGCTCGGATCCTTAAAATGACCTATTCCAAGATCATCACCCGAAACGGCTCTATCCGCAATATAGCCTGCCTGAGAAGGTATTGGCTCTCCCCATCTGTCATAGTTATAGACATCATAAGGTTCATCAGCTGATACTGCTAGTGACGCAGTATTGCCAATCATAAGAACACCTGCAAATGCAGCCGCAAGAAATCTTTTAAAGCCTTTGCTCATAATTTTTTCTCTTCCTTTCTGCTTTTTGCCGGTTTAGTCCTTAATACCGGAATGTGCCATGGTTTCAATAACATTTTTCTGCGCCAGCATAAATATTACAATTGGAGGTACAAGCATAAACACTGCCGCTCCTGCCGCAACACCTGCTCGTGCAAGACCTGCTAAAGCTGCCTGCTGAACAACTGTCGGAAGTGTTTTTAACGCTTCGTTATATACAAGCGTTCCGCCTTGAATATTCCATGCAGCCTGAAATGCAAATATAATCAGAGTCATAAGTGCTGGTTTCTGGTTTGGCATAACGATTTTCCAACAAATTGTAAAAAGGTTTGCGCCGTCAACCTTAGCCGCTTCAATCATAGCATCAGGCATTGTGCTCATAGACTGACGCATAAGGAACAGTCCCATTGGTGAGGCAATTGATGGTAAAATCAATGCCCAATAAGAGTCAATCATACCGAGTTTAGCCATTACTATATACTGCATAATATAAATAACATTACTTGTATAAAGAAGTGATATAACTATAACGCTGTTTATTGCCTTACTTCCTGGAAAACGACATTTTGCAAGAACAAACGCAGCCATTGAAGCAACAATACATTGTGAAACTGTAACAGTAACAGTAACGAATACGCTGTTAAAAACATAACGTGAGAACGGAACCCACATCTCGCTCATAACACTGAACATATCACGGAAATTGTCAAGTGTCGGACTTATTGCATAAAGCTTAGGCGGGAATATAAAAAGCTCCTGCACAGGCTTTATAGACATAACAATCGCCAGATAAATTGGTAAAACCATAAAAAGACCAAGAATCAGCAGGAAAGTAAAAATGCCGACAGTTCCGCCGATTTTTGTTCCAGCACGCTTGCTTGATGCCTTTAAGCGTTTAGCTTCAGTCATTTATTTCCCTCCTAATCCATATATCTACTCAATACCTTGCTTATCAGCCTGTTACAGAAATACATGGCTATAAACAATACCATACAAATCGCTGATGCGTAACCCATTTCATATCTGACCCAGCCATAATCGTATGCGTGAGTCATGATTGTATGAGCCTTATAGTCTGTACTTGGGAAACCAACGAGGTTCTGTGCAACAGTACCGGCTGTAAACGAACCAACAATCTGCATAACAGCAGCGAACATAAGCTGTGGCCCCATTGAAGGAATTGTTATATAGATAAGCTCCTGCCAACGATTTTTAATACCCTCGATTGCGCCTGCTTCATACTGTGATCGGTCAATATTCTGGAAACCGGCTCTTAGTGCCAGAAATCCAGCTCCAAGGCTTACCCACATCTGAACGACGATAGTAACACCCAGTATCGAATTAGCATCCGTCAGCCATTGAACTGGAGATGAAATAATTCCTAAATTAAGCAAAACTGAATTCATGTAACCGTAAGAGTCACCACTGAAAATAATCTGCCATATTGTATAAATGTTAGCCATTGAAGGTGCATAAAAAACAAGTGTGAAAACTGTTTTTAGCTTTGGATGAAGTTCGTTGATAAGCCACGCAAGTACAAAGCACAGAATATAGCTTATCGGGCCTGTGAAAAGCGCAAATACAAGTGTAACTCTTATTGAACTCATAAATATTTTATCAGATAAAAATAGAGTATAGAAATTTGAAAGTCCAACGAATTTAGGTAACTGAACCATGTTAAAATCTGTGAATCCCATAGGAACAGACATAATAACTGGTATTATTGTAAATATAAGGAAAAAAGCCATAAACGGAAGAAGCATTAAATAACAATCTCTGTTTTGTTTAACAGAAAGCCACGTCATACGTCTGCTTTCTTTTTTGCTTCTTTTTCCTATCGCAGCTGAATCCAAATTGTAACCCTCCTTAATTATGTTTTTATGAACACCTCCAGTTTATCGGAGGCTTTTTTGAAAAATGAATTACAGCTGTCAGCCGCTAATCATCAAGTCCGAGGTTTTCACGTTTTCTCGTGATTTCCTCATTGATATCCCTGTTGTACCACATAAGTGTATCTCTAGGATTTTCATAGTTATTTACAGTTTCTCTGAATGCATTCATGATATTTCTTGTTGTCGCATACGATGCTGGAATTACTGGAATCTCAACAAGCTCATTTCTCTGTGCATTAAGCTTTGAAAGCTCTGTCTGTGACCATGAAAGCTGTTGAAGAGCCTCTGTATTAGCAGCTTCAAAACGGCCGAGCGTTCCTAAAAGTCCTTCAATCTGTGTTCCGTATTTAACCTGAACATCAGTTGATGTAAACCATTTCACAAATTCCCAAGCATCATTCTTGTCAGCAACCTTGTTAAAGATAACCGCCGCTGTTCCATTTGAGTTTGCAGCATGAGAAATAGTTCCGTCCGACTGAAGTGTACCAGGAACTGTAGTAAAGTCCCAAAGGCCCTTAATTTCAGGTGACGCTACAGAAAGCTGATTGTAGAATGTGTAATTTTGAATTACAATCGGATATTCACCCGTTCTGAATCTGTTGAATGCATCATAGGTCTGTTCAAAGCCATATTTTGTATAAAAATCTGTCCATTCTTCAAATGCCTGAACACCTTCTATTGAATCAAGGGTTGAAACTGTCTGCTCTGGGTTATAGTAGTTAACACCCTTTTGAAGCAGAAGCATTGAGAATGTATGACCAAGTTCTGTTGCAGGAGAAATATTTGCTGGTGGAAGAACAAGTCCGACACCCATATAATTTCTCTGAAGTGCTGGCAGCATATCAATAAGATCCTGCCATGTTTCAGGAGCAGAGTTAAATCCTAGTTCTGACAATACATCTTTTCTATAGAACATCATTGGCCACATCTGGCTTACTGGAACACCATAGCAACCGCCGTCATATTCATAGTTAACAGATGCATTTTCCTGAAATCTTGATTTAACATCATCATAATCGCTAAACTCTGCACAATCAACAAGAAGTCCTCTTGCTGCAAGGTTTACTGGGAATTCACCGCCCAAGAAAAGCGCCACATCAGGGCCTTTATCTGCAAGCGTCGCTTCAACAACACCACCGACTACAAGATTTACGGCTATTGGTATATCTGGATAAAGCTGTGAGAATTCAGACTCAACAAGGTTTTTAACAACCTGTGCCTGATCACGTCCAAGGTTTACCCATACATTTATAACTTCACTGCCCTCTTCCTCAGAAAGCTGAGTATAGTCCTCAAAGAAGGAATTTATAAATGTTCTGATGCTATACCATATTGACTTGAAAAAGTTTTTCTTAATTGGTGCATAATCATTTTTATCAGCCGCAAGCTCGATATAGTCAATTTCAAGCGGCTGGTTTCTGTAATCTCTCATCCAAGATGAAATAGCTGTTACGTTATCCTTAATTTGTCCAAGATAATTTGGAATTTTTAGTGGTTTCGAAACACACTGATCAAGAACAACCGTCATTCTTTCAAGTGCAGCTGCCTCTGAACCCTCCGAGCCTGCCAGACTTTCAATATTATTCTGAACGTCCTTTAACTCCTGAGAAATTTTTGCAAGTTCATCAACAAGCCCTGGAATTTTATCATGTACATAATAATCAGTATATTTATCAGGACTAGGGCCAGTTATCATAAGTATCTGACGATAATAATTATTGAGTTCAAAAACAATATTATCGAGCTTTCTCATTGAATCACCGATTTCACCAGGAATAACTTCCATAGTAATTGTATGATTCGTCCCGCCAGCAAGATAAACATACATATCTTCACCATTATCTGCTTTCGGTGTAACTATATTCCAATCATTATTATAGTAGAACTTCACCTGATCAAGCTCTTCGCAAAGAACCTGCCCATCAATATAAATACGACGATTAGAGTAGAACCCTCTCATTTCGCTTTGTCTTGACTTAATTCCGAGCCTGTACCATCCGCCGTTCTCTGGAACTTCTTCATTCGGAACGTCAAAAGTGATAGTCTGCAAAGCCTTTGACCAAGTGCCCTTACCTATAGTGTTATAAAGCATATTCACTGGGCTTGATGGTGAAACCATGTAATTACTGTTATCATTTGTCGGATAAAGTGTCGAATCCGACTTCTTTACAGCGTTTTCTGCTTCAATTCTTATAACACCATCTGCAGAATTTTCACTTCTTGAAACACCTGTCGAATTCACATATGCTTCATAATCTGGCAATTCCTGCGGATTATAAAACTTGAAATACTCAACGGCAAGATTTGCCTTTGTACCCTTAAAGGTTACAGTATGGCTGCCCTTTTCCAGATAGAATATCAAAGGATCATTGAACAAGCCATCTACATCCTTGATGTCTGATGTCAGCCATTCACCCTTTTGAATCTGAGATGGTCTGATCTGATTGCCCTTTGAATCCTCTGTGATTTCTTTTTCATTAACCCATACCTTGTTGAGTGAAACTCTTGAGGCTGTGTCATAAGGTGAGCTTCCATCAATCTCAATTCCGAATTCAATTGTTGTTGCTGTTGATTCAATAGGATAATACGACATATTAAGGCAATAAATACCACTGTCAGGTATTTCAACATTATAAGTTACATCGCCGTCATTTGAATCCCATATAAGCACATCATCTTTTGTCTGTACTTCATTTCCAAAGCTGCCAACAGAAAAAGTCCCATTTTCAGTTTCCACATAATCCTTACTCCATGTAAGTACTTCAGCATCCGGCCTTACTTCGTCAGAATATTGATCATAATAATCGCTATATGTATTCTGAACAACATAAAGTGGTTCATCGTTCTCCGAAAGTAATGTAGCATCTACTGCTTCTAAAGTAAGTTCTGCTGTATCAGCATCATTTATAGCATAATTAGGGGTTTCGCCTGAAACAGCGCCCGTCTGAGAAAAGCAAATAAGAAATGCCGCTGAAAAAGAAAGTATTCTTTTTGACAGTTTATTTTTTTTCAATTTTTTTCCACCTTTCCGTCAAAAATAATAAAATGCTTAACCTTGAAATATCCATTTCATTATAGTAATAACCCATCTGCACATTTTCTTGGCAAACGGCAAAACGCCCTCCTTATCAGCAATGCTCCGAACTGAGCAAAATAAAAATCTCACAATAACGTTTCCAACAGCATTCATTTAGTTGTCGAAAATGCATAATTATCTAATAATAATTATATCAATTTTTCACGTCTTTGTCAAGTTGCAAAACAAAATTCTATTTCCTCGACAAGATTTGTTGTGTTTTCACAATAACCGCCTTGAATATTATACAACAACTACAAAAATTTAAAGAATACTGTCAAAAAAGGCTGTCGCAACATAGCAACAGCCCTTTAGTAATGTATTATTTACAAATTTCCTCCAGGAAATATCTATGAACCGAGAAATTATTAGTAAGCTCTGGATGAAATGCAGTTGCAAACTGTCTACCCTGTCTTGCCGCTACAATTTTCCCTTCACATACTGCAAGTACCTCAGCATTATCTCCGATTTCCTCAATGTACGGCGCACGGATAAATGTCATTGGTATTTCACCAATACCCTCAAAATGCTCCTTTGCATTAAAGCTTCCAAGCTGTCTGCCATAGGCATTTCTTTTAGCTTTAATATTCATTGTTCCAATGTGAACAGCATCATCTTCGGAAATAGTTTCAGCAAGCAAAATAAGACCAGCACAAGTTCCAAAAACAGGTGTACCACTCTTTATAAGCTCACGGATTGGTGTCATAAGCTCCAGCTCATTTAAAAGCTTACCCATAACTGTGCTTTCGCCGCCCGGAAGAATGATAGCATCCATTTCCTGCTCAATGTCACGCTTTTGTCTTATTTCAAATACTTCTGCACCCAAGGACTCAAGTATTTTTTCGTGTTCTATAAATGCCCCCTGAAGAGCAAGTACTCCGATTTTCATTATTTGCCTCTTTCAGCCATAAGTAGTGCGATTTCCTGTTCGTTAATTCCAACCATAGCCTCGCCAAGATCCTCTGAAAGCTCTGCAATCATCTTGTAATCATTAAAGTTTGTAACAGCCTTTACAATAGCTGCTGCACGCTTAACTGGATCGCCAGACTTGAATATTCCTGAACCAACGAAAACGCCCTCTGCGCCTAACTGCATCATCAAAGCAGCATCAGCAGGAGTTGCAACGCCACCAGCTGCAAAGTTTACAACAGGAAGTTTCTTGTTCGCAGCAACATACTTTACAAGATCATAGTCAACCTGTAGATCCTTAGCTGCCTGATAAAGCTCGTCCTCTGACATTGAAGAAAGACGGCGAATTTCGCCTTGCATCATTCTCATGTGTCTAACCGCCTGAACAACGTCACCAGTTCCAGGTTCACCCTTTGTTCTGATCATTGAAGCACCTTCGCTGATTCTTCTAAGAGCTTCGCCAAGATCCTTTGCACCACAAACGAAAGGAACGCTGAACTTTGATTTGTCAATGTGATACTTATCATCAGCTGGTGAAAGAACTTCACTCTCGTCGATATAGTCAATTTCAATTGCCTGTAAAATCTGTGCTTCTGCGAAGTGGCCAATTCTACACTTAGCCATTACTGGGATTGAAACAGCATCCTGAATGCCCTTAATCATTTTAGGGTCGCTCATTCTGGCAACGCCGCCTACTGCACGAATATCAGCTGGGATTCTTTCCAAAGCCATTACAGCACAAGCGCCAGCCTTTTCAGCTATTGCAGCTTGTTCTGGATTGGTAACGTCCATGATAACGCCACCCTTTAGCATCTGTGCAAGTTCTTTATTCAATTCATAACGATTGTTTTCCATAATTATTCTCCTTGACTGTTAATTTATAGTACGCTATAATAATAATACCAAATTGACATTGTTTCAATAGCCAATTTTAATATTTTTTATAAGGTCGGTTTTATATGCTAACATTTAATCTTGACTCTGATTTACAGACACCACTATATATTCAACTTTATAATGCTATTCGAAAAGCATTAGAGATTGGAGAAATTGTAGCCGAGGAGCGGCTTCCATCAAAAAGGGAGCTTGCGTCACATCTTAAAATAAGTATTGTAACAGTTGAAAATGCTTATTCCCAGCTTACGGCAGAAGGTTATATTCGTTCTAAGCCTGGAAGTGGTTTTTATGCAGAAAAAATTCAGCCACGTCTTATTTCTGACGCAGCTGAAATACCTCAGGTAGGCTCTGAACCCCAAAAGAAAAAATATAAATATGATTTCGGCACAAATCGTGCTGACACTGCTTTTTTTCCGTTTTCATCATGGGCAAAGCTTTCAAGAGAAGTCCTGAGCAGTAAAAATGAAGACTTGCTTAATACCTGTAGTCCTTTTGGAACGTTGGAGCTGAGAACGCAAATTGCAAGTCATCTTAAAAACTTTCGTGGCATGAGCATTAACCCGAATCAGATAGTTGTCGGAGCAGGTTCGGAATATTTGACAGGACTTATTATTCAGCTTTTAGGACGCGAAAAGGTTTATGGGCTTGAAAATCCAGGATACGGTAAAATACATCGCATTTTCAGTCATAACTGCGAAAAAATTGTATCCATACCCATGGATGAATTTGGTGCTGATGTGCGTCGTGTTTTTAAAAATGCTGATATTTTTCATATAGCACCTTCACATCATTTTCCACTTGGAACGGTTATGCCCATGAGTCGCCGTCAGGAAATCTTGAATATGCTTTATTCATCAGACGAAAAATATTTAATTGAAGATGATTATGATTGTGAATTCAGATTTTCAGGAAAACCAATTCCAACCCTTCAAAGTATGGATATTAAAGGTAAAGTGATTTACGTAAATACTTTTACCAAAACTCTTGCCCCATCTATGAGAATCAGTTATATGGTTTTGCCACCACATCTTGTTGAAAAATACAAGGATACTTTAGGCTTTTACGCTTGTACAGTTCCTGTTTTTGAGCAGTTTACACTGGCTGAATTTATTAAACAAGGTTTTTTTGACAGGCATATCAGCCGTATGAAAAAGCTTTATCGAAAAAGACGTGATATCTTTTTGGGTATTGCTGAAAAATGGCAAAGAAACGATAAAGTTGCTATAAGCGGAGCAGATTTAGGGCTTCATTTTCTCATGCATATAAAAAATAACATGAGTGAACATGATCTTGTAAGTTCCGCCATAAAAAATCAAATTATGCTGCATGGCATTTCTGAATATTACTGGACTGATTGCAATACTGTCCCAGAAAGTCGTATAGTAATAGGCTATTCAGGCTTAGACGAACAAGGGATTGAAGAAGCATTGGAACTTTTGGGGATAGCGTGGGAGTTAGGTGACAGTTAACTAACCGACACGATAGCAAAGCGACATTAGTTTAGGTCAACTATCACTACACTTTAATTGTAAATTAAAGCTCAATTTTTAATATTTGAAGTGCATTTTTATAAAAAATCATTTCCTTTTCAGTTTTACTAAGCGGCAACCTTTTCACCATCTCAATTTCATTTCTCGGATCATCCCATGGACAGTCACTTGCTAATAGAATTCTGTCAGCACCATGCTTTGAAATTATTCTCATAAGCTGTTTTTCACCAATTTCTCCCGCTGTAAAAGCCAGATCAAAATAAACATTTCCAGATACTCCAGCAAGATAATGTTCGACTTCGTCCCAACGGTACATTGCACCAAGATGTGCGATTATCATGGTGAGCTCTGGGAACTTTTCATGAATTTTAAGGAATGCTTCCGGTCTTCCATGAATTAAATCAGGGGAAATATCATCAAATCCTGCATGAAAAGAAATAGGAAGATTAAGCTCTTCACACTTTTCATAAATCGCAAATGCCTTTTCATCATCTACAAAAAAGTCCTGATAATCAGGGTGGAGCTTTACACCGTGAAGACCAGTCGCCTTGATCTTTTCCAGATAATCAAGTGCGTCATCTGCATCAGGATGTACACTGCCAAAAGAATATATACCATCTTTTCCATTTATTTCAGCAGCCCAGCTATTTATTATTTCCTGCTGTGATGGTTTAGTTGCAATAGGCAGCAATACCGCTGCATTAACTCCGCTGCTTTTCATTTTTTCCTTCAGACCATTAAGTGAACCGTCAGTGTAGGGTTTCAGCCCAGATGCTGCCGTCAGACTCTCCATTGCTTTCTTAACAATTTTATCCGCAAACGCATGAGTATGGAAATCTATATACATTTTATTACCTCCGTAAAAGTATGGTGCTTTAATCTATTACTATAGTACACCCAAAACATAACTTTGTCAAATGTTATGAATTATTTTTTTACTAATTAAAAACCGTTTCCAAAATAAAGATTATTTTTAACCTAATTAAAAAAGACTTGATTTTTTATGAAAATATGGTACAATATAATAAAGCTATATGAAGATTTCATATAAGCATCAAAAACGGAGGTGTTTTTTAAATGGCATATGTAATTTCAGATGAATGCATCAATTGTGGTGCTTGTGCTGCTGAATGTCCTGTTGAAGCTATTTCTGAGGGCGATGGCAAGTACGTTGTAAACGCTGATACATGTATTGATTGTGGCGCTTGTGCAGGTGCATGTCCTGTTGACGCTCCAGCTGCTGAGTAATTTTTCTTAGTAATACATAAAATAAACTCTCTGTTCATCAGGGAGTTTATTTTTTTGCTATGAAATGAAATAATTCGCAATTTTTGTTTTATATTATACTTTAAAAAAACAGGTTGCAAAATTATGTGTTTAATGTTATAATTGTATTATTATTGAACGGAATTCATTTATAAAAGGAGATTTATTATTGTGAAAAATACAAGAAAAATATTAGCATCAATCTCAGCAGTATGTTTAGCATTTTCTGTTGGATGTGGAGAAAAAAAGAGTGGTTCTGACAATAGCGTTATTTATTATGATAATTCTAATGAATATTCACAAGCAGCTGAGGGTTTTGAAGATTCTCAAGGACAAATTGTGAAAGAAGAAGATCTTATTGAAAATTTACCTACCACACCCGCTAAAATGGGAGAAGTTGCCCAACTAGGCGGTGTTGATATAAAACTTGAAAAGGTTTATGACATAGGCATAATTAAAGAAGGAGAAATCTTTAATTACGATAGAAAAGTAATAGCAATTGTATATGAAATAACTAATAATACTGATACCGACATCGTTGCAAACTCATTTGACTTGAATCTTCAATATATGGATGGAGAGCAAGTGACTGTTATGTCTGGTGTAGAATCAATGCTTAGAGCTCAAGAAAAGATTACAGATATAGATATGTTTAATTCAACTATAAAACCAGGCGAAACATTGAAAGGCTATACACCATTAGCTTTCTATTCAAGATGGGAAAATATAACTGTTTATTATACTCCTCATTTCTATGAAGGCAAGGATGCAGTATCCTTCGATATATCAAAGGATATGTTAGAAGTTCTCAACTAATATAATTTATATAAAAATCAATGGGCTGTTGCACTAGTGCAACAGCCCATTTTTAATGCATTACTGCACAAAACCTGTTTAACAACTTTGTGCAATCTTTCTTAAACCTCTGCAATAACCTCAACTTCAACAAGAACGTTCTTAGGAAGCTCTCTTACCGCAACACAGCTTCTTGCTGGATGTGATGTGAAGTATTCACCATAAATATTATTAAAAGCCGCAAAATCGGACATATTTCTTAAAAAGCAAGTTGTCTTAACAGCCTTTTCAAATGAAGAACCTGCTTCAGTAAGAACAGCCTCAAGGTTTTTCATAACCTGTGTTGTCTGCCCTTCAATGTCCTGTGCCTCAATCTCATTAGTTGCAGGATTAATTGCAATCTGTCCTGAAGTAAAAACAAGTCCGCCTGTAACCATTGCCTGAGAATATGGACCTAGTGCGTTTGGTGCATCTGGTGTATGAATTGCTTTTGCCATTGTAAATTCCTCCAATTATTTATTCAACTATTTTAAATCCGCCATCAGTAAGTGATTTTCTGATAGCTGTGATATGCTCAAAGTTTCTTGTTTCAAGAACAATTCTCAAATAACAGCCGTTAATATCAGTGCTTTCACTTGCTCTTTCATGGTGAATAGCAATAACGTTTCCGCCAAGCTCTGCAATAATTCTCGAAACATCACGAAGCTGTCCCGGCTTATCCATAAGCTCGATATTTATGGTGTCAGAACGTCCTGATTTAAGAAGTCCTCTTTTTATAACCCTTGAAAGAATAGTTACATCAATATTTCCGCCTGAAACCAGACAGATAGTCTTTTTACCCTTAATTGGCACCTTATTAAACATCGCCGCCGCAACTGCAACCGCACCAGCACCTTCAGCAATAAGCTTATGCTGTTCAATCAGTGCCAAAATAGCTGATGAAATCTCATCATCAGTTACTGTTACAATTGCATCAACGTATTTCTGGCAAAACTCAAATGTGTTTACGCCAGGCTCTTTAACCTTAATACCATCTGCAATTGTTGAAACATCATCCAGACGCTCGATTTTACCGTTTTCTATCGACAGTACCATGCTTGGTGCACCGCTTGCCTGAACTCCGTAAATCTTAATTTCGGGATTAAGCTGCTTTATTGCAAAGGCAAGACCTGAAATAAGACCGCCTCCACCGATTGGAACAATAATAGCCTCAGCTTCTGGCAGCTGTTCTAAAAGTTCAAGCCCGATAGTACCTTGTCCTGCAATTACATTTTCATCATCAAAGGGATGTATAAATGTGTAGCCCTTTTCATCTCTCAATTCAATTGCTTTGTTATATGCATCATCATAAACGCCTTCGACTAAGCAAACGTCCGCTCCGTAGCTCTTGGTTGCCTCAACCTTGGAGATAGGTGCGCCATCAGGCAAGCAAATCAATGATTTGATACCGTTTTTAGTGGCAGCAAGGGCAACTCCCTGAGCATGATTTCCGGCGGAGCAAGCAATAACGCCCTTAGCCTTTTCCTCGTCGCTCAATTGAGAAATCTTATAGTATGCACCTCTGACTTTAAAAGAACCAGTAATCTGTAGATTTTCGGTTTTCAGATAAATTTCGCTTTCAGAATTAATCTTCGGAGCATGAATAAGATCCGTCTTTCTGATTACATCCTTCAGCACATAGCTTGCATGATAAACTTTATCAAGAGTAAGCATTTTTATTACACTCATTTCATTAAATTTTGCTTTAAGGACGGATATTTTCAATCCGCTTATACCACCCTAAAGCAATATTTTTATCGTATCTGACAATACGTTTCCCTTATAACGGGGGAAAACCGGAGCAGCCTAATACCCATACTGCAGGATTCAGCTGTCTGCTCTGGGATGATAATATTCCGAAACCGTGTTCACCGTATCTCAGCAAAAACGGCTCTCTGTAAAACCGTAATTCGGATAAATTCCCATCATCGCATTTAGGGTAATACTACACATGTTTTTTAGACGTTAAGCGTTTCGCTCGTTGCGACGAGCGACCAAGGCGTTGCCTTTGGAAACCACAAGCCTTTAAAAAGGCTTGACCTAAACTATTTTTGCTTCGCTATGTACGCCGTTCGTTAACTATCGCAGCGTGCATTGCTCTCTATGTGTAGCATTATCATTTTCTTGAACTTCAATCAGTTCAGAGTGTTGTGGCAGGTAAGCATTTTATCAATAAAATGCTTTGCAGCTCTTGCTGAACGTCCGCTTCTGCCAATTGCAAAGCGTTCAGCCTCCTTTTCAAGCTCTTCCTTAGTCATATCAAGCTTATAATGCTCGGCAAGACCATATACAATTTCAAGGTATTCCTCCTTGTTTGGCTTTGAAAAGGCAATTTTTAGTCCAAAACGTTCAGATAGCGAAACGATTTCCTGAACAGTATCGTTTCTGTGCATATCATCACCATCTCTGTCAGAGAAGTTTTCCTTGACTAAGTGACGTCTGTTACTTGTTGCATAAATCGCAATATTGTCAGCTCTCGCTGAAACGGAGCCTTCAAGAATTGCCTTTAATGCTCCAAAATCATCTTCACCCGATGCAAATGTAAGATCATCAATGAAAAGTATGAACTTTAGTGGATTTTTGCTTAAATTGTCAATAATAAGCGGAATCTCACGCAATTGATCCTTGCGTACTTCTATTATACGCAATCCCTTATCACGAAATTCGTTTGCAATTGCTTTTACTGAGGATGATTTACCTGTACCAGCATCGCCAGTCAGCAAAACATTTGAAGCAGGCTTTCCACTTATAAGTGCCGTAGTATTTTCGATAATAAGCTGACGCTGTTTTTCATAGCCTATAAGCTGCGAAAGCTTGATTTCATCTGGATATTTAACAGGAATAATATTGCTTTCCTTGACAATAAACATATAATATTTTGCATAAACACCATAGCCAAAGACTTCAATATTATCAACTCTGTTTTTATATTCTTCCGTGAAGTCATATGGAGTATTGTCCCAATCAGGTAAAAAACCATCATACGCAATATTATTTTTCACCATAGCAGAAGTCATTTCCGCTATCATCTGAAGAGATTCAAGCTCATTTACAAGACATTCATGCATTTTTTCGCTGATTTCCAGTTTATGTGCTTTTCTTATCATGTAAATATTTTCGTCCTCTAATATAAGAGTCAGAATATATGAGCTTAAATCATTGTTATGACGATAAAGATTTGAAACAAAATCGGAGTATGACTGAATTTGCTTTACAGTATCATCCACCTCAAAGCTTTTTAAAAGTCTTTCAAGACTCTGCATAGTTCGACAGTTCATTATATCTCTGAAAATAACCAGTGAATTCAGCTTAAAATGAAGCTCCTGTAATTTATTATTCACGCCTAAAACGCCTCCGCTCTCTTTAGAGAAGCTCTAAAATCTTTTCTGTAACCTCTGTAGTTGAAAGTGGCTTAACGCCTGTATTTCCAACTAAATCAGCTGTTCTATAACCCTTTTCTAGGAACTTATCAACTGCCTCTTCAATTGCATCAGCTTCCTTATCAAGGTCAAATGAATATCTTAGCATCATTGACGCTGAAAGGATAGTTGCAATTGGGTTAGCCTTATTCTGTCCGGCAATGTCAGGTGCTGAACCGTGAATTGGTTCGTACATACCTCTCTTAGTCACACCAAGAGATGCTGATGGAAGCATACCGATTGAACCTGTAATCTGTGAAGACTCATCAGAAAGAATGTCACCGAACATATTTGAAGTTACAGCTACATCGAACTGTGCAGGGTTCTTAACAAGCTGCATAGCCGCATTGTCAACAAGCATATCTGTGCAAGTTACATCAGGATATTCCTCAGCGATCTCATGAACTGTTGCTCTCCAAAGACGTGAGCTTTCAAGAACGTTTGCCTTATCAATGCTTATAACGTTCTTTCCTCTTTTTCTTGCTGTTTCAAAAGCAACTCTTGCAATACGCTCAACTTCCATCTTGCTGTAGCACTCTGTATCATAAGCTTCTTCGCCGTATTGTCCTTCTCTTCTGCCTCTTTCGCCGAAGTAAATACCGCCTGTTAGCTCTCTCACCATCATAAGATCAAAGCCGTTTGCAACGATATCAGCACGCAAAGGACATTCGTCCTTTAGAGCCTTATAAAGCTTTGCAGGGCGAAGATTTGTAAAAAGACCAAGTGCAGCACGGATACCCAAAAGAGCCTTTTCAGGACGGCAATCACCAGGAAGTGTATCCCACTTAGGGCCGCCTACTGAGCCTAGCAGTACGCTGTCACTAGCAAGACAGCCTTCAACTGTTTCTTCTGGAAGCGGTTTTCCAGTTGCATCAATAGCACTTCCGCCAATAAGGTATGGAGTGAAATTGAAATTATGGCCAAACTTTTCAGCTGTTTTTTCTAAAACTGCAACGGCACTTTCCACGATTTCTGGGCCAATTCCGTCGCCTTTAAGCAATGCAATATTAAAATTCATGTTGTATACTTCTCCTTATTTAAAGCTGCCGTTTTTGATTGATTCAATAAGTCCGCCGTTTGTAATGATAGACTGAATAAATTCTGGAAATGGCTCTGTTTTAAACTGCTGACCTGTTGTTTTGTCAGTTATAACGCCCTTATCAAGATCCGCCTCAACAAGGTGACCTTCTTCAATAGCCTCTGCTGCTTCAGGACATTCTAGTATAGCAAGACCGATATTAATTGCATTTCTGTAAAAAATTCTTGCAAAGCTTTTAGCAATAACAAGTGAAATTCCGCTTTCTTTAATAGCAATAGGAGCGTGTTCACGAGAAGAACCACAACCAAAGTTAAAACCTGCTGCCATAATATCGCCGGCTTCTACACGCTGTGCAAAAGTTGTGTCGATATCTTCCATACAATGTGATGCAAGCTCTTTTTTGTCGATTGTATTCAAATATCTTGCAGGAATAATAACATCTGTATCAACGTTATCTCCATATTTTATAACTTTACCTTCAAATACCATTTTACATTACCTCCTTAGGCTCTGCAATTTTTCCAGCAATAGCCGATGCTGCTGCAACAGCTGGACTTGCAAGATATATTTCGGACTCAACGTGTCCCATTCTTCCAACAAAGTTTCTGTTTGTTGTTGCAACTGCTCTTTCACCCTCAGCAAGAATACCCATGTATCCACCAAGACAAGGGCCGCAAGTTGGTGTTGAAACAACTGCTCCAGCCTCGATAAAGATTTTCATAAGTCCCTGCTCCATAGCCTCAAGGTAAATCTTCTGAGTTGCTGGAATAATGATTGTTCTTACATTCTTTGCAACCTTTTTGCCCTTCAGAATTTCAGCAGCAAGCTGTAAATCCTCAATACGTCCGTTTGTACATGATCCGATTACAACCTGATCAATCTTTATTTCATCAATTTCATCAACTGTATGTGTATTTTCTGGAAGATGTGGGAATGAAACTGTTGGCTTGATTTCATTTAGGTTAATAACGTAAGTTTCATCATACTCTGCATCATCGTCAGCCTTATAAACAGCTGGTTCTCTGTTACTACGTTCCTTAACATATTCAAGTGTCTGGTCATCAACCTCAAATATACCGTTTTTAGCACCAGCTTCAATTGCCATGTTAGCCATACAAAGTCTGTCACTTACAGAAAGATTTGACATTCCCTCACCAGTAAATTCCATTGAACGGTAAAGCGCACCGTCAACACCAATCATACCGATAATGTGAAGAATTACATCCTTACCTGTTACATACTGGTTAAGCTTTCCCTTTAGTTCAAACTTAATTGCAGAAGGAACCTTAAACCATGCCTTACCTGTTGCCATTCCACAAGCCATGTCAGTTGAACCAACACCTGTTGAGAATGCGCCAAGTGCACCGTATGTGCAAGTATGTGAGTCAGCACCAATTATTGCGTCACCGCAAACTGTCAATCCTTTTTCTGGAAGAAGTGCGTGTTCAATACCCATTTCGCCTACATCATAGAAATTTGTAATATCCTTGTCATCACAAAAATCACGGCACATTTTACACTGCTGTGCAGCCTTTATATCCTTATTTGGAGCAAAGTGGTCCATAACCATAGTAACCTTTTCCTTATCGAAAACACCCTCTGCACCAAGCTTATTAAATTCATTTATAGCAACAGGAGAAGTAATATCGTTGCCAAGAACTAAATCAAGGTTCACTAAAATCAACTGTCCAGCTTCAACCTTATCAAGTCCTGCATGAGCAGCAAGAATTTTCTGCGTCATTGTCATGCCCATTTATATCAACCCACTTTCATTTATTATTTATTTATAATTGCACCCTTATCAGCAGAAGAAACCATTGCCGCATATCTCTTTGCATATCCAGTAATGCCTTCCTTAATAAGAAGCTTTGTATTTTTCTTTCTTTCTTCAAGTTCTTCGTCAGAAACTTCAAGAGTTATTTTATATTCAGGAATATTAATTGAAATAATATCTCCGTCCTGAACGTAAGCAATATTACCGCCGCTTACTGCCTCTGGAGAAACGTGACCAATCGCAGCACCTCTTGTGGCACCGCTGAAACGTCCGTCAGTAATAAGAGCAACGTCCTTATCAAGTCCCATTCCTGCGATTGCAGATGTTGGAGAAAGCATTTCTCTCATTCCAGGGCCACCTGCAGGGCCTTCATAACGAATAACAACAACGTCACCAGCCTTGATTCCGCCTGCTCTGATAACAGCAATTGCTTCTTCTTCGCTGTTAAATACCTTTGCAGGGCCGCTATGCTGTAACATTTCCTGGGCAACAGCACTTCTCTTAACAACACAGCCATCTGGCGCAAGGTTTCCTCTTAGAACAGCAATACCGCCTGTTTCACTATAAGGATTTTCAATAGGTCTGATAATTTCAGGATTTCTGTTTACAACGCCCTTTATATTTTCGCCCATTGTTTGACCTGTTACAGTCATAACATCAGTATTGATAAGTCCCTTTTTATTTAGCTCGTTAAGAACTGCGTAAACACCGCCAGCCTCATTAAGGTCTTCCATGTAAGTGTGCCCAGCAGGTGCAAGGTGACAAAGATTAGGTGTTTTTGCACTGATTTCATTTGCCATATCAAGGTTTATGCTAATTCCGCATTCATTTGCAATTGCAGGAAGGTGAAGCATACTGTTTGTTGAACAGCCAAGAGCCATATCAGCAGTTAAAGCATTCTGGAATGCCTTTTCTGTCATGATATCAAGAGGGCGGATATTCTTTCTAACAAGCTCCATAACAGCCATACCAGCTGTTTTAGCAAGCTTGATTCTTTCAGAATAAACAGCCGGAACTGTTCCGTTTCCTCTTAGCCCCATACCAAGAACTTCAGTCAGGCAGTTCATTGAGTTAGCTGTGTACATACCAGAGCATGAACCACAAGTAGGACAGGCTTTATTTTCGTATTCCTGAACATCCTCAAGACTAATTTTTCCAGCAGTATATGCTCCAACAGCCTCAAACATACTTGAAAGGCTTGTTTTTTCACCCTTAACACGACCAGCAAGCATAGGGCCACCGCTTACGAATACAGTCGGAACATTAACTCTTGCTGCAGCCATAAGAAGTCCTGGAACGTTCTTATCGCAGTTAGGAATCATAACCAAAGCATCAAAATGATGAGCTAAAGCCATACATTCTGTTGAGTCAGCAATAAGATCACGAGTTACAAGAGAATACTTCATACCCTTGTGTCCCATTGCAATACCGTCACAAACAGCGATTGCAGGGAAAACAACAGGAGTTCCACCGTTCATTGCAACACCAAGCTTAACTGCTTCAACAAGTTTATCTATATGTGTGTGACCAGGAACAATTTCGTTATAAGAAGAAACAATACCAACTAATGGACGTTTCATTTCCTCGGAAGTCATTCCAAGAGCGTTAAAAAGTGAACGCTGAGGAGCCATCTCAACTCCATCACAGAAAAAGTTTTCAGCCATTTTTATACCTCTTTTATATTTTAATAAAAAGCAAACTGCTTTTCCGACAGGCATTATTATACCCTAATCAGAAAAGCAGCAGTTATTGATTATAAATGCCGGCCTGTCCGATTACAGCGATTGCTCGTTTAATCCAACACCGGATATAGTACATCTTTTTTAGTTGGTTACCCAACTATATAACAACTCGAATTTATTAGTTATTGATAAACTTATCTTCTTCGTTGTTCCAGCTATATAGCTTACGGATTTCTGCACCAACTTCTTCTGAACAATGTTCAGCGCCAAGCTTTCTCATTGCTCTGAAGTGAGCCTGTCCGCCAGCAGCTGACATATCAAGAAGGAAGTCCTTAGCGAATGTACCGTCCTGAATATCCTTAAGAACCTGCTTCATAGCCTTCTTAGTATCTTCAGTGATAATCTTAGGGCCAGTGATGTAGTCGCCGTATTCAGCAGTATTTGAAATAGAATATCTCATTCCAGCAAAACCACTCTGATAAATAAGGTCAACGATAAGCTTCATTTCGTGGATACACTCAAAGTAAGCGTTTCTTGCATCATAACCAGCTTCAACAAGAGTTTCAAAACCAGCCTGCATAAGTGCACAAACACCACCACAAAGAACAGCCTGTTCACCAAATAGGTCAGTTTCTGTTTCTGTTCTGAATGTTGTTTCAAGAATACCAGCTCTTGCGCCGCCTGTTGCAGCACCATAAGCCAAAGCCATATCCTGAGCCTTGCCTGTAGCATCCTGAGCAACAGCAACTAGTGAAGGAACACCCTTACCAGCCTGATATTCACTTCTTACAGTATGTCCAGGTCCCTTAGGAGCAATCATTGTTACGTCAACGAATGCTGGAGGAACGATCTGACCAAAGTGGATAGCAAAACCATGAGCGAACATAATCATATTGCCTTCCTGAAGGTTTGGCTCGATGTCGTTCTTGTACATTTCAGCCTGCTTTTCATCATTGATAAGGATCATGATGATATCAGCCTGCTTTGCAGCTTCAGCAGCTGTGAAAACTTCAAATCCCTGCTTAACAGCCTTGTCCCATGACTTACTGCCTTCGTAAAGACCGATGATAACTCTTGCGTTGTCGCCAAGTGATTCCTTAGCGTTAAGAGCGTGTGCATGACCCTGACTGCCGTAACCGATAACAGCTATTGTCTTGCCGAAAAGTAAGGATAGATCACAATCTTCCTGATAAAATACTTTTGCTGAATTTTCCATTATAAAGACTCCTTTTATGTTAATAATTTATTTATGGACAGTTCCTGAGATTAGAAATTATTCGTTTCTAAGACAATGACTGCCTCTTTCAAGAGCTACAATACCTGTTCTGCATATCTCCATTATGCCGAAAGGCTTTACAAGCTCAATAAAAGCGTTGATTTTTGAACTTTCACCAGTGATTTCAATACAAAGAACATCTGGAGAATAGTCAATAATTTTTGAACGGAAAACATCAACAGCTGCTAAAATATCCTGTCTTGTTTGTGAATCGTTCTTTATTTTTATAAGCAGAAGCTCACGAGAAACTGTTGTTTCACGATCCATCACCTGAACCTGTTTTACGTCGTGAAGCTTACTAAGCTGCTTTATAATCTGAGTTTTTGAATATTCGTCACCACTCATTGAGATGGTTATTCTTGAAAATTCAGGAGATTCTGTTTCACCAACAGTCAATGTGTCGATATTAAAACCTCTTCTGGTAAACATACTAGAAACTCTTGTCAAAACGCCAAATCTGTTGGCTACAAGTATACTGAAAATATATTTTTCCATCAGATTTCACCTCCGTTGATTTCTGTTATAATATCATCAATAGAGCCGCCTGGAGGAAGCATTGGAAGTACAAACTGGTCTTTGCTTATCTTACAGTCAATAAGAGCGGGACGCTTTGCCGCGATTGCCTTATCAAGTGCATCAGAAAGCTCGTCCGTATTTTCTGCACGGAATCCCAAAGCACCAAAAGCCTCAGCCAGCTTTGAGAAATCAGTCTGACGACCGAGTGTTGTATTTGAATAATGCTTATTAAAGAACAATGTCTGCCATTGTCTTACCATTCCCAAAACACCGTTATTCATAAGAACAATTATAATCGGAGTGTTGCATGAAACTGCTGTTGCAAGCTCATTAAGGTTCATACCGAAGCTTCCATCGCCAGTAAACAGAACTGTTGGCTTTTGAGTTGCAGTATATGCACCGATTGCAGCACCCAAACCAAATCCCATTGTTCCAAGACCACCGCTTGATACAAAGGTTCTAGGCTTTTCAAACTTGTAATGCTGGGCTACCCACATCTGATGCTGTCCAACGTCTGTTGCAATAACAGCGTCCTCAGGCATTTTAGCATTAACAGTTTCAATAATATCAAAAGGTGACATAACGTCAGACTTTTGAACCATCAAAGCTTCTTTGTTCTTCAATTCTTCAATTTCGGCATCCCAAGTCATGTTCTGCTTCTTTGAAATCATTGAATTAAGCTTTGTAAGTGTATCTTTAACTTCACCGTTTATTCCAAGGTGACTTGTGATATTCTTATCAATTTCTGCATCATCAACATCAATGTGTATGATATTACAGTTTCTAACATAAATCTGCTTGTTTCCAGTTGCTCTGTCACTGAATCTTGCACCAATAGCAATTACGAGGTCAGCCTCTGCCTGTGCCATTGAAGATGCATAATGTCCGTGCATTCCCTGCATTCCAAGGAATCTTGGATTTGAAAAAGGAATTGCAGAAACACCCATCATACTGCAGCCGATAGGAGCATCAATGAGGTCAGCAAACTGCATTACCTCTTCACTTGCCTTACCAGAAATAATTCCGCCGCCGCAGTAAATATAAGGTCTTTCAGATTTTGCAATCATTTCAGCAGCAAGCTGTAACTGTTCATCATTAGCTTTTTTTGATTCAAACGCTGGTGCAATTTCTTTATTTTCAAAATCAATCTTTGCCATCTGAACATCCTTAGGAATATCAACCAGAACAGGGCCAGGACGACCTGACTTTGCAATTCTGAATGCTTCTCTAAGAGTATCAGCGAGATCGTTTATGTCTTTAACTATATAGTTATGCTTTGTGATAGGGAGTGTAACTCCGCAAATATCAACTTCCTGAAAGCTGTCACGACCAAGAAGGTTACAAGGAACATTTCCTGTGATAGCAACTAGAGGAATGGAATCAAGGTATGCAGTTGCAATACCTGTAACAAGGTTTGTTGCTCCAGGGCCTGATGTTGCCAGTGCAACGCCTGTTTTACCAGTTGATCTTGCGTAACCGTCAGCTGCGTGAGCCGCACCCTGCTCATGAGCGGTAATAATATGCTTTATTCTATCCTGATTTTCATAAAGTGCGTCATAAATATTTATAACCTGACCGCCCGGATAACCAAAAATGCAGTCACAACCCTGTTCAATCAGAACTTCAATTAAAACTTGTGAGCCCGATATTTTCATAATTAAACAAATTCCTTTCAATAATATGTTAAAATGCCTGCGGGTACTTTTTCACCGCAGGTCAGCTGAGTTCATTTATCAATAAAGTTTATAAATATAATTCAACAAAGCTCAGACTCGGTGTATCGCCGGTTCGCCCGGCATAATTATAAAGCTTGCAGCCGAAATTGCTGCGTTATAGAGAACATTCAGTTCAACCATCCGGGTAAACCTCCTTTAAAATAAATAGAATACTATCTTATTAATATAGCACGATTGAATAAAAGTTTCAATAGATAATTTTATTTTTGTCAAAATTGAACATATAACGCATAAAAATCGCACTGTCAACCGACGAGTTAACAACAGTTTTAAACACATTTCAAAGTAACTTTTAAGCATCATACAATAAAATTATACCATAATTTTAATTTTATTTCAATATATATGAGCAAAAAATATACAACAAATGAATGAACTTGCAAAATGCGCAAAAAAGACATTAAAATTTAGGTGATACAGTCAACTAACCTCGCCCAACGGCGATTTAGTTTAGGTCAACCCTTTTTAAAGGGTTGTGGTTTCCAAAGGCAGGGCCTTGGTCGCTCCGCAGAGCGAAACTCTTTATCGTCCAAGCGCATTTTTTCTAGTGAATTGTCGCCCATAGGCGACAAGAGGTATCTTTTTTGCAAGTAAAAAAAGATACCTAAGTAACAGACGTCGAGTTCAACAAGCCTTTCAAAACGCACGATAGTGGGGAAGTTTTGAAACGTCAGATTGACTAACTCTTGCAAGTTGACTAAGCCAAAAAGTTAGAAAAAACAAATCTAGCAAGCTAACAAAATTTCATAGATTTTTAAGTCCTCCG
The DNA here is from genome assembly GCA_031548405.1 of Oscillospiraceae bacterium. Lineage (GTDB taxonomy): Bacteria > Bacillota > Clostridia > Oscillospirales > Ruminococcaceae > Porcipelethomonas. The sequence continues at coordinate 1,623 of JAVBRC010000054.1, read as the reverse complement.
TTCTTTCTTTTTTCTATTGCAATAAAGAAAGAACCAAAGAAAAAGGCCCTTTGAAGGCTGTAAGATTTCGCTCTGCGGAGCGACAAGGACTCCGTCCCTTGACCCTGCAACCCTTTAAAAAGGGTTGACCTAAACTATTTCGCCGTTCGGCGGGGTTAGTCAACTTTCTCCGCCAAACGGCATAACGAAAATATAAATCACACTAAAATTTTAAAAATCAATTTCACAAAATACAATCTCAGGCGGATTAAAAATTCTAAGCTTTCCAATTCCACCCGACACAACCATCTTTGTTTCACCAATTTCATAAACACCTTTACTATATTTAGGAAAAAATTTTCTCTCTGGCGAAAGTATTCCACCTATAAACGGCAATCTCACTGCTCCTCCGTGTATATGTCCGCTAAACACCAGCTCTGCGCCCCACTGTTCATAAGCGTCAGCACAAAGCGGATTGTGTGCCAACAGTATTGTAGGCTCGTCCTTCTTTCCTAAATCAGCCTCAAGCTCCTCTGCTGTTAGCTTATCAAGGTTTGAGTATCCACCATTTTGGTTTTTATAAATACTCATTTTAAGCGATGCTCCTGCAATTTTCAACGTCATTCCATTTTTTTCAAAAACAATCTGTTTGTTTTCAAGATAATTGACATTATTTTTCGCCATAATGTCTTTATAATTTTTATGAATTTCACTTGGCAAATCAAGTTCATGGTTTCCTACACAGGCATAAACTGGGCAGATTTTAGACAGTTCTGACATCAGATATGTAAAATACAAAAGTCCCTTTTCATTTCTTGAAACAATATCCCCAGTCAAAAAAATAATATCAGGCTTTAATTGTCTGGTCTTTGAAACAATCTTTCGGTGATTTTTCTTTTTGTGTATATCCGATATCTGAACAACTCTCAAACATTGTTTTTTATTTTTGCTTATCGTTATTTTGTACTTTTTTATAATCAACAGTTTATTTTCCGAATAAACGTATATTAAAAATAATGTAAAAAAACAGATTATGAGAAAAATTATTTTCATTTTTTGTCCTTTCAAAATGTCATAAAATGCATAATTTAACGGAACACTAATTAAATATTGTGCGTAAGGCGTGTTATAATCAGTGATTTCTTAATCAACTAAAAATAATGCCTGCTGAAAAAAGACAGCAGGCATTAAGGCAATCTTGCATAATCATTCGAATTTATGCTGGAATTGATGCCACCTTGTTTAACTCATACTGAACTAAAAAGTAATTAACAATCCCAAATGAAAAAACAGCCAATAGCAGATACAACACCCCATTATTTGTAGATGGCATGCCTCTTTTTTGTTGTGCATATTCAAGTTTTTCGCCTGACTTATAAAACCAAAACCATGAGTAAATTGAACAAGTAATAACAGACAGTAAAAATACCATTCCGCCGCCCATTTCATTTCGCCTGTCTGAAACCAGATTCACCTCGTTAACTATATAAATAAACCAATATATTCCATAAATTCCAAACGTAAAAATACATAAAATAATACAAACTGCAAGATTTCTTTCCTTTATCATATAAAACCTTTCTCTATGACATCTTATAAATAAGAATATTACACAATATTAGTTTGACATTACCTATAATGTCA
>JAVBRC010000017.1:0-4721 GCA_031548405.1 Oscillospiraceae bacterium | reverse complement strand
TAGCATAGCCTTGTCATAAATAGCAGCTAATTCAATACCATACAATAAACCGCCGTCTGTATCACAGTAAATATTTACGTCTACTGCTTCGCCTGGAGCTGCTTCCACCTTGTCAGCCCAGATCTTAATGTCGCCATCATACTTCTTTGTAGGCTTTGATACTGATGTTGCTGTTGGTGCTGCTGTTGTTGGAGCTGTGCCATCACCAAGAACGATTACAGCTGAATTTGTCTTAACAGATGCAGTATAATCAGTAATTGTTATACCGTATTCTGGATCACCAGGCTTTAACGCAGTATTGAATTCTGCACCTGACTGTACTTCAAGTTCGCTTTTTACAAAATCAATTGTGTAAGAACCCTTAGCCATTGTTTTTGCAAATTCAACATCAAATGTTACGATACCCTTTGTTGAGTCAAGCAGTACAAAGTGATTTTCAACAGTTGTTCCTGGCTTAACTGCTGCATTTGAAATTGAAAATCCAGTTGTTGCTTCGTCAACGCTTGAAGCATTGAATACTGTTGCAGGTGTTACAGCCTTAGCATTTCTCTGAGCATTGCCCAAGCCCATGTTTCCAGCACCTGTTGTAAACTTAATGTTTGATAGTGTCATACCACTGTTGCTTGCCTTGAATTTTGCCTTGAGTGCAGTAATCTTTTCTGCTTCATCCAGATTGTCAACTACAACTGCCACTGTTGTTTTAGCAGTTCCTGCTGCAACCTCATCCATTGTAAACGATGACTTTTCTGGTTTAACGCTCATAGACATAGTTGAATTAGCAGTAACAATTACAGCTGCCGAAACAGTTGTTGCAATTGTACTAGCAACCATTGTTCCCATCAATGCCATTGAAGTTAGCGCTGAGAGAAATCTTCTTTTCTTCATCACTATTTTTCCTTTCTGTCTGTTTCTTTAACAGACCTTGAATTTATTTTTTTTTTTGCGGATCCCCCGCTATTTCAAGCCATATGGCCTAAAAGCCTTTATCGTTTTCCTAGCTGTGAAATGTCAATCATCATTGCAACATAATTCATGATAAGTGTGCTGTCAGCTGTATTAATTACATTATCTCTAACACAGTCAGCATTAGCCTTTCCAATCTCTGATATTGGATTAAGTGTTTTATTTAGTAAGTACATATTTAGCTTAACAATGTCAGCAATGTTTACATCAGTATCATTATTAACATCGCCATACAATGTTCCATCTGGAATATCTTCAGTTTCAGAAGGCTTAGTTTCGCCACCTGTTACTTCAACATAACCATCTGTAAATGTTGGTGAGTAGATTGTTGTTGTTTCGTCTTCAGCCATATAACCGAATATAATACTTGTGTTTGATTCCTTTGAACCAGGAGCTACTGCTCTGTCAACAGGAACAATCTTGAATTCAGCCTTTGAACCTACAGCTGCTGTAGCCTTTACAGTACCTGTAATGTTTAGGAATGTACCTGAACCATTCAGATAGTATGCAGAATCAGTTGTACCTAATGCATACATAACGCTGATAACGTCTGTTTCAATATTACATTCAAAAGGTGATGGCAAACCAGTTTCAGAAGCGTCAACCGACTTAGCAATATCACCAAGAGTTACGCCACTAACAGAAACTAGTGAAGAATCATAAGAAATTCCAAAGTCACAACCGTTAATACCTGTGCTTGGAATGTCAGACATATCTAATGTAAGCGTAAAGCTATCGCCTGCTTCTACCTTTGTGTTACTGATGCCCACACCAAAACCTGCCGCTGAAACAATTGCAGAAGATGCGAGTGAAGCCAATGTCATTGCAGCTATAATTCCTGCAACAATTTTTTTAGATCTCATTTTCATTTTCCTCCTTTTCTAATTAAGCATAGTTTCTATAATAAGGGTGATTTTCTTCATTTTCCCTTAATTATATTTTTTTTGCGGACTTAGATAATTATAATTTATCTACGTTACAATTATAATTTAAAAGCAATATAAAGTCAATAGTTTCACTTACTTTTTGTATGGTTTTATAAATTCAATCAGTCTTAATTGTTGAATATAATGAATAAACCGCCCCTCAAATCGGATTTAAACAATATATACAATATTTCTTCAACAAATTTCTTTAAAACATCATAATTACTATAAGCCTGCAACAACTATATTATAGACTATACTTCAAAAAAAGTCAAGAGGAAAGTTAAACAAATAAAAAAATCTTCGATACAAATCGCTGAACTTATTATACACTAAATAACACGACCTGTAAAGTATTTTACTTTTATTATATATTTATTTGTTAAGTTTTTATAAATCGTATATTTTAATTATAAAACTTTTTTGTACTTTAATACATAGTTATTTAAAAATAAATGTATTTTATCTGAAAATTTTGACAATCATAATAACATCAAAGCACATATGGGAGGGTTAAATGAAACCAACAAAACTAAAAGATATCAAAATTTTTCCTGATTTATCTGATAATTTAAGAAAAATCAAGGAAATAGCTGCCGGAAGCTCTGATTTACTTGTAAATGAAATTGAAATATGCGGAATAAGATGTGCACTTTTATGCTGTGAGGGAATGACCTCAACCGCTACAATGTCAGAACTTCTTCTTCAGCCTCTTACAAATATCAAACTAGACCACGCAAGTCCTGCGGCACTGCTCGGTCACATAGAAAATCATATGTTACTTTCAACCGATCGTCCTGTCGCTACAAACTACGAGGACTTCTTTCGTCTGCTAAACTCTGGGTTTGCCATGTTTACTGTTAATGGACAAGACCGAATTCTGGGCTTTGGTGTTCAGGGATATGAAAAAAGAGGTGTCAGCGAACCGTCTGGCGAGAATAATGTAACGGGTTCACATGAAGGTTTTATTGAAGTTATCCGTGCAAACATGGCTTTATTACGCCGACGCATGAAATCCCCTGACTATGTTCAGAAGTTATTTGTTATGGGCGATAAAAGTCAGACCGATCTTTGTATCTGCTATATGGCAGATAGAGTTCCACCAGCTCTTATTTATAAAATAATGGATTCAATAGAAAAAATGGATTTAGAATCTGTGCTTTCAACCGGATATGTACAGCCGTTTATCGAAGCCGACAAAAAACGCTTTTTTAATTCTGTCGGACGCACAGAACGACCCGATGTTCTGTGCTCTAAGCTGATTGAAGGACGTGTCGCAATTCTTGTTGATGGAAATCCATTTGCACTCATAGTCCCTAAGCTTTGGAGCGATGACTTTCAAACCGTTGATGACTACAACTTTAAACCATATTTCTCCACATTTATACGCTGGCTGAAATATGCCGCTTTCCTTATTTCAATTTTGCTCCCGTCTGTATACGTTGCAATTGCAATGCACCATCCGGAACTTTTAAATAGTACACTTCTTTTAATACTTGCCGAAGCAGAGCAAAATGCACCGTTTTCAATTATTGTTGAAATAGTCGGGGTTCTTCTGACATATGAAATAATTCGAGAGGCTGGACTGCGATTGCCGAAGGCCGTCGGCGGTGCTGTCAGTATCGTTGCCGGTCTTATTATAGGAGATGCCGCCGTGGCATCAGGACTTATCAGCACTCCATTGTTAACCGTTGCAGCAATATCTGTAATAAGTGGATTTGTAGTTCCCGATCTTATGCAGCCTGTCACGATACTTCGTATAGTTTTTATAATATGCGGCGGAATATGGGGACTTTTTGGAATAAGCATTTTCGGAGCAGTTGTTCTATTTAATATGTGTGCCACAGATGATTATGGATTTCCATATACTGCCCCATTATCACCGTTTAAATCTAAGACCATGGGTGATATAGCAGTAAGGCAGAGCTTCCGCAAAATGCAAAATAATAATTTCACAGTGGAGGAGCTTCATGAATAAGATATCAAACGGACAAGTTTTTGCCCTGTTATTCAGTGTAAAAGCTTTTGAGTTAGTCTGTTCAAATATTACGGCAGATGCATCACAAATGGCTGGTGCAGCAATTTCAATAATAACACAATTCCTGCTAGCCATTCCAATGATACTATTATATAATAGAAATGACTTCAGCTTAAAAAAAGAAATGCTTTTTGGTAAGTTTGGAAATTTACTTTATGCTGCCTTCTTTATTATATGGGGTGCTGTTTCGTTTAATAAACTTTGGGATGTTAGTAAAAGTGTCTACTTTCCAGTAGAAAGTAGCCTTGCCTGTGCTGTAATACTTGCTATTGTATGCCTTTACTGTGCGTCGATGAAGATGTCAGCCGTTTCTCGGTCTTCAGTAATAATTTTCGGGATTTTTATTTTTTCACTAGCTATAATGATTTTCGGTGCATATAACAAGGCTGATATTTCAAATTATATTCCTGACACTAACTTTAAAGAAGTATTTAACAGTGCCTTAAAAAATTATTGCTCGTCTGGCGAGCTTGTTATGCTCTTCATACTTCTTGAATTTTCTCAAAAGAACAAGCATAAAGGTGTTACAAGCTTTTTTATTGGTGCATTCATTCTGACAGAGCTTGTATACATTATAGAGATAACCGTTCTTGGCAAGATTATAAACCTGACAGACTTTCAATCTAACTTTATTAAAAGCTTTTATTCGCTGCTATTCACACAAAAAAGTTGTTACTGCATTTTCTAGTGATATTTCTGATTTGTTTTTATCACAGATGCTTATGGCACAGTTTCTAAAAAATTTTCAAACTTCAAACTGCATACAAAGTATATCTCAGCAGTTTTTCACTTAG
>JAVBRC010000108.1:0-9408 GCA_031548405.1 Oscillospiraceae bacterium | reverse complement strand
CAAGTGAGGGCTGCCCCTTGTATGCCTCGTCGAGTTCTACATGCCTTTCAATTTATTTGTAACGTCAGAAAGTCTAACTCTAGCAAGTTTAATAACCCTAAGAGTTAGAAAACTAAGCCTAGCAACTAAACTGAAATCCATAGACTTAACGAGTTCCCGTTCTTTCTTTTTTCTATAGCAAAAAAGAAAGAACCAAAGAAAAAGGCTCTTTGAAGGCTGTAAGATTTCGCTCTGCGGAGCGACCAAGGCTCTGCCTTTGGAAACCGCAACCCTTTAAAAAGGGTTGACCTAAACTATGCGACATTCGTCGGGGTTAGTTAACTTCGTCCGCCGAACGGCGATTGGATGCAACGTCACGTTGCCCCTTTAAAAAGGGTTGACCTAAACTATGCGACATTCGTCGGGGTTAGTTAGCTTCGTCCGCCTACTATTGCTCCGCCAACTAACAAGTTTACCTAAAATAAAAAAGCCAAGCATTCAAAATCAAATGCTTGACATTTTATAAATTTATGATATAATAAATGAAAAGGGTGACTGTGATAAACGGTTTCTCGCGAATTTTGAGTGTAAAGAAACACCGCCAACTTTGTGAGAGTGGGGCGGTGTTTCTTTTTATGCTAAGAAACTATTTCTTGTCATTATGAAAAATCATATAACATAGAGAGATAGTGCTGATTATTATACTTGCGAACAAAAATAGTTCTTCGTATGTAACCATAACCTATCACCTCCCTTGTCGGGAGAAACCGCCTACCGTTTTATACAGACACCCATGGTTTTATTATACCATGGGTGTTTTATTTTGTCAATTTTTATATTTTAAGGGTTTATTTTAGGTCAACCCTTTTTAAAGGGTTGACCTAAAATATCTTCGCTTCGCGATGCGTACGGTTAGTCAACTTCGCCCGCCGAACGGCGATTGGATGCAACGTCACGTTGCCCCTTTAAAAAGGGTTGACCTAAACTATGCGACATTCGTCGGGGTTAGTTAACTCTCTCCACCGAATTGACCTTAAAATAAAATTGTGATATACTAATAACATCAAATATTAAAGAAAACCAAAGGAGAACACAATGAAACTTCACCACCTCACCTCAGGCCCTTTATCAGTTAACTGTTACATAATAGAAACCGAAAATAAAAACGCTGTCGCTATCGATATCGGCGGTGATTACCCAAAACTCAAAAAAATCCTTGAGGAAAATAACCTTTCACTTAAAAAAATACTTCTCACCCATGGACATTATGACCATTTCGGTGGTGTCGCTGACGCTGTTTCAGATACTCAGGCAGATGTTTATATTCACGAACTTGATGCCAAGATGCTGGAAAATTCCTCGACATCTTTTGCTGACCAAATCGGAAACGCTCCGTTTATGCCAGTGAATGAGTATAATATCATTCACGATGAAGACGTGATAACACTTGACGAACTAAGCTTTAAAGTGCTGAACACCCCTGGACACACTAAAGGATGCGTTTGCTATATTTGTGAAGACAGTATTTTCACTGGCGACACTCTCTTTAAACTCTCAATGGGAAGAACCGATTTTCCGACGGGCAACCCCTCTGAAATGCGCACTTCCCTTTCAAGACTTGCAGATATTACAGAAGACTTAAAAGTTTACCCTGGACATAATGATTGCTCAACACTTGCATTTGAAAAAAGAAATAACCCATATATGAAGGAAAATCCATATGAAGATTTTATTTAGTGGTAACGATTTCAAGTATGAAACCGAGGCAACAATCAAACTTTTTATTCCTGCAAGGTTTACGTTTCATTACGATATCACAGACTCTGACGGCGATATAACTATGACACGCATTAAAAAGGGAAAACATTGTACATATCTTTACGCATACTGTCGATTAGACGGCAAATCAGTTCGTAAATCGGCTAGTTTCCCAAACTCACAAGCTGACGATAAACTTTGTGAGCATGAGCTTTGCAGACTTGTTTACTTCTGCCTTCAGAAGTTGACTGGAATAACACCTCCGTGGGGGCTTATGACCGGTATACGTCCTGTTAAAATGATGGCGGACTTGCTTTCTGATAATAATAATAAAGAAAAAGCGTACTCACATTTAAAAAATAAATTCATGGTGTCCGACAGCCGTCTTGACCTTTCTTATATAACGGCAGTAAATCAGATGCCGTTGATAAATAAGTACGACAAAAAAATAATAAGCCTTTATATTTCAATACCGTTTTGTCCGACAAGATGCAGTTACTGTTCATTTGTATCACATTCAATGGACAGTGCCTATAAACTTATACCAGATTATGTTGATTATCTTTGCCGTGAAATTGAAATAATCGGAAAAGTGGTAAGAGATTTAAACTTCAAAATTGATACTGTATATATCGGTGGCGGAACACCTACTTCTATAACCGCAGACCAGCTAAAAAAAATCACAGATGCTCTAGCTGAAAATATTGATATGTCCTCAGTGAGAGAATATAACGTTGAGGCAGGACGTGCTGACACTATAACACGAGAAAAACTTCAGGTTATTAAAAGAGCTGGTGCAGACAGAATTTCTGTCAATCCTCAGACGCTTAACGATAGCGTGTTGAAAGTTATCGGCAGAAATCACACAGCACAAGATACTATAAACGCCTTTCTGATGGCAAGAGAAGAAGGCTTTGATAATATTAATATGGACTTGATTGCCGGACTTCCGACTGATACGCCAGATAGTTTCAGCGACACGCTTGAGCGTGTCATTAACCTCAATCCCGACAGTATTACTGTTCACACATTGACTATAAAGCGTTCTGCACAGTTATACGAAAATCAGGAAAAGTACTTAGACACACCAGCAACAGCGATGTTAAACGAGAGTATAAAGAAACTTCCACAAAATGGTTTTCAGCCTTATTATCTGTACAGGCAGAAAAACACAGTTGAAAACCTTGAAAATATTGGTTTTGCAAAAAAAGGAAAGGAAAGCCTTTACAATATTTTCATAATGGACGAAACCCAGACAATACTTGGTGCAGGATGTGCTGCATCGACGAAGATTGTACAGCCAGACGGAAAAATTTCAAGAATTATGAACTATAAATTCCCATATGAATACATAAACCGTTTTGATGAGCTAATGAAGAAAAAAGAGCAGATTTACGAATTGCTGGGGAATGTTTAAGGAAATCTGATTATATCGAAAACCATTTGATTTAGTAAGCTAACTAAAGTTTATATACTTTATGAGTTCTCCGTTCTTTCTTTTTTCTATTGCAAAAAAGAAAGAACCAAAGAAAAAATGCTCGTCGTACTCCACTAAAATTAAGCCCGACGAATGTCGATTGGGTGCAGCGTCACGCTGCTTTCGCTCGTTGTGACGAGCGACCAAGGCTCTGCCTTTGGAAACCGCAATTTTTTGAAAAAAATCGAGTAAAACTTTTGATGTCGCTTCGCTAACGTGTCGGGTAGTCAACTATCCCAAACGTACAACGCTTTTTGAGAAATTACAATCATGTATTTGTCGTGTATCGAAAACACTGTATATAAAGAAAGAGTGAATTTAAAATGATAGAAAAAGAAATTGCGGAAATCCGCAGACGTTTTAGTTTAGAGAAAACTAATATAAAGTGTATCAGAGGCTGCTATGTCAACGAGCAGAAGGAAATTATTTCAGACTTCAACCAGTTTTTTGGTACTATGCAGAAAACTGAGGCTGGAGAAATTCTTTCCATTATTAAAAAAACACTTTCTGGAACACTTGGAAAAAACCTTATTGATATTGAATTTTCAAATCAACAGGTTATAGAGAGCGAGGAGCACAGTCTTCTTATGAAGCTAAAGGACAGTGAACTTGAAGATGACGAGGCAGTTTCTAAGCTTTATGAAAAAATTATTCGTTCTATGCAAATTGAGGACAAGTTCCTTATTCTTCTGACGTTTGACAAGTACGACGTGCCTTCATATTCAAAAGATGAGGTCAAGCTTGAAGACTCGGCAGAGGTGTTCTCGTATCTTATTTGCAGTATTTGTCCAGTAAAAATGACCAAACCTGCACTTAGCTATTATGTAAACGATAGTGAATTCAGAAACACTTCTGTTGACTGGGTAATCAGTAACCCTGAGGCTGGATTTATGTTCCCGTCTTTTGATTACCGTCAGGCAAATATTTACAATGCACTTTATTATTCTAAGGACAGTGCTAACAATCATGATGAGCTTGCAGACGAAATTTTCAATACTGAAGTACCTATGCCAGCGGCCGCACAAAAAGAGGTATTCAATGCTATTTTGGAGCAGGCAGTTTCAGAAGATTGCAGTTATGAAGTTATTCAGAATGTACACGAGCAAATCTCAGCAATGATTACTGAGCATAAGGAAAACAAACAGGAAGAGCCGCTTGTTATTTCAAAGAGAAACATGACTGATGTTCTTGAGTATTGCGGAGTTGGCGAGGAGCGTATCAACGAGTTTACGGAGAAGTATGACAATCATTTTGGTGCAGACACTCAAATTAGCCCGAAGAACATAATTGACATAAAGAAGTTTGAAGTTTCGACAACTGACATTACAATAAAGGTTAACCCTGAGCGTAAAGATTTAGTGAAGACACAGATTATTGATGGTGTGAAGTATATCATGATTCGTGCTGACGAGAATGTGGAAGTAAATGGTGTAAATATAAATATTATGTAAGGCAACGTGACGTTGCACCCAATCGCCGTTCGGCGGGCTTAGTTTTACGATAACAGGGCAAAAAGAGGTATCTTTTTTGCAAGTGAAAAAAGATACCTAAGTAACAGACGTCGAGTCAGACCAATTTTTCAAAATGCCCGATAGGGACAATTTTGAAACATCAGAAAGTCTAAATCTTGCGAGTTTAATAACCCAAAAAGTCCATTAAGCTTTTTATCTTCAAGCTTAATGGACTTTTATGATTTTAGATATCGTTTTATGATATTTTAAGAATGTCGGAGATATTGTTTCTACACAAAAACGCTTATCGGACAACAGTTATATATGCGTTATACAAATCACCACACGTTTTTTGCAAATTGTCATATACATATATATATTACCAACAAAAAATCAAATTCAAGATTTACAATTAGCTTCATTTTCTAGTCGTACACATTTCATTTTTTCGCATAATTTAAAAGAAAACTCTGATTTCTTTATTTCTGTTTTGATACTTTTATATTGACCACCAAAATTTCTCCAATAAACAGCGGCTGTACGCTCAGCAAAATCCTTTTCAATTTCAAATCTTTCCTTTTCTGAGTCTTGTTTTATCAATAAAATAAACAATAAATTATCATATTTCGAATTTATATCTCGATATGAAAGTTCTCTGGCTTTTGGTATTCGATTATATTCAAAAACGGCATTTTGCCAATGGTTAATATATATTTCTTTTTTAGGTGTTAATATGCTGTCATCTGTTATTTCTTGCAAGTACTTTATATCCTGACAAATTTCTTTAGCAATGTTCTTTGTCTGACCAACCTGAAGACATTGGAAACCAGCGTTAACGTTATCACGCTTTTTACCTATTAAAGCCCAGACGCCAGGAAAACTATAATTTTCCTTCAAATCTAAATCCTTGGAACCAACTTCATATATTATCTTGTATTCTTTTTCAATAGAAATTTCTCCACCATTATTAACCGAAACTTTATTTTCACACATATTATCTACTTCCTCACTTTCACTATCAACACGACACACTCCACATGAAATAGTTAGGCTATTTTCAATATTAACCAAAACACCACAGGACCAGTGTATCAGTGGGATTTACAGCAATTTTATCTTCTCAAGTGACCGCATTTCGATTAGGCTATTCATGTAAATATACTTGATTTCATATCTAAAAAGCAATCAATTTATCCCAATATCGCACCTCATGCTATTGATTAGATTTCTTCTACAAATTTCAACGCAATTGTTTAGTGGATCATCTGCATCCGTCCCTACAGAGTGTCCTGAAATAAAAACATTGTGTATCATTACTTCAAATTGAACAAGATAGTTTCGCACATCTTGTCCGGCATAAAGGTCGAAAGCCACTTTGTCAGTTTCACAGAAAGAATTATATTTATCTCTTGCATTAAAGTACATATCTCTAACTTTTAGTATTTCTTTTTTTGAATACTCCCTATTAGATATTTGAATTTCAATATCAGATTTTCTTTGATAATTTATATTCTTGATATCAAATTGATTTTTATATTCTTCAATTTGATAGTCTAACGATTTAATCACGGAGTCAAATGATTCCATTGAATAATTCGGAGCATACTCTACATATTTAAGAATATCATTTGGTGATGCTTTAGGATAAAGATTAACAATAGAAATTAGTGTTCTGTAAAGATCATTTAAGTTATCTCTTTTTAATCGATACATTTTTTGCTGTATTTCTAATTTGCTTTTGTATTTCTCAATAAATGCATTTGTACATAGTGTAACCACTGTTACTATTAAACTTGCTCCCGCACCGATTAATGCTGCAATCAAAGTTTCTGACATTTTTTACCTCCAATATAAGATTATTTAGTATTTCATTTTTGAACTATACTTTCTATCTTTCCGTTGCGTTCCATCATTAGCAGTAACGTTACTGCGTTTGGATTTTTCAATCTGCACCGCTTGATATGCTTCTGTTGATGCCGTTAGGCGAGTGAATGCTGATACTTGTGCCACTAAACTTTTCAATTGCTCTGCACTATTCATACTGACACGACTATAAATCGCTATCTTCATTTCACGTTTTGGCATAGGTGGTATGAAATATATTTTTGAATTATATGACATACCGCACCTCCAAAGAATTATATTTGAATCCAGAGTCTAATTATCATCATGGTGTTTTGCCTGCATCATGAATAGGCTATTTCCTTTTTACTCATTAGTTATCAGCGCATGAATTACTTTCAATACTGTCAATCCAAAATCGATTAAAAACATCTTTTGTTCTTTTGTAAAAGACTCTCTTTCGTTAATTGATTCAGATGCAGAATGCCTAAAACACTGAATATTTTTTCTATATTTTTTTATTGTATCTTCGTTAATATAGTCAAAACATATTTGTGAATAGTCTGGAGACAAAAACTTTCCATTTTTCTTTAAAATATTTTCAATAAGGTTAGCTATTTCAGCAAGTTTTTCATCTGTACTCATTTTTTGAAACGAGGCCTTCCTATTGGAGATTTCTTTAAACTTAGCCTCTATAGCGTCCACTAATTCGATGTAATTAGCCTTCTGTTTATATGTTAAGTTTGCAATTAACTTTTTACGCTCCACATATCGAACTGTACCATTATCATCCTTTCCCTCAGCAATCAATTTGTTTCTTATTTCTTTATTAACGAAGTCATAACTCTCTGTAGGTGGATGTTCAATTATTCTTGGGAACTCTTCGATAACATATCCACATTTATGAAGATAAAAAAGAACAAGATAGAACCAGCACTTATCTTCACTACTGTGATTCTCGTTTTCTGGTTGACACAAATACTTAAATTTTTCTATTGCATCTTCAATATCTTCTACCTGAAAATTATAGTCGTAAGTCTGTTGAATTCCTACAAAAACATTATATGTTTCATTTATATTTTTTACTAAATCGTAAAACTTATAGTAATATTCCTTTTCTGAAACATTTTCCAAATAAAACATTCTTAAGTCCATATCTTATATACCCCCTTATACATTCGTATTTCCTGTCATTTGCCTCAATGTTCAGAATTGCCATTATCCAAATCGTAGTCAAAGTTATACGATTTTCATCTCGATTGTTTCCTAACACGGCAACCACCTAATTTTAACAGTAGATATATTTCCACGCACAGTCAAGGCTTGGGTTGATTATGTTTAGCAACAGTGTATATGCTGCAAAATAACACCAAAATAAATATTTTTCTTCTTAACCCAACCGCTATATTTGATCAAATGCCCTTAAACGTACTGCTTAAGCCTTTTTCTCAATCTTGCGTGACATTAAAATGACACACTCAACATGAAACGATACCCCTATTTTGATGTCTAAACTATTGCCGTTCTCGGAAACAGTTCCACTCTTTTTGTACGCTCATGTAAACATATCTACTACACAATTTATAAGGGGTAAGTTCTTGGAAACAAGTCGAACGGATAATTGCTACTATATAATGCGGTTTGTGAATTTGATACCGTCTCAACATTGGTAGGTGAGAGGAGCCGCCCACTCGACTCTAAAATATACCGTCTCGACATGGATTTAACTTCAGTTATCCTATATTTTCGGATAACTGAAGTTGAAGTTTGCAATAAATACAGCAATTCAATTACAACGTTTTTCTTTACAACTCGGCACTTGTCTCCAAATGTTCTGAAATTCCGAACAGTTCACTTGAGCAGTTATTCGGAAATCCCGAACGACTGAATTAATCCGTGGTGCAATGTTGATATACACCCTTTTGAACTTGTCGGAATTTCCGACAGGTTTGTTTTTTCTCTCAACCAATAACAGTTATTTGCATCTAATTATTTCGTAAATTTTACAGAGCCTCCGACTCCAAAGTACTTTTCAAAAAAATCTTTCAATTTGTCAATTACCGTTTGTTTTTTCATTGCTCGATTACCGCCTCCAAATCGTGAGACTGGTGGCATAATTCTATCAATATCTGTTCCGACAGTTTTTATTTCACCTTCTCGGAAAGAGTTATCTAAAAAGACTCGTGTCTCCTCTGGTTTCAGCTTTTCTTCTCGGATTAGAATCGTAAGATCACTTTCTCTTTGCTGAGCAACAAAGCTATTCCATTCATTCATAACATCATCGATTTCATTGATTCCTGCAATAAACGTTTCGATAAGTTGCTTCTTGCTTCGAAGCTCAGGACTTGCATCGATAGCTTTTTTTATAGTAATTAGAACTTCCTTATCCTCTCCATGTGTATCATGATATTGCTTCACTAACATCAAAATATAATCAATATTTATTTCAATTTGCTTGATTAGTTCAATTTCAAATACAACATCGTCAGTAATATCTGTACTTTCACCACTTTCTCGTTTGCGTTTCCATTCATCACGTAAATCCTGATATCTTCCAAGATAATCTTGCAAATCTCGTTCACTAATTATCTCTTTACCAGCAAATTCATCAAATGATGATAGTAGATTTCGCATACGCAGAATTGCACCAAACAGAGAAATAAAATCCTTCTGATTTTGCTCGCCAATAATCTGTGGCTGAATCAATGGAAACTTAGACTCAAGATTCTCTATCATTTCTACATAGCCCTGCATATGATTGTTCTCGGAAATATATCCTTCGTAGTAATCCTTAAAACTGTGCAGCAAAACAATACCTCCAGCGTTCTTATCGCCAAATAAAGATATTGCACTATCAACACGTTTTTGGAGATTTCTAAAACACACAATATTACCAAAAGT
>JAVBRC010000074.1:0-3691 GCA_031548405.1 Oscillospiraceae bacterium | reverse complement strand
CAGCTGATGAAATTTCTGATTTGAAGGAAAAAATGCAATTACTTTCAGAATATGCTAAAAAAAATATTAGTATTGAAAGGTTATTAGAAATCGCCTCTGATACAGATGATGTCAAAATAAAAGAACCGAAGATAAAATCTCTTTGTGGTGACAAAAAAATTAGAATTGCAGTTGCCAGTGATAGTGCATTTTGTTTTATATATGAGGACAATCTTGATCTACTAAGGGAAATGGGCTGTGATATTATAAAATTTTCTCCACTCAACGACAGCTATTTGCCTGAGAATATAAACGGAATAATTCTTTGTGGCGGTTATCCGGAATTATATGCACAAAAGCTTTCAAAAAACAAATCAATGCTTTCTCAAATAAAAGCTGTATTAAAAAGCGGTATGCCTGTTATTGCAGAATGTGGTGGATTTATGTATCTTCATAACCAGCTGAAAACCATTGATGAAAGGGTTTTTGATATGGTTGGAATAGTTGATGGTATAGCTTATCAAACTAAGAAGCTTCAACGTTTTGGTTATACATATCTTGTATCTGACAATGATAATATTCTTTGTAAAAAAGGTGATACACTTTTAACACATGAATTTCATTACTGGGACAGTACATCTTGCGGCAATGATTTTTCAGCTACTAAGGCGAGTAATAATAAGTCATACAAATGTATTCATGCTAATAAAATATCGTATTTTGGCTTTCCACACTTATATTTTTATGCAAATATTAAAGTTGCAGAAAATTTTGTAAACGAATGTGCTAAGTATAGGAGTAAAAATGAACAGAATTAATATGATTAGAGAGATTGACAGCATTGCAGTGGAGAAATCTGCTAAACTCTGGAACGATGTTGCAAAGCCGCTTTATAGTCTTGGACTACTTGAAAAAGTTATAACACAAATTGCGGGTATATCTGGTAGTGAAAATGTTTCTCTTGATAAACGATGTGTTGTTGATATGTGTGCAGATAATGGCGTTGTATGTGAGGGTGTAACTCAGTCTGACAGCAGTGTTACTGCAATCGTTGCTAAAGCAATGGCGGAGGGAACGTCTAACATTAACCGCATGGCACAGACTGTAAATGCCGATGTTATAGTAATTGATATTGGAATGAAATGTGATATTAATGCTGAAAATCTGATTCGTCAAAAAATTGCATACGCAACTGACAACATTGCAGTGGGCCCTGCTATGACCATGGAGCAGGCAAGGCAAGCAATTTCTATTGGAATTGACACTGTTGATAAATTAAGTCAACAAGGCTATAAAATAATCGTAACTGGAGAAATGGGAATAGGCAATACAACAACGTCCGCTGCGATTGCATCAGTTTTACTAAATCTTTCACCAGAAAAGGTTACTGGTAAAGGTGCTGGACTAGACAGTCAGGGCTTAAAACGAAAAATCAGTGTTATAGAACGTGCAATTTCAGTTAATAAACCATCAGCTGAAAATCCACTTGAGTTGCTTTCAAAATTAGGTGGATATGACATTGCTGGAATAGTTGGTATATTTCTTGGTGGTGCTATTTACCGAATTCCAATGGTGATTGATGGGTTTATCTCGGCTGTTGCTGCTGCACTTGCTGTTAAAATCTGTCCTATTGTAAACAGTTATATGCTGTGTTCTCATGTTTCAAAAGAACCGGCTGGACTTAAAATACTTGAAAGTATTGGAATGACACCATTAATAACTGCTGAAATGTGTTTGGGAGAGGGGACTGGTGGTGTATTGCTTTTGCCAATGCTTGATGCGGCACTTTCAGTTTACAATAATGCACATAGATTTGACGAATTGCCAATGGAAAGGTACAGGGAATTATAATGTTTGTTCTGATTACTGGCGGAAGCAAAAATGGAAAATCAGCCATCGCAGAAACTATTGCTGTTTCTTCTAGTTTACCGTTATTTTATATCGCAACAATGGAGCCATATGGAAATGATGCACATGAAGCTATTGACAGGCATAAAAAAATGCGTTTTGGAAAAGGATTTAAGACAATTGAAAAGTATACCGACATAAATGAGCTTGAATTTCCTGACAAGTCCACAGTATTACTTGAATGTATCGGAAATCTTTGTGCTAATGAAATGTTTTCAATGAAATATCCTCAATCAGCAGAAAAAATTTATTGCGGAATCTCTGAACTTATAAAAAAATCCGAGCTTTTTATTGCTGTAACAAGTCAGGTTGGTGAAGATGTAATAAGCTATGAAAATGAAACTATGAAATACATTTCAGAGCTTGGAAATCTAAATCAAAAGCTATTCAAGCTTGCGGACTGTGTTATAGAAGCCGTTTATGGAATACCGTTAATTTTGAAGGGAGAGAAGCCAGATTGCATATAATAAATTCATTTTTTTCAGCTTTCTTAATGTATTCAAGAATTCCGATGCCACAGCCAGAATGGAATGAGAAAAATCACAGATATGCATTATGTTTTTTTCCGCTTATAGGTACTGTTTGTGGAAGTTTAATTATTTTCTGGTATTATATATGTAAATTACTTGATATACAAAATTTTCTTTTTGGTGTCGGATGTACAATAATTCCTATTGCTATAACTGGTGGGATACATCTCGATGGTTTTTGCGATGTAAGTGATGCAAAAGCGTCATGTACTGGAAAAGAGAAAATGCTTGAAATCATGAGTGATTCTCATATTGGAGCGTTTGCTGCAATAAAACTTTTAGTATATCTGATATTACAAACTGCGCTCTTTTCAGAAATATTCCAAAACAGGCTTTTAATTATATTTGGATTTGGCATGGTTTTATCCAGAGCATTAAGTGGCTTGGCCGTTGTTACATTTAAGTCTGCAAAAAAAGATGGTACACTTCAATATTTTAAAAAGCCTGCGCATAAAAGGATAACTATAATTTCTGAACTTTTTTTCATTGCAGTTTGCATAACGGCTATGATAATTATAAAGCCATTAATTGGAATAGCGACAGTAATTTTTGCTTTTATTTCATTTGTATATTACCGTTTTTCTTCTTACCGTACATTTAATGGAATAACAGGCGATTTAGCAGGATATTTTTTGCAGGTATGCGAGATTTCTGTGCTTATAGGAATTGTTTTCGCTAATAAAATTTTGGAGGTGCTTTAAAAATGATTCTAATTATCGGAGGAGCATTTCAAGGAAAAAAGGAATATGCGCTTAAAAATTATGATATATCCTCAAATGAGATGACAAGTGGCGAAACTATGAGCCTTACTGATTTTTCTGATATAAAATGTATTTATAATTTTCAAATTTTAATAAAAAGGCTTATTGAAAATAGAATTAGTGCAATTGATATAACTAATAGTATTTTAGAACAAAATCCAGCAATTGTTATTATTATCAACGAAATTGGAAACGGTATAATACCACTTGAAAAAAGTGAACGTGTATGGCGTGAACAAGTTGGAAAGGTTGGATGTGCTCTTGCTGAGAAGGCTGATGAAGTAGTCAGAATAACCTGTGGCTGTGCATTAAAACTCAAGGGTAATTAACATGAAAATTTTATTTATTCGTCATGCCCACACTTCAGGAAATTTATTAAAACGTTATATTGGAAAAACCGATGAACCACTTTGTGAAGAGGGGATAATGGCTTTAAATAATATGGCTTATCCTGAATGTGATATTGTTATTTCAAGCCCAATGATACGATGCTTGCAGACTGCAAAAATTATT
>JAVBRC010000111.1:0-17044 GCA_031548405.1 Oscillospiraceae bacterium | reverse complement strand
ATTATTGTACACGTCATTTTATAACCTCGTTTCATTATATATAATATTAATATTATAATACAAAAACTCAAATTTTGCGATATATCCCATACATTTTTTTAAGAAAATCGTTAAAATAAATATACGATATATCCCAAACACGAGGTGAATTAGTTATGAATGCTAAAGAAGCTGTTGCTGAAAGAATAGTTCAACTTTGCAATGAAAGAAATTTAACCATTAACGCCCTTGCTAATATTTCAGGTATTCCGCCCTCTACAATTTATAGTATGCTAAACATGAAAAGTAAAAATCCAGGTGTTATTTCTTTGCAGAAAATTTGTGATGGGTTTGAAATAACACTAAGAACTTTTTTTGATTCGGAACTTTTTGATAATATCGAACAAGAAATCAAATAAATTTAAATTCTACATTTTAAAATATACTTTCTCCGCCAAACTTTGCTTGCAATTCGAGAAACTCCTCTGCCAGTCTTTGCGCATCAGCATAACTCTCAAGGCTATAACACTTCGCACGAAATAATGCCGCACCATAAAGCCCCTTCATATACCATGATGCGTGCTTTCTCGCTTCCTTCATCGCATGCTCTTCATGCCCTTCCCCACGCTCCGACAGAATAAGCCTTATGTGATAAAGCATTACAGACATCCGCTCTTCAATATCAGGTGCAATATATTCTTTCTTTTTAAACCAACTGTCGATTTCTTTAAATATAAACGGATTTCCGTATGATGCACGTCCTATCATTACAAGATCACAGCCAGTTTTTTCATACATATTAAGACAGTCCTCAAGTGTTGTGATATCACCGTTACCTATTACAGGTACAGAAACATTGTCTTTGACGGCTTTTATTATATCCCAGTCGGCTGTTCCTGAATACATCTGATCTCTGGTTCTTCCGTGTACAGCCAAAGCATCAGCACCAGCATCTTCCATTGCCATTGCAAATTCGACAGCATTCACACTGTCTGCACTCCAACCCTTGCGGAATTTCACCGTTACAGGCACGCCAGACACCTTTTTAGCCGCTTTGACAAGTGAGGTGGCAAGTTTTATATCCTTCATCAATGCACTCCCAGAATTGTTGTTTACAACCTTAGGAACTGGACAACCCATATTAAGGTCAAGAATGTCAGGTTTGTATTCCATACAGATTTCTGTAGCCTTTTCAATAAAGTCGGGTTCGCTCCCAAAAATCTGTAAAGCCATTGGGCGTTCTTTTTCGGTAACTGTGCAAAGCTCGGCGGTTTTACTGTCGTTATAGCAAAGACCCTTTGCAGAAACAAGCTCACTTACCGTATAGCAAGCACCATATTCACGGCAAAGAGTTCTGTACGCTCTGTCGGCAACAGATGCCATAGGTGCTAATGCGGCGGTTTTTTCTATTTTTACGTTTCCTATATTAATATGTTCCATGATCTACCTCATTGTTAATTTTTAAGATGGCATTATACCTAGCCATCAATAGGGCTATGTGCAATGTCGCCTTAATATTTTATCATAATTCTTTGGAAAAAGATAGAGTTTTGTTTTAAAATCTGTTATAATAATATAGAGAGTATATCTATTAATTGACGGTTGATACGTTTACTAACTGACACGATAGAAAAGTGAGCAATAGCGGGGATTGGATGCAACGTTACGTTGCCCCTTTAAAAAGGGTTGACCTAAACTATGCGCCGTTCGGTGGGGTTAGTAAACTTATTAACTGACAATTAATAGATATGATATATATTAAAATTCGGTGAGCCGTATACCGTAAAGGCGGCGAACGGAGAAACAAAATGAGGTTACTTGCTATTGATGGAAACAGCATTATAAACCGTGCCTATTACGGTATAAGATTGCTGACTAATAAAAACGGCGTTTATACGAATGCAATATTCGGCTTTATGAACATATACTTTAAAAACTTTGAAGAAGTCAAGCCTGACTGCGTTGCTGTAGCTTTTGATCTTAGGTCGCCTACGTTCAGACATAAGGCGGTAGAGTCTTATAAGGCTAACAGAAAGGGAATGCCTGAAGAATTGGCACAGCAAATGCCGATTGTCAAAGAAATACTGACGTACATGGGTGTTAAAATAATAGAATGCGAAGGCTATGAGGCTGATGACGTTCTTGGAACATTGTCAAAGGCTTGTACTGACAGCGGTGATGAATGCTTCATCTTGACCGGTGACAGGGACAGTCTTCAGCTTGTGAGTGATAAGGTGACAGTAAGACTTGCGACAACTAAGGAAACAATCCTTTATACACCGCAAAGGTTTGAAGAAGACTACGGTTTTGAGCCTATTCATCTGATTGATTTAAAGGCACTAATGGGGGATAGTTCTGATAATATTCCAGGTGTTGCAGGAGTTGGACAGAAAACTGCTGGAACACTGATAACTAAATGGAAAACTATTGAAAATCTTTATGAGAATATTGAAGATGCAGGACTTTCAAAGGGTGTATATACCAAGCTGGTTAATGGTAAGGAGTCAGCAGAACAAAGTAAGTGGTTGGCTACAATTTGCCTTGATGTGCCTATTGATATGAATGTAAGCAACTATGTTATCTCAAATCCTGATGAGAAAAAGTTGAGCGAACTGCTTACTGAGCTTGAATTGTCAAAGCTTTTGCAAAGACTTCAGCTTGAGCCTTCAAAAAAGAAAACAGAGGAAAAAGTTGTTGAAGTATCTGAAATTACAGTAGAAAATTTTGAGATTGATGAAGCTGCTCTTGAAATGCTTATGAAAAAAGATAGTCTGTATTATCTTTTTGAAAACGGTGTTTTGAAGGTTTGCTGTCGTGAGGAAGAGGCTAAGCGCAGTATTTATACAACTGAAAATCAAGAGTTTATTTTAAGCATTCTATCGAGTAATGCACAAAAATATACATTTGGTGCAAAGCCACAGTACAGACTTTGTTTTTCTGCAGGAAAAAACATTCAGAATATGTCGTTTGATGCAGAAATTGCAGCGTATCTCCTTGATCCGTCAACATCTGAATATACGATAGAAAAGCTTTGTTTCCGATATGATTCGCCTTATTATAAGTCTGCGGAAGGTTATGCTGTTATCGCAAGCCTTGAAGAACTTTGTGGGATTTTGAAAAATGAGATAGAAAAACAGGGTATGAACTCGCTTATGTTTGAAATTGAGCAGCCATTGACAGAGGTTCTGGCATCTATGGAGCATTATGGTGTCGGCGTTGATGCAACGGGTGTTAAACAGTTTGGTGAAAGCCTTGTTGATGAAATAGGCGGCTTGGAATCACAGATTTATTTTATGTGTGGAAAAGATTTCAATATATCTTCGCCTAAGCAGTTGGGTGAAGTGCTTTATGAAATGGGTGTGCCACTGAAAAAGAAAACTAAAACTGGTTATTCAACTGGTGCGGAGATTTTGGAAGAGTTAAGGGATCGTTATCCTGTTATTGAGTTAATATTGAGATATCGTCAGCTGACAAAGCTTAATTCAACTTACGTCGAGGGGTTGCTTAAAACAATTGCAGATGATGGCAGAATTCATACATCATTCAGGCAGACAGAAACAAGAACAGGCAGACTTTCTTCAACTGAACCTAATATGCAGAATATTCCAGTAAAGACAGAGCTTGGACGTGAAATGCGTAAATTCTTTGTTGCACAGGATGATAAAATATTACTTGATGCTGACTACAGCCAGATTGAGCTTAGAATACTTGCACATCTCTGTGGTGACCTTGCTATGATAAACGGTTTTAATGAGGGTGCGGATATTCATACTATAACTGCAAGTCAGGTTTTCGGACTTCCTGTAGAAATGGTGACATCTGAGATGAGAAGTGCCGCAAAGGCTGTCAATTTTGGTATTATTTATGGAATTGGTTCGTTTTCTCTTTCAAAGGATATTAATGTAAGTGTACCTGAAGCTAAAAAATATATAAGAGAATATTTGCAGAATTTTCCGAACGTTGAAAATTTTATGGATGATGTTGTTGAAAATGCGAAGAAGAACGGATATGTAACGACAATGTTTGGTAGAAAAAGATATGTCCCAGAGCTTTCGGCATCTAATAAAATTTTACAGGCGGCAGGCAAAAGAATTGCGATGAATACACCTATTCAGGGAAGTGCGGCAGATATTATAAAAATTGCAATGGTTAAGGTTTACAGACGACTTAAAGCGGAAGTTCCGGAAGCAAGGCTTATTTTGCAGGTCCATGATGAACTTATTGTTGAATGCAGTCAGAAAGACGCAGATATTGCCGCTGAAATTCTGTCGAATGAAATGATAAATGCCTGCGAACTAAAGGTTTCATTAATTGCAGATGTTAACAGGGGAGCAAGCTGGTATGATGCAAAGGGTTGATATTGTAAAAGCCCAGCCATCACATATTTCACAGATTGCGGAGCTGGAAAATAGCTGTATTCCAAATGGCTGGTCTGAAAGGCTGTTTGAGGAAGCTTTTGAAAATGAAAATGCAATAATTTTCGTGGCGGTTTGCGAGGGTGAAGTAGTAGGCTTTTTAAATGGTTCTTATGTACTTGACGAGGCAGAGCTTTTGAATATAGTGGTTTCAGAAAGTTTTAGAAAGTGCGGCATTGCTGAAAAATTGATGGTAGCTTTTGAGGATTATCTCAGTAAGATAGGTGTAGCAAGTATTTTTCTTGAGGTAAGGGAAAGCAACTTACCAGCGAAAAGGCTTTATGAAAAATGTGGGTATACACAAAATGGGCTGAGGAAGAATTATTATCATAATCCAGATGAAAATGCGGTTTTGATGATGAAGAATATCTGTTAACTGAAATAACGAATAAAATATAATAAAACTACCACACAAAGTCGTCAAAGTGACTTTGTGTGGTAGTTTCTATATAGCATTCATAGTAACCCTCATAATTATATCAGTAATTTTATTTGTATCAACCTGACAGTCAGATTTAACCCAGTCAACCACCATATTATAGCCGCCGTAAAGTATAAACTTACGAATATACACACGTTCAATATCATCATACTCTTGAATTTGAACATTAAGTTTATCCAAAATAGCTGGCAATCCAAGCAGACGTATCTGAAAATCAGCATCTGTATTCTCATTAAGCAGGATTTTACAAAGTTTAATATTGTCCTTTACAAATGAGAGAATACTATTAAGGTGTATACAAGAGTTTTCATTTTGCGCCACGCACTCCAATATTTTTTCAATTTCATTGAGCAAGTCCTCTTCCATATCCCTTAGAAGGTCGTATTGCGAACCATAATATTTATAAAAGGTCGAGCGATTAACATCAGCACGTTCACAGAGTGCTCGAATTGTAATTTTATGTATATGCTCAGTTTCAAGCATTTCTAAAAGGCTGTCCTTCATAAGCTGTTTTGTCATTTGTACACGACGATTGTCTTTTTTGTTCATGGCATATCCTTCCATAATTTGTATTGACAGGTTATTAATACAACAGATGGTTTCAATATGTAGCTTTAATAACCAATTTTCTAAAACAGGTGGTTGAAAAAACAACACTTGTATATTATAATTATAAAGCGAAATAAAAAAATGTCAAGAAAGTGAGCGTATGAAAATGACAAAAATTGCAGATTTTCTCGTGAAGAAGAGATACTTTATTCTCATTGCAATGCTGGTTTGTACTATTGCCAGCATATTTTTAATGGGAAAGGTAAACATAATAACGGATATGACAGAATACCTTCCAGAGGATTCGTCTATGAAACAAGGTGTTGATATTATGGCTGAGGAGTTCCCAGATATGACATCGCCAAATACAATTCGTGTAATGTCAACAGGGCTTGATGAAAGCCAACGTATGGAACTGTTAACTGAGCTTGAAGAAATTGAAAACATCGACTCAGTGGCATATGACATGAACAGTGCTGATTACAATAAGGACAATCATGCACTTTTTGTAATCAATACTTCCTATGATTATGATTCGCCTCAAGTAGACAAAATTACAAATATAATTTCTGATGACTTATCAGACAAATTTGAGCTTGTTTACGATACAGGTGAAGCTGCAAAAACTGGTATCCCAACACAAATTGCAGTTTTTGCTATTGTAATAATGATGATTATTTTATTTATAATGTGTGCATCATGGTTTGAGCCAATTCTATTTTTAGTGACAATAGGTATTGCTGTTGCAATTAATATGGGAACAAACGCTTTTTTAAACAGCGTTTCGGAAACTACCTATTCTATTGCCGCAATTTTACAGCTTGTCCTTTCAATGGACTATTCAATTATTCTGATTAACCGTTATCGTCAGGAATTAAATTTACATAAAGAAAAACCAACAGCTATGAAATACGCAATGACTGGTGCGGTATCGTCAATCGCCAGCAGTTCATTAACCACTGTTGTGGGACTTCTTTCACTTGTATTCATGAGCTTTAAAATAGGTGCGGATTTAGGAATTGTGCTTGCAAAGGGTGTAACAATAAGCATGGTTTGTATATTTACTGTTCTGCCATCGTTGATACTTCTGTTTGATAAGGTGATAGAAAAAACACGCAAGAAAGTTTTACCTGTACCTATGAGAAAAATCAGTAATTTCAGTTTTAAGTTCAGATATGTGATTACTGGAGTATTTGTTGTTTTCTTTGTTGTATCAATATTTTTAAAGGGAAATACTGATATTTCTTATGGTACAATAAGTCAAAAAAGCGATGTAGACAAGGTTTTTCCGAAGGACAATTCCATTGTATTGCTTTACAATAATAAGGATGAGGAAAACGCCTCATTAATTGCATCACAGCTGGAATCTGACTCATTTGTAAAGAGTATTTCCTCATATTCAACAACACTTGGAAAACAGTATACATCTGAAGAACTTTCACAAATTATTTCACAGCAAGGCCTTGGCGACGAGATGAATATTGATTCATCAATGCTTGATATGATTTATTATGATTTTTACATGGGCAATGAAGAAACCAAAATGACTTTATCAACATTTATGAGCTTTATGCAAAGTTACATTAGTAACAATCCTGAAATGACTGCCCAGCTTGATGAAAGCATGACTGCACAGCTGAATATGCTAAGCATTTTCTGTAATAAAGCTGAATTGACCAGCGAGCGTAGTCCATCTGAAATTACGCAAATTTTAGGAATTGATGAAACAATACTTGCTCCAATATTTGCAGTATCAGATATTGATAAAATGAGTATTGCAACTTTCTTAGAAATGATTTCCACATCACCTGAAATGGCACAGGCAATGGCGTCCTCTGGCGATGAAATGACTTCACAGTTTACTATGATTCAGGCTATTATTGAGAGTGTTATGTCAGATACTGAGTATACCCCAACAGAAATGTCACAGCTTTTTGCAGCTATGTCTGGTGCGATTGATGAGTCCCAAATAGGCTTGCTATATACCATTTATTTTTCACAATCTGCAAGTGACAGTAGCTGGACAATGTCAATGGATGGCTTATTCGCTCACCTTATACAAATGGCATCAAGCGAAAAATATTCGGGTGTTTTTGATTCTACAATTGTGGAAAAGTTAAACGACGCACAGAAAAGCTTAGAAGATGGTAAAAATCAGCTGGTAGGCAGCAACTACTCTCTTATGGCGATTTCAACTACACTTGATGAAGAATCCGACAATACTGATAGTTTCCTAAAGGAATTGACAAGCAAATTCGATAAAGAATTTACAGAAGATTGTTATTTAATTGGAAGTTCACTAATGTCATATGAAATGTCATTGTCATTTGATAGGGAATTAAGCAAGATTTCGCTCATTACAATTATTGCAATTTTTATAGTAGTACTTGTTACTTTCTGCTCCTTTGCAGTCCCAACTATTTTGATACTTGTAATTCAATCAGCAGTATACGCAACAATGATAATCAAAGGATTACAGGGCGGCGGCATTAACTACCTTGCACTATTGATAGTTCAGAGTATTCTTATGGGCGCAACTATTGATTACGCTATATTGTTTACAAACTATTATCGTGAGAAACGAAAAACACAAAATGTAAAGGAAGCATTAGCTGAAGCGTATAACGGTTCAATCCACACTATTTTAACATCTGGGCTTATTATGATACTTGTTACATGGATTTTAGGATATGCTTTTGCCGATCCGTCAGTAGGACAAATTTGTCATTTAATTGCGATGGGAGTTACCTGTGCAATTGTGCTTATTATATTTATTCTGCCAGGTCTGATTTCCATATTTGACAGATGGGTTTGCGGAAAAAAATAAGAACGTAAAGTAACAATTTCACCAACTTTACTGTTAGTTTTACAATAACGAAGAAAAGTTTAGGTCAAGCAATTAAAAAGGCTTGACCTAAACTTTTTTCATTTTTATCAGTAAGTACAATAAACGAATACTAAAGATCTGTTCTATTAGTAATTAATTTTTGAAATAATGTTATTTCCGTTTTTCTGAATAGTCCCCATAGGTGATCCTATATCAATGGTATTTTCACCATTAAGCGTTATTTGAATATTATTATCGCTAAGTGAAACATTGCCCCCACCAATACAATCACCTATTCCAATTACATTAACACCCTCTGCATTAAGTGACATTATTACATTTTCTGCACGAGTATTCATGTCTCCGCCATGTGTACCAATGCAAAGAGCGTGTCTTGCACCAAAACTAATATCAACGTTTCCTTCTAGAATATCAATAATACCCGTTCCACCTTCAAGAACGCCCATTCCCACGATATTACTTCCAGAACCATTAATAATAACCTTTGCCCTTGAAGAAATATTGGTTGAATTTCTGATGCTGCCAACTGCAACACTTTCAATGCTTGCACTCTCAATTTCAAGCACACAAGATTTTCCAATCTCAACAATAGAATTTCCTTCAATATTTCCAACTGAAACGCAAGATTTACCCGTATTTTGAATAAAAATATCCCCCGACTTCAAGTCGATTTTTTTATCCCTTGGATTTCCTATTCCACCGATTGCTATAGTATTAAGACCATTAACACTTATGGTAAGCCTGCCTGTCATATCAACGGTTATATCACCATAATTACCATTAACATTACCTATTCCATATGATTTTTCATCCTGAGCAATAATCTCTAAAAATCCATCCCCGACAATAGTTAATTTAGCTGTTTCAGGAACATAAATTCCTGAATTTTTAAGAGTATTCTTCCCTTTAACAACAATTGTTAAATCGGAATTTTCCCCAACTGAAATTGATGGCATTCCATAATGATTATTTATGAATACATCTTCAATAGTCATGGTGCAATTGATGTCATCACCAATTACAATTGATGATTTAAATGCCGTTTTATTTCCACCATTAATTTTCACTTTACTCCGACGTACAAGTACTTGATTATAAATACTAGTATCAATACTTTCAAGATTAATAATATCAATATCTTCCGAAACACAGTATGATTGCGGTTCTTCACTTCTTGATGCATTTACATTAACAATTTCATCTCTGACATCACTTGAAATCTCATATAGAATGAATGGCTTCGGACGAGAAGTGTAGTAACCCTGAATCAAATCAACACCAATGTTAATAACTGTTGAAAGCTCTGAAAATGTTTCAATTCCCTCTGCAAGCGTTTTTATTCCGTTTTCATCAGCAAATCCAACAACCGCTGCAACAAGCTGTCTGCGTTTAGGGTCAGTATCAATATTAGTTATGAGTGAACGATCAATTTTGATATATTCAGGGTTGCATCTGATGAGATTAGCTGTATTTGCATAGCCCGTACCATAATCATCAAAGGCTATTTCAAACCCTGACTTATTCTTTCTCGAATTTATGGTTTCAAGAAAGCCGTTTGTCAATTCGGCCTGTTCAGTTATTTCAATAACAACCTTGTCCATAAGTCCGCCATATATGTTATATAACTTTTCAAAATCATCATCATTTAGCATATGATTTGGAATGCTATTGATAAAAAGCTTTTTATCCTTAAACATGTCAATATTTTCAGCAAGTATTTTCATGACATTAAAAAAAGTCATTTTTTCTATGTCATACATTCTCTTTTGCTTTTTGGCAATTTCCAGCATTTGAAATGGATTCAGATATTTATTGCCAGTCGTTCTCATTAACGCTTCATAGCCATAAACCACGCCCGTTTTAGCGTTAACTATTGGCTGCATATGATATTCAAAAAGGTTGTCTTCAATTATTTTACAGAATATCTGTGAATCTGTATAATCTTCTCTTTCCTTTTCATAGGTTTTTCTTTCAAACTTTTTTATCATTCCTGTTGTGTTTTCAAGAATTTCAAAAAGTGCAAATCCCGAATAATCAACCAAATTATTAAAATCTTCAGAATCACTTGGATATACGCTATAACCGCAATTAAGTGAAAGGTGAGCATCACTTCCAGGAATAAGAGCTTCACCAAAATCATCAGTGATCTTTGTTTCATGAACTGCATCAGCTATTTCTTTAATTAGTGCAATAGACTGTTCTTCCGTCTTATTCTTGAAAAAAACAAGAAATTCACGATAAGGTGTTGAACCAATAATCAAATCATCTGACGTAAAATGTGAAATTGTTCTTGATGCACATGAAACACACTTCTTGCTGTTATCAATTCCAAGAATCTTATTCATATAATTAATTCCATTAATATGAAATACTGCAAGACATCCCGATTCAATAGTTCTTGTTTCAGAAAGAATTCTAAGCTCCTCAAGAAATGCTTCACGGTTATTAAGTCGTGTAACAGAATCAAGTATTGTAAAAGACTCGGAAAAAGCAATATCTTGCATTTTTGAAGTCATATCTTTTATGAAGCCTAACCAGCGCCCGTCTTTTTCAACCATACTAAGTTTGATCCAAAAATTTTCATTTCCACAGCTGTAATTATAAATATGTCTCATATTATAAACAGGCTCAACAGTTATTTTTTTAAGAAGATCAAAAAAAGTATCCTCTGACATTGAACCGTCTTCACTTGTCTTTTTCAATCTCAGAATTCTATATGAATTATCATCAAGATAAGCCGATTTTCTTCCAGAAAGATATTCAAATGCCCCTGTGTCCGGAAAAACATTTTCAAAAATCTGCCACTCTTCACTTATTTTACTATAATTATCAGGTCTGGAAAATTCAAATATCCCCATATTTTCACCTCATTTTATTCGAGAACAATAAAAAAAATATAACAGCGCCTGTTGTTATTTATTTCACGGTAGTCTACAT
Source organism: Oscillospiraceae bacterium (assembly GCA_031548405.1). Taxonomy (GTDB): domain Bacteria; phylum Bacillota; class Clostridia; order Oscillospirales; family Ruminococcaceae; genus Porcipelethomonas. The sequence goes on along the minus strand of JAVBRC010000111.1, from coordinate 5,874 downwards.
ATAATTATAACTAATTATTCTCTTGATGTCAACAAAATAATAAAATAATGCCCCCAAGATAATTTTGAGAGCATCATTTATTCTAACTTTTTTAAATTACATTCCCTCAGGATTTTTCAATGTAAAGCCCCAGCTATCATTACACATTTCTTCAAGTCCAAGCTTTGCTTCCCAGTTTAAAAGATTTTTCGCAAGCGAAGTATTCGCATATGACTCTGCAATATCCCCTGCACGTCTTTCAACAATATCCACTGGAATTTCACTTCCACAAGCCTTTTCATATGCTGCCACAACATCAAGAACACTTGAACCCTTGCCAGTACCAAGGTTAACCGGTACAAAGCCCTTGTTATCAACCGCATATTTCAACGCTGAAATGTGCCCCTTCGCAAGATCCACTACATGAATATAATCTCTTACTCCTGTTCCATCCGGAGTATTATAATCATTGCCGAAAACTCTTAGTTTTTCCAATCTACCCGATGCAACCTGTGCAATATATGGAACAAGGTTATTTGGAATTCCATTAGGATCTTCGCCGATAAGTCCGCTTTTATGTGCCCCAATCGGGTTAAAGTATCTAAGTGCTACAACGCTCCAATCCTTATCTGGAACTGTCAGATCCTTTAGTATCTGTTCTATCATAACCTTAGTGTATCCATATGGATTAGTTGCAGATGTTGGCATATCTTCTGTGTAAGGAACTACGTTATTTACACCATAAACTGTTGCAGAAGAAGAAAATACTATATTTTTACAGTTATATCTTTGCATTACCCGAAGAAGATTAATTGTACCGCTAATATTTGTATTATAATACTCAAGTGGCTTTTGAACGGACTCTCCGACAGCTTTTAATCCCGCAAAATGTATTACAGAAGATATTTCATTCTTTTCAAAAATTTCTGCTATTCCATCAAGGTCTAGTAAATCAGTCTTATAAAATGTAACACTTTTTCCGGAAATTTGTTCTATTCTCTTAACGCTTTCAATTTTGGAATTACAGAGATTATCCATTATAACAACTTCAAATCCCGCTTCAAGAAGTTCAACACAAGTATGACTTCCGATAAATCCAGCACCACCTGTGACTAAAACTTTACACATAATTTCCTCCTATTTTAACGCTTCCAAATCTTCTCATTTTTAATATATGACATTTGCCCTCGCCAAACATTTTTTCCATTTCCGTTTTAAAATAACTCAGCATATCATTCGGAACAAATGCCTGAATAGTTCCCGCAAATCCCCCACCATGTACACGATATGCACCCTTATCACCTAAAATCCGCTCACAATATGCCAAAGCAATCGAAAGCGGCTGATTATGAACATCACATTCTGTATAAACATTTTGTAAATACATAAACGAAGATCTGCCAGATTTTTCAATCACCTTCAAAAAGCCGTCCCAATCATTACTCTGAAGATATTTTGCACTTTTAACCGCTCTTTTATCCTCTTCAAAAAAATGCCACGCTCTTAATGCTGCACGATCTCCGCATTTTTTTCTAACATCACCCATATATGCCATAAATTCATCTTCATCAACTCTTGACAAAGCTTTTTTTCCAAAGAAATTAGCAACAGATTTCATCTCTGCTGGAATTGCCTCATACTCATTACAAAAGCCATCAGTCTTAGTTCCACATTCAAGAATGCAGATAGAATGCCCTGAATCTAAAAAATCAAAATCAACTTTAGTTACGAAAGGTGTGTCACAATCGTAAAAATCAATCCATATAACACCGCCCAATGCTGATGTCAGCTGATCCATCAATCCGCACGGTTTCTTAAAGTAATAATTCTCCGCAAACTGACCTATCTCTGCAAGTTCTTCCGCTGAAATCGAACCGTCCATGTAAAGTTCATTCATAATGTTCGCTATCAGCATTTCAAATGCAGCCGAAGAAGAAAGATTTGCACCGCTTATAACATTTGAAGTTGTATAACAGTCGAAACCCTTTAAGGCCTTTCCCATAAGATAAAAGCGTGCAGCAATTCCTCTTATTAAAGCAATTGATTTATGTGATTCATTTGGATATGGATCAAGATCTGCAATAACAAAGTCGCCTAAAGGTGAATATTCACCAATATCTTTTTTAACAGCAAGCGATACAGCAATTTCATCCATTACAAATCCTTTGGATTTAACTCGAATTACACCATCATCATTTGGCGACACAATTCCAATTATATCCATATCGACACTTGCCGCAAGAACATTACCCCACTGATGATCAGTGTGGTTACCAGAAATTTCAGTTATTGCTGGTGCTGAAAAAATACTTACATTCCTATCTGTACCAAAATGATACTCAAAATCATTCAACGCTCTGATTATACGTCCTCTTTGGTATATTATATTATCCGTTCCGTAAAGTGATGAAAGCGATTCATCATAGACTCCAGAACCGACATCTCTAAGAACATCATTTATGTTTCGCATCATAGCCCCCCTAACCTCTCTATTTTATAGTATATAATAAATAAATAAATTTTTCAAGTATAATTGAAAAATAAATGAAAATATTGTATAATATATACATATTAAGTAGGAGGATATTATGCAGAAAATTTTAGGATACATGAGAAAAGCAATTCAGGAGTTTGATTTGATTTCTGACGGTGACACAATAGCAATTGGAATCTCTGGTGGAAAGGACAGTCTTGTATTGTTAAAAGGTCTTGCACTTCTTCAGCGATTTATCGGAATTGATTACCGTCTTGTTGGGATAACTCTTGATCCACAATTTAACGGTGTTCCGGGAGATTACAGCTCTGTTGATGAACTTTGTAAGGAGCTGAACGTTGAATACCATATGATTCCGACACATATCGGAGAAATTGTCTTTGATGTTAGAAAAGAAACACACCCTTGCAGTCTTTGTGCAAGAATGAGAAGAGGTGCACTTCATGATGCTGCTAAAAAATATGGCTGTAACAAAATTGCCCTTGGTCATCATTATAACGATGCAGTTGAAACATTTATGATGAATCTATTTACCGAAGGAAGAATAGGTTGTTTTTCACCGAAAAGCTATCTCTCCAGAAAAGATCTCACACTTATCAGACCTCTCGTTTTCGCACCAGAAAAAGATGTCAGAAAAGCTGCAACCAAAACAGAACTTAAAATCGTAAAATCAAAATGCCCTGCTGACGGACATACAAACCGTGAAAAAACCAAAAACTTTATTGCTGATATGGACAAAGAAAATATAGGATTTTCAGATAAAATTTTTGGTGCTATGCGAAGGGCTAATATTGATGGATGGGGCGGAGTAAACTTTGTAGCAAAGCCGCCTAAAGACTAAATTTATATTTATTTTACATTCATATGAGTTTGATGAACTTTTCTATTCACCTTATACTTGTAAAATAAGGAAATTATTATTTACTGGCCTACATTTTTAAGAAAGCAAAAATCAAAAATATAATCAAAAAATAGCGATTGCACTATAATGGTGCAATCGCTATTTATAATAAAATGGGAAATAAAAAAGCCCCCTAAAAGGGGGACTTTTTCACAAAAGAATTAATAATTTTAAATTACTTCTTCTTCTTAAGAACTACTGCTGTTGCGCCAGCTGTTACAAGACCAGCTACTGCTACTGCTACGCCAGCTGTACCTGTCTTAGGTGAAGCTGTCTTAGCTGCAGCTTTAGTTGTTGCAGCTACAGTTGTTGCAGCTACTGGAGCTTCTGTTGCAGGTGCTTCAGTTTCTGCTGCAGTTGGTGCTTCAGTTGTTGCTTCAGTTGCTTCAGTTTCTTCTTCAAGAATTGTTACTGAACCGCTTGTAGCTACTGGAGCTTCAACGTATTCGCCATTGTTATCAAGGCTTGTGATTGTTAGGTTGATTGGGTATACGCCTGGTTCAGCATCAGCATCGATTGAAACTGTAAGTGTTTCAAATGTTGTCTTCATTGCGCCGCCTGAAGCGTAAACGCCTGAAAGACCACTAGCGCTGTCGCCGTCAAATGCCATAGCGCTGCCTAGTTCAGCGATTGAAAGTGGAGCAGCACACTGGATTGTGATTTCACAACCGTTTGATGTTACACCACCTAGAAGTGATACAGGAACAGAAACTTCTGTTGTGCCGTAAGCTACTTCTACGTCACCGATAGCGATTCCTTCGCCAGCGGCACTTGCAGACATCATTGATGCTGCTCCTAGTACTGTCATTGATGCCAATACAGCAATTGCTTTTGAAAATACATTCTTCTTCATTTTAAATATTTTCCTTTCTTTTCTATAAATTGTCAAACACAGACCGGATTTGCTCCGGCCTATGCAGAACAAGCAAATTAAATAATGTTACCTTGACTTGAATTAGTTCTTAATCAAGTTTGCGTAACCGTCGATTATCTTTGACCAACCTGTTGTCTTGTTTGTTGGAAGCAAGAACTTAGCAATGTTAATTGCATCGTATAGGTCAACCTTCTTGTTTTCATTTGTATCAGCTAGGAATGACTTGAATGTGCCTTCGTCAATCTTAACTGGCTTTGAAGGAAGTAGGTATCTACAGATTGTGATACAGTCATATAGATCAGCTGCTGCGCCAGCACTCATGTCAGCGTCACCACGAGGTCCAATCTTAACTGGAATTGCAAGTGTTGTTGTTTCGCCGTTATAAGTTACTGTGCATTCTACTTCATAGTTAAATGTCTTATTAGTCTTATCATAAACTTCAGATGGTTTCTTTGTAAAGCCGATTGTTGCATCTGCTGTTACATCTGTATCACCAGCCATAACAACGATTCCATCCTTTAGGAATTCAACGTTATCTGAATGGTACCACTGACTGTTATCCTTTTCGATATCGTAGTTAATTGAAACTACAACGTCACCACCGCCAGTAACTACTGGTGTTGTTGAAACTAGTGTAACATATGATATAACTATTGAAATTTCTGTTACCTTTGAAATTTCTGTTACTACTGAAATTTCTGTTACCTTTGAAATTTCTGTTACTATTGAAATTTCTGTTACCTTTGAAACTTCTGTTACAAGTGATGTAACTACTGAAACTGAAGTTACGATTACATTTGATTCAACTGGAACATATGATGTTATAGGAACTATTGAAACTTCTGTTACCTTTGAAACTTCTGTTACTACTGAAACTGAAGTTACGATTGATTCAACTGGAATATATGATACTACAGGAACAATTGATGTTACAGCTGTGAATGTACCAACTATTGATACTTCTGTTACAAGTGATGTAACTACTGAAACTGAAGTTACGATAACATTTGATTCAACTGGAACATATGATGTTAGATAAATGTATGATATTTCTGTAACAATGTCAGTTACAGGAGTACCTGTTGTAGCTGCAGTTGTTGCTGTTGTTGCTACTGTTGTAGCTGCTGTTGTAGCTACTGTTGTTGCTACTGTTGTAGCTGCTGTTGTAGCTGCTGTTGTTGCTGCTGTTGTTGCGCCCTTGATTGTGATAGAACCTGGAGTTACTACTGTCTTGTAGAATGTCTCAGGATCACCCTTCATCTTGATAGCTAGTGGTTCAGCTGCGCCATTTGTACCCTGGAAATTGATTGGGTATACCTTACCAGCTTCAGCGTTGCCAGATACCTTGAATGTTAATACTGCAATTGGAGTTGTTGGATCAACTTCAAATGGATCTGATGATGTTGCAAGAGCATATGCTGCCTCTGTTAGATTGATAACTGGAAGAGCTGCGATTCCGTAATCTTCCACCATATTTGTAAGTGATAGCATAGCCTTGTCATAAATAGCAGCTAATTCAATACCATACAATAATCCGCCGTCTGTATCACAGTAAATATTTACGTCTACTGTTTCGCCTGGAGCTGCATCTACCTTGTCAGCCCAGATCTTGATTTCGCCTTCATA
>JAVBRC010000189.1:0-10283 GCA_031548405.1 Oscillospiraceae bacterium | reverse complement strand
ACTCGTTTGTCAAGCACTTTTTTAAAAAAGTTTTTAACACCTTATTTAGTGTTACTATCTTTCGGACAGCTTATCTATTATATCACATCTGAACTTTCTTGTCAAGCACTTTTTCAAAAAAAGTTTTGAACTCTTATTCAGCAAGCTCTCGTCTCTGACAGCTTTATTATTATATCACCTTTGTCCCCTTTTGTCAACGGTTTTTTATCCTTTTTACCTTTTGCATATTTTCTTGTAGCTTTTTATCCGTTTATCAGGCTTTTTGTATAGTTCTTGCTCCTTTTGCTTGTATTTTACTCACCTTTACTCTTACTTTGCTTTTATTACTTCTCTTATTTACAATTCCTTCACTTATATTACGCTCTTTTCTTTTAAACCAACTACGATTACTCTTTATATTTTTTTCATATAATGCACTAACTAATATTATAACAACAATTACAGCAACCACAATTAAAATGCTTTTTATATCTTTATTAGTTACTTCTCTTATCACTTCCTTAATACTTGGTACTGTATAATTGATATTCCCTAACATAAACTGCTCCTTTTAAATTTAATATATACGTATCATAACACATAAGTGCTCTTTTTGTCTACATATGTATTCATATATTTTTATAAATAGGTATATGATTATTATATAGGAGTGATTATATGCATAATTCAACCTTAGACTCTAAAATAGTAGGCAACGTAATAGCTGACTATCGAAAAACCAAAGGCATTTCACAAGAAGTATTAAGTGGATTTGCCGATATTGGCAGAACGCATCTAAGTGCAATTGAGCGCGGGGAAAGAAAACCGACTTTAGAAACTCTCTATCGTATTTCAACTGCATTAGATGTAAAAATGAGTGATATCGTAAAAGAAATTGAAAAGCAACTTGAAACCTGCCAATAAAAAAGTGCCTGCTGACACCCCAGCAGGCACTTTTTTATTATATATTAACCCATAAGCTTAACCATTACAGCCTTCTGAGCGTGTAAACGGTTTTCAGCTTCTTCAAAAATCTCATTTGCATGGTCTTCAAAAACCTTGCTTGTAATTTCTTCTTCACGGTGTGCGGGCAGACAGTGCATAACAAGAGCATCTGACTTTGCCAAAGCCATAATATCATCATTAATCTGATATCCAACAAACGCCTTACGACGTGCAATAGCTTCATCTTCCTGTCCCATAGATGCCCAAACGTCTGTAAGAACGATGTCAGCGTCCTTAACAGCTTCCCTAGGATCATTAGTGATTGTAAAGCAATCGAATCCCTCTGCGAAGTCCATAACTTCCTTATCAGGACGATAATTATCAGGAGTTGCAACAGAAACACTCATACCAACCTTTAGTCCGCCAACGATAAGTGAGTTCGCCATATTATTACCGTCACCGATATAGCACATCTTCAAACCGTCAAAGCTACCCTTAAATTCACGAATTGTCATAAGGTCAGCAAGAACCTGACAAGGGTGTGCAAAGTCAGTAAGACCGTTGATGATTGGAATGTCACCATATTCAGCTAAATCTTCAACTTCCTTCTGCTCGAAAGTACGGATCATAATTCCATCAATATAGCGTGACAAAACACGAGCAGTATCCTGAACTGGTTCACCTCTGCCTATCTGAAGTTCACTTGATGAAAGGAACAGCGGATAGCCTCCAAGCTGATACATACCAGTTTCAAATGATACACGAGTTCTTGTTGATGCCTTCTGGAAAATCATACCTAGTGATTTTCCCTTTAGATGTGGATGTGGAATACCGTGCTTTAGTTCATATTTAAGCTGATCAGCAAGATTTAAAATATCCGTTATTTCTTCTTTTGTCAGATCTAGCATTTTAAGTAAGTGCTTCATAAATTTCAATCCTTCCCGATTATGTTATCCCTTGTTTATTTTTCCGAAAGCCATTTCTATAAAAACGGCAATCAGTGGAATATAATCGTCAAAATATTTTTCGTTTATTTCAAGAGTATACTTGTTTTCTTTTTCTTCGTCCAGTAATGTTACTGTCCCCATCTGATTTCCACTGCCCATAATTTTAAATTCATGCCTGTCATGACTTGTAACATCTATATTAATTGTTTCTCCCCTCATTGCAAACCCAGGGTCAAGGAACATAGATGTACACTCTGCCGTAAAAAGTTCCTTGTCGTGCAAGAAAATCTTAAATACAGGTTTTTTCGCTTTTTTTTCAGCAGTAATATAGTAAAGCTTATATCCGCTTGCATCAAGAAGATGGATTTTACCGCCCATACCAGGTTTTATATTATAAATCAGCCGTCCCTTCAGATCAGAAACAGTAAATTTATTTCCTTTAGGAATTATGTTCAGTTGAACCATAAGAAAATCAGCCCTCCAGAATGTTTTTGAGAATCTCCATTCCCTTGTCAATTTCTTCATAAGTTATGTTAAGAGGTGGAAGAAGTCGAACCTTATCTTTTGCAGTTAAAACCATAAGACCATTTTCAAGTGATTTTCCTGCAACTTCTCCAGCAAACTTAGTTTTAAGCTTGATGCCTATCATAAGTCCCAAGCCGCTAACGGATTGAACCTCATCAATCTGTTCAAGCTTTTCTTTGAAATAGTTTCCCTTAGCAGTAACTTCATCTAAAAATCCAGCTGCATTAACTTTGTCAACAACAACGTTACCACCCGCACACGCAATCGGATTTCCACCAAAGGTTGAACCATGAGTACCCTTTTTCAAAACCTCAGAGCACTTTTCATTTGCAAGACAAGCACCAATAGGAATACCGCCTGCAATACCCTTAGCAAGTGTTGTAACATCTGGTTTAACGCCGAAATGCTCAGAGGCTAAGAACTTTCCGGTTCTTCCTGTGCCCGTCTGTACTTCGTCAGCGATAATAAGAATATCTTTCTTTGCACATATTTCAAAAACAGCCTCAACGAAGTCTTTTTCAAGCGGAATAACTCCGCCTTCGCCCTGAACAAACTCCATCATAACCGCACAAGCACCATCAAGCTTTGATTCAAGATCATTTATATCATTTGCCTTTGCATAAACAAAACCTTCAGGAAACGGAAAAAAGAAATCATGAAAGGCATCCTGACCAGTTGCAGTAAGGGTAGTCAAAGTTCTGCCATGGAATGAATTCACCAGTGTTACTATACTATGTCTGCCCTTGCCATATTTATCAAAGCTATATTTTCTTGCAAGCTTTATTGCACATTCATTTGCCTCAGCGCCTGAGTTACCAAAAAATATTTTTGAATATCCAGTTGCATCGCAAAGCTTTTCGGCAAAATCAGCCTGTACCTTTGTATAGTAATAATTAGATGTATGCTGAATAGCCTTAACCTGTGTACAAACAGCTTCAGTCCAGTCCTCATCACAAAATCCCAAAGAATTTGTACCGATACCACTGCCGAAATCAATATATTTCTTGCCGTTTTCATCAATACATTCTCTCTTGCTTCCGCTTTCAAGCACAACATCATATCTTCCGTATGTCTGCATAACGTTATCATTGAATTTTTCTATTGTATTCATTTTAAATCATTCCTTTCAGACATTATAGTCGAATAGATTCGGCGTACTTTGTAAGGTTTTACCTTAATACCGCCATAAAATCGCAGCATTTGCAAGAATCATAAATACTCCGCAAGCAATTATCAGCTTCTCCGCCATCCTGCCGCTTTCATCTGGCACAAAATGCATTGGATTTCGTCTGCTGATTCTTATTTTAATGTTTTTTCCTTTTTCAAAGTTCATAACGCCCTGTGTAAAAAACTTTTGCGATACCCGATTGTATTCCTTACCATTCAAAGAATATCTGACAACAGGTGCTTCAGCAGTAAATTGAACTTTAGCTTGTTTTCTTTCTGTTTTTGCAATATCTGTTATAACGCCAACTGCATGAAATGCACCCTTTGTACGATAAATTATAATTCCCATTCCTATTATAATAAGTATCACACCAAGTACAAAAGGAAAAAAACGTATAAAGTTCTCCATATTATCTAAACTGTGTACCAATACCCTCACTTGAAAGGATTTCAATGAGAATAGAGTGTGGAACTCTGCCATCAATAATAGAAGTCTTTTTAACTCCACGTCTGACAGCCTCAACACAGCAATCAATCTTTGGAATCATACCGCCAGAGATAATACCCTGTCTTTTCATAAAAGGAACTTCACTAACATTCACAAATGGAATAAGCGTGCTAGGGTCTTCCTTATTTCTAAGAAGTCCTGCAATATCAGTCATAAGAATAAGATTTTCTGCGCCAAGCTCTGCAGCAATTCTTGAAGCCGCAGTGTCCGCATTAATATTATATGTCTGACCGTCAGTTCCGCAAGCAACAGTTGCAATAACAGGAATACAACCATTGTTAAGTGCATCAGTGATTGGCTTGCTGTTAACCTTCTTTATGTTTCCAACAAATCCTAGGTCTTCGCCATTTTCGCCTTCTGCTCTTTCAGCAATAAGCATTTTTCCGTCAATACCGCAAAGACCAACAGCGTTTCCCTTATGCTCTGCCAAAAGTGCAACAAGCTCCTTGTTCACCTTACCGGCAAGAACCATTTTAACTATATCAATAGTATCCTTATCAGTATATCTCAGACCGTTAATGAATTTACTTTCCACATTAAGTCTTTTCAGCATATCACTGATTTCAGGCCCACCGCCATGAACAAGAACAACCTTAATACCAACCAACGAAAGCAAAACGATATCACTCATAACCGCCTGCTTTAATTCTTCATTAGTCATAGCGTTTCCGCCATATTTCACAACAATAACCTTGTTGTTATAATTCTGGATATAAGGCAAAGCGTCCATAAGTACCTTTGCTCTTATATTATTTGAAACTTCCATTATTTATTACTCCTGATTTCCCAAAATACCATTTATTAACTTCTGTAATCTCCATTAATCTTAACATAATCATAAGTAAGATCACAACCCCATGCAACTGCAGAGCATTCGCCATCGCCAATTGAAATAATAACACGAATTTCTTCTTCCATAAGGATTCTCTTAGCTTCCTCCTCAGAGAAAGCAACCCCTGCACCATTTCTGCACACTGCAATTTTACCAGCTGATGACGCTAGATCCACATCAACTTGATTTATATCAAATTCTGCCTCTGCATAACCTACAGCACAAAGAATTCGTCCCCAGTTTGCATCTTCTCCAAAAACGGCAGCCTTAAAAAGACTGGATGTAATAACTGACTTCGCAACTACCTGAGCAGTTTTTATATCGTCAGAACCTGAGCATACACACTCAACAAGCTTTGTTGCGCCTTCACCATCTCTTGCCATCATCTTTGCAAGGTTCATCAAAACAACATAAAGTGCATTTTGAAACTTATCAAAGTCATCGTTTTCACTTGTAATTTCAGTCATTTCTGACATTCCGTTTGCAAGCACGCAACACATATCATTTGTAGACTGGTCACCATCAACACTCACCATGTTAAGTGTTGTTTTTATAACATTGCTAAGCGCTCTCTGCAAGTATTCAGGAGCAATTGCAACGTCTGTTGTAATAAACGAAAGTGTTGTAGCCATATTTGGATGAATCATTCCACTGCCTTTAAGCATTCCGCCCATAACGCATTTTTTTCCATCCAATTCAAATTCAACTGCAACTTCCTTTGGCATAGTATCAGTTGTCATAATAGCCTCAACAGCTGAATTATTACCATCATATTTTATACCCTTGCAAAGCTCAGGCATTGCCTTTTCAATTGGCTCAATTGGAAGTGGCTGTCCGATAACACCTGTTGATGCAACTATAAAATCTGTTGGTTCAAGAGCAAATTCCTTTGCTACAAGCTCACACATTTTCTGTGCCTTTTCAGCACCATCAGCGTTACAGGTATTAGCATTTACAGAGTTTACGATAACTCCTCTTGCTTTACCGTCTGCAATGTTTTTCTGTGTAACAGCAATTGGCGCACCCTTAACCTTGTTTGTAGTATAAACTGCTGCTGCCGAACATTCCTTATCTGCAATAATTACAGCAAGGTCATTCTTTTTATTTGTAACAGTATGACCAGCGTGTGCCAATCCACACTGAATTCCGTTCGCCTTGAATCCCTGTGCAGCACAGACACCACCATCTATGTATTTAAATCCATCAAATTTAACTTTGTTTATCATAGTTAATAACACCTTTCATATAGTGCCTTAATTTACTATATCAACCCAGTAGCTTCATCAATACCCATCATAATATTAAGGCATTGAACCGCCGCACCAGATGCACCCTTTCCAAGGTTATCAAGTCTTGAACAAATCAGCATCTGTTCTGAGTCACCGAAAACGTATATTTCCATCTTGTTAGAACCGCTAAGACCGTTTGAAGTAAGGAATCCATCAGCAACACATTCACTACCTGTAGGCATAACCTCAATAAGCTTTGATCCCTTGTAATTTTCAAACAAAACTTCTCTAACCTGTTCAGGAGTATATTTTTGCTGAAGCAATCTGCTCTGTAGTGGAACAGAAACAACCATACCACTGTAATAATTATCAACAATAGGGTTGAACATAGGCTTATACGCAAGACCTGAAATCTGCTGCATCTCTGGAAGATGCTTATGATTCATATTGAGTGCGTATTGTCTTGGACTTAAAAGCTCTGCTGGAACGTTCTCGCCCTCGTAAGCCAGAATAGCATTTTTTCCAGCACCGCTATAACCAGAAGTCGCATAAGAAAAAACAGGGTAAAACTGTGGCATAATTCCAGACTTAATTAAAGGATAGCAGATTGAAATAAATCCACTAGCATAACAGCCAGGATTTGCAACTCTTTTTGAAGTTCTGATTTTTTCTCTATGCTCTGCTGAAAGCTCAGGAAAACCGTAATCCCAGTCAGGATTAACTCTGTGAGCAGTTGAAGCATCAATAATTCTCACATTATCATTTTCAACTAATGAAACTGCCTCAATCGCAGCAGCATCAGGCAGACATAAGAAAGTAAAATCAGAAGAGTTAATAAGTCTTTTTCTCTCCTGTGGATCTTTTCTTTTGTCCTCGTCTATTTTTAAAAGCTCGATATCATTTCTTCCCTCGAATCTCTCGAGGATTTTAAGGCCAGTAGTTCCCTCCTGACCGTCTATATAAACTTTTACAGCCATTTTTTTCTCCAATTCGTTCACCATTTTTTGCTGTTCTTGTCATTGTCGTCTTTTAAGCCACGCCAAACACTTATGGCAAGTATCGCCACAACCATAAAGATGCTCCAGAATATAGAAGCCTTTGTTCCTAATTTAAAAACGGCAACAATCAAAACTTCTCCGACAATCCAGACAAGCATAGCAATAACCGTCAATAATATAATAAAAGTAATATGCTTTTTACTCATAATAAGCCTCAAGCTGTTTTTTAGTAATTTTAATCTGTTTTAGTACAGATTCCGGTGCAGGCCCGCCGAATGATTTTCTTTCGCCAACACAGGTTTCAAGGCTGATTGCATTATAAATATCATCCTCAAAAAGGTCTGAAAGTGCCTTATAGCTATCAAGAGGAAGTGTTTCAAGTGTAAGCTTCTTATCAATACACTCTGCAACAAGACGGCCAGTTATTTTATAAGCATCTCTGAAAGGCATTCCATGTTTAACAAGATAATCTGCACAGTCAGTAGCATTAATAAATCCACCAGCTGCCGCAGCTCTCATGCTTTCCTTGTTAACTCTCATTGTTTCAACCATAGGGATAAATGTTTTCAGACAAAGCTTAGCATTATCGACTGAATCAAAAATAGCCTCTTTATCTTCCTGCATATCCTTGTTGTATGCAAGCGGAAGTCCCTTTAGCATAGAAAGTAAAGTCATAAGGTTTCCGTTCACTCTGCCAGCCTTACCTCTGATAAGTTCTGTTATATCAGGATTTTTCTTCTGTGGCATGATAGAAGAACCAGTTGCATAAGCATCATCTAATTCAATGAATTTGAATTCCCATGAACACCACATAATAATTTCCTCGGAAAATCTTGAAAGGTGTGTCATGATAAGTGAAATAGCAGAACCAAGCTCAACGCATGAATCTCTATCGGAAACACCGTCAAGGCTGTTAGCCATAGGTCTGTCAAATCCCAGTAATTTAGATGTAAGCTCTCTGTTAATAGGATAAGTAGTACCAGCCAATGCACAGCATCCAAGAGGACATTCGTTCATTCTTTTTGCAGTATCACAAAGACGGCCTAAATCTCTTACAAACATCTGAGCATAAGCCATAAAATGATGACCAAGTGTAACAGGCTGTGCTCTCTGAAGGTGAGTATAACCAGGCATAACAGTTTCAGTATGCTTCCCAGCCATATCGCAAAGAACATTACCAAGCTTTAGAACAAGTGCCTTTAATTCTTCGATTTCATCTCTCAGATAAAGACGGATATCAAGAGCAACCTGATCGTTTCTTGAACGTGAAGTATGAAGTCTTTTTCCGACATCGCCTAAACGCTTTGTCAGTTCAGCCTCAATAAACATATGGATATCCTCGGCGGTCATATCCATTTCAAGCTTTCCATTATCGATATCTTCAAGTATACCCTTTAAGCCAACAATAAGCTCTTCACTATCAGCCTTTGAAATTATTCCGCATTCACCAAGCATTGTTGCATGGGCGATACTGCCCTGAATATCATGACGGTACATTCTTCCGTCAAAGGAAATAGAGGAGTTGAACGCATTAACTGTTTCATCAATTTCTTTTGAGAATCTTCCTGCCCACATTTTATCTGCCATGGTCTTTATCCTTTCGATGTATGTATTATAAGCACATACGGGCGAACAGAAGCGTCCGCCCATATTTATTAAATGATTTTAATTACTTGTTATTTCTCTTCTTATCAAGAGTAGCCTTAACCTTAATTGGAAGACCAAATAGGTTGATAAATCCAGCACTGTCAGCCTGATCATAAACATCATCAGCATCAAAAGTAGCAACTTCTTCATCATAAAGTGTGTATGGTGAAGTAACGCCAGCGTTGATAATGTTACCCTTATAAAGCTTTAGCTTAACGTCACCAGTAACAGTTTTCTGTGTTTCTGTAACAAAAGCGCTCAAAGCTTCACGAAGTGGAGTATACCACTGACCATTATAAACGATATCAGCAAACTTAATTCCGATATGCTGCTTCATTCTTGCAGTTTCCTTGTCAATAGTAATTGTTTCAAGAACCTCATGAGCGTGATAAAGAATAGTACCACCTGGAGTTTCATAAACGCCTCTTGACTTCATACCAACAAGACGGTTTTCAACCAAATCAGCAAGACCAATACCATTTTCTCCGCCAAGCTTGTTAAGAGTTGCAACTATTTCAATCGCACCCATTTCCTTGCCATCAATAGCAGTTGGAACGCCCTTTTCAAAGTGAATAGTAACATAAGTTGGCTTGTCTGGAGCCTGAATAGGAGAAACGCCCATTTCTAGGAAGCCTTCCTTTTCATACATTGGCTCATTTGCTGGATCTTCAAGGTCAAGACCTTCGTGTGAAAGATGCCAGATATTCTTATCCTTAGAATAGTTAGTTTCACGGTTAATTTTTAGTGGGATATTGTGAGCCTCTGCATATTCAATTTCTTCATCTCTTGACTTAATGTCCCAGATTCTCCAAGGAGCAATGATTTCCATTTCAGGAGCAACAGCCTTAATAGCAAGTTCAAAACGAACCTGATCGTTACCCTTACCAGTACAACCATGACAAATAGCGTCTGCACCCTCAGCGATTGCGATTTCAGCAATTCTCTTACCGATGATTGGACGTGCAAAAGAAGTACCAAGAAGGTATCTGTTTTCATAAACTGCGCCAGCCTGAACTGTTGGGAAAACGTAATCTGTAATAAATTCTTCTGTAAGATGTTCAATATAAAGCTTTGAAGCACCAGTCTTCAGAGCCTTTTCTTCAAGACCTTCAAGCTCGCTATCCTGACCAACGTCACCAGAAACAGCAATTACTTCACAGTTATTGTAATTTTCCTTTAGCCATGGGATAATAATAGATGTATCAAGACCGCCAGAGTAAGCTAAAACAACCTTTTTAATTTCCTTTTTTGATGCTGGTATATTCATTTAAGTGTTCCTCCATAATTTAAATTCATTTTAATGTTATTTACATTATACACCTTTATACGCAAATGTCAAGTAGTTATTGCATAATTATGCATATTTTTTCATAATATACATTCGTTATGCAGATTTTATGCATATTTTTTTGCCGTCGGGTGTAGTTAGTTAACTAACAGCACGCACAGCGAAGCGAATACAGTTTAGGTCAACCCTTTTTAAAGGGTTGCGGTTTCCAAAGGCAG
>JAVBRC010000160.1:0-11984 GCA_031548405.1 Oscillospiraceae bacterium | reverse complement strand
TTTTCAATTTAATAGAGTCAGCCGGTGTTAATGGCGATGAGGATCCACCTGTTCCCTTTCCGAACACAGAAGTTAAGCTCATCAGCGTAGAAGATACTTGGATGGTAACGTCCTGGGAAAATATATCGACGCCGGCTCTTTAAAAGCACCATTAGCTCAGTTGGTAGAGCAACTGACTCTTAATCAGTGGGTCCTGGGTTCGAGTCCCCGATGGTGCACCAAATAGTAGCACAGCAAGTTATTTGCTGTGCTTTTTTATTTAAAGAAATACTGATTAAATCACGCTTAACAGCTTTGCACGCAATCTGCTTGCAGATTTTTCGCCATTTTGCACATAAAATTTTTCACATACGCCAGTATGCCTGAGAATTTTCTTTACAATCTGACATCGCATATTACGCACAATATTTTATCAGTGTTTCCTTAATTTTATAAAACTGAAGGGACTTAAAATGGGAAAAATATTTTGGAAGGGTGGAACGCTTTTATCACCTGTTCCACCAGCACTTGTTTCATGCGGAACCTTGGAAAAACCAAATATAATAACAATTGGATGGACTGGTATTGTAAACACTAAACCGCCAATGACTTATATTTCAGTAAGGCCAGAAAGATATTCTTATAATCTCATTAAAAATTCAGGGGAATTTGTTATAAATCTGACAACGTCTGTGCTTATTAAAAAGGCGGATTTTTGCGGTGTTAAAAGTGGGGCAAAGGTAAATAAATTTGAACAATGTGGATTTCACGCTGTTCCTGCAAATGTTATTTCAACACCTATAATTGAAGAATGTCCGTTGAGTCTTGAATGCGTTGTGAAACAGATTATACCGCTTGGCAGTCATGATATGTTCCTTGCTGAAATTGTTGGTGCTGATATCGATGAGCGTTATATCGATAGTAAAGGGAAACTGAACCTTCAACAATGCGGACTTGCTGCATATTCTCATGGTGAATATTTTGCCCTTGGTCGAAAACTAGGAGATTTTGGCTTTTCGGTGAGGAAAAAGAAAAAAATATAATATTATTTTTGAATTGTAATAAATAAGAGCCATCAGCATAGTCGTATCGCATGACTATGCTGATGGCTTTAGTGTATCATATCAGTTTAAAAGGTGATTTAATTACCACTCTTCGATTTCGTCATTATTCATGAAATTATCAAATTCATCTTGAGATTTAAATCTTAATTCCAGTCCAAACAGATTACATAAACATTCTAAAGAATCATTAAATCCATCATTATCATCATTTAAAAGTGACTCTTTCATGGAAAACATACTATTAAGGATACTATTCGCCTGTTCGTTATAAATAAATTCCAACTTTACTTTAAGAGCCTCTCGTTGATAGCGAGTTGTTTCTTCAAGATGTTTATATATTTCTCTGTATCGTGCAAGTTTTTCTGGATTATAATTATCCAAAAATTGCTTGTAATCTTTTACTTGATTAAAAAGTTCTTTACCCAAAGTATAACCTGCTAAATTCCCGGCAAGATCACCAACAAAACTGCCAATAATAGTTCCAATTCCAGGGAAGATTGCGGTACCGATAATTGAACCCAAAGCCATTCCCTGTGCACCAATTACAAATGAAGTTGTAAGAGCAGTTCCCTTCTCAGTTAGCTCTCCTGCAAGTTCTTTCTCGTCAAGCTCACCATTGATATATTTAGAGATGGATTTGCCGGCTTCAATAACACAAACACCAGCCTTTGCAACACCATTTGATTTAATAAAGCTTTGACAACTTTTCTCAAAAATGGTATTGGATGCCTTTTTAGCAATTATACCCTCAGCACTTTTTACAGCAACTGTCATTACCGCAGCTTTGCCGCCAGATTTTACTGAATCCGTTGCAACATTTAAAGCGGCAGTTTTCCCATCAATCTCGCCACTTTGGTAGTCTTTGATATTTTGTACTCCAGATACCGCTGCACCAATTCCTGAACCAATTACAAATGATTTTCCAGCCATTTTAGTCGCATTTTTTGCAGAAGATTTGAAGATAGTATCTTGTATAGCCTTGTTAGCTTTAGCCTCTTCAATTAACAGATTATTCTGAACTTCTGAAGAATAGTTTTCACGACTAACCAATTGGCTAGTAAGTCCACCTTTTGAGCGATTCATATTTGCGCTAATTGCTTGATAATTTTCTTTCATATTAGCAATTTTTTGTATATCAGAATCATTTAGGAAAGGATTATATTTACATTTTTCATAAATTGCTTTTAAAGGAACGGTGTGATCAATATCGGCAACATGTTTGGTAAAATTTTCACCATATGCTTGTTTAGATTCAGCTTGGGTTTTATATAATTTTTGATTCGTGTAAGGGTCAGTAATAGTAGTTTTATTAGCGAAATTATCATTTCTAAATTGCTCTAATGCACTTTTATTTTCATATAATGACCTATTGTATTTACTTGATACAGTATCATTTACAACGTTGTTTCCTACGACTATTTTTTGAGAATTATCGACAATAGGAGCTAAAGATGAAGTTGGAACTTCATCTTTCTTATTTTTCTTTTTTAGGAATTCAAACATTATTAATTCTCCCGATCATATTTGACTAATCCATAAATGGCAATAACAATCTGAATAATTTCATCAACAAATGGGAGTGGATCATAAAATAAAATATTTATAATAAGTAGTATAATTGGAATTATACAACGTCCTTTTCTTGCATAAAAAAAAGATACTAAAGGTGAAAGAATTCCAATTAATACATTAATCCAACTTACACCTATAATTATGAGGAGATCCATTATTACTGTTGCTATATTAAAAGTATTGTTAGCATTTTTAGCATAACTTGCTTTCGTAGTAATAGAAATATTATTTTCGGATAGGAGGTTTTGACAGTTTTCAAAACGTTCTTTAGCAGAGTGATAAATGTCCCCATTATTGTTAATAATATCTTCTTTAACAAAATCACGCATTAAATGTGCTAAATTAGCAATAGAACGCAAATTAGCCTGCGTTTTATCAGAATAAGTACTGTAATCATTTCCATATTTAGAGATAATACGTTGTATTTGCTTATTGCCATTTATTACAAGCACGTTTAGTTGTGAAAATGTATTATAATAAAGCTCAAGTTGTTTTTTATTATATGTTATTTGGGTACAGCGTAGTTTTACTTCCTCTCCTTTTGCCATGACTTGAGAAAGAATCGTATTTGCTTCGTCAATTTTCCCATTAATCTGTGCAGTTTTCATTTTACCCTGCAAAAACATTAACCCACCGCCGATTGCACCAAACATTACAGCAACGCCGCCAGCAAGAACAGGGCTAGCAAATACAGCACTACGTTTAATGTAATTATTTTCAGCAGAATAATTATCTAATTTAAAATTTGAGCAAATGACAGGAAGTGCTTTCAAATCATCTTGTAAATGAATCTTATTTTTTATCTGATTAAATGAGTTTACAAATTCGGTAAGCGAACCGTAATAGACTTCACTTTTTAATGTATCAATCCTACTGATTGCATTACGATATGATTCATATGTTTCATTGGCAAGTGATTGTATCTCATTTGTTTCAGTTTCTATCTGATAACATATGCTATTGTATTCTTCTGTTTTCTGTTTAGCTTCCTTTTGGCTTTTGCAGCCTGCATAAGCTGCTGCTCCCCAAACACCCGCAACAATTAATGGTATCGGCATATTTTAATTATCCTTTCTTTAGTGCTTTACAAGCATAAATATTCATTTCTATGTAATCATTAAATGACATAGAATCTTTAAAATAAATATATGATGCAATAATATTACATTTCATGGGTCTGGTATCGTATATTTTGCATAGATTTGTAGTTAAATCAAGATATCTGCAGATGCCGTTACCAGAATGAAGGTCATCATAAACTTGAGAGCCATTTAGGTTTCGACAGCAGATCCCACATTTACTACAAGGAAAACTATTAATCATAAATCAACCTGTGCATTTGTGCATAAACTTCATTAAGCTCGTCCATGCTCTTTTGCAATTCTTTGCTTTCGTCTAATGAAATATCAAACTTCTTACAGATGTTTTTTAATAATAATTTTTCACTCTCGCTAAAATCACCTTCACAAATTGCCAATGCATAAAACTCAATATATAAGGATTTTTTAATTGTGGAAGAAAGTGAGCATAAGATATCCCAAGCTTCATTTTCAAATTCTTTGTTATAGTCATAGGATTCCAGTGCCATTTCCAAACAATAAGCCTGCATCATATCTTTTTCCTGCTGCACAATTATGCCATCGCTTAGTATAATTGTGTGAGCTAAAAACATAAATGCGTCACGTTCTTTTCCCTTTAACTGATTTAAAAACATAAAATACTCCTTAAGGTTATAGGAATCCATCTTCACAAGCGTATATGCTCGTACTTTAGACAAATTTTTCTATATACTGTGTTAAAATTCCTTGCCATATCATTGTCTGTTGCAAACTTATGGTCGAAAATTCACACACATTTCATGCGAAAATTTATCCTAATATTCATGAAAATCTTGGGATTGTCAATTTGTTGTTTTAAATCACAAAAGTTTCAACAAAGATTCTTTTGAGTTTGTAACATATCGACAATTCGATTTTATACCATATAATTATTAAAAAAGCAATAAATATCTTGTCTTTTTAGAAAGTTTTGATAAAATATTGTATGTAAAATTGGAATGTTAGTTTTTGTTGAATATTCTTAAGGAATCACTGATTAAATCACGTTTAACGGCTTTGTACACAATCTGTTTGCATATTTTTCGCCATATCAAAAAATATGACTACGCATCTTACGCACAATATTTAATCAGTGTTTCCTTAATAAAAATATATTTGTATCAAATATGAAATGAAACATAAGAAATCGAGAGATAACGAGATAAACAGAGAGAAAACGAGCGAGAAAGGGATATAAATTAAAATAACGGCATTTTTACTATTGACAGTAGCTATTAAATCTGCTATAATTAATTCTGTTATGTCGAGGCTGACCTGAAGTGTTAGTTGCTAACACACAGTGAAACGGAGTAACCCGCCGTTTTTACAGTCTTACAAAAATAATAAAATGGAGGAACATAAATTATGTCAACATTTATGCCTAAGGCTCAAGAAGTAAGCCGTAAATGGTATGTTTTAGATGCAACTGGCAAGCCACTTGGACGTGTTGCAGCAAAGGCAGCTCACATTCTTAGAGGCAAGCACAAGCCAACTTTTATCCCACACGTTGATTGTGGCGATCACGTAATTATTATTAACTGCGAAAAGGCTATTCTTACTGGTAAGAAGCTTGAACAGAAAAATTTCTACTGGCACACTGGCTGGATTGGCGGCCTAAAGGCTGTTAGCTACAAGGAATTGATGGAAAAGAACCCTCAGAAGGCTATGATGATAGCTGTTAACGGTATGCTTCCAAACACTTCACAGGGTAGAGATCAGCTAAAGCGTTTAAGAACTTACAGAGACGCTGCTCATAAGCACGAGGCTCAGAAGCCTGTTGCTTACGAACTATAATAAGGAGGTAGCTTAAATGTACGAATCAAAAACTAAATATTACTACGGAACAGGCAGAAGAAAGCACTCAGTTGCTAGAGTTAGAATCTATCCTGGTTCAGGTAATGTGACAATTAACGGCAGAAGCATTGACAACTATTTTGGTCTTGAAACTCTCAAGCTAATCGTTCGTCAGCCTCTTAATCTTACTGATACAAGCGATAAGTTTGACATCGTTTGTACTGTTGCTGGCGGTGGCGTTACAGGCCAGGCTGGTGCTATCAGACACGGTATTTCAAGAGCTCTTCTTGTTTTCGACGCAGAACTCCGCCCAACTCTTAAAAAGGCTGGATTCCTAACTCGTGATCCAAGAATGAAGGAAAGAAAGAAGTACGGTCTTAAGGCTGCTCGTCGTGCTCCTCAGTTCTCAAAGAGATAAAATTTACAAAATTACAAACCCCGAAAGCTACGTGTTTTCGGGGTTTTTCTTATATTTAGAGGTCTATAAAATGATATAAAATTTTGTATATATGACACATATATGACACACGCATGACACAAAAAAATAATAGGCCTCAAAATCATATTAAATTAATAGCATCGACAAGTTGTTGAATGTCAAAGTGTGTATAAACTCGCTCGGTTAAGGACATTGCGCCAGCGTGGCCTACAATTTTTTTAATAATGGTTTGGTTAACGCCAGCTTTTGCAAGCATAGAGACAGTTGTGTGTCTGGTATCGTGGGGGAGGTGGTCAAACCCCATATCGGCAATTAATGGTTTCCAGTAGCTATCATAATAGTTTCGGTAAGCAAAATGCTTTCCTTGAGGTGTGGATATTAAATATTCACACTTATTTTTTTGCATCCAGCTTTTAAAATACATAAGAGTCTTCTCAGCTATCGGAACTTTGCGTATTCCAGCTTCCGTTTTTGATTCGATTACATCGAAGTAACGTTCATCTAAGTGTACATTCTCTTTCTTTAAATCAAGTAATTCAGAAATTCGTACACCGCTGTAAATAAGCATCAAAAAGATTTCAACATATTCGTTACGTTCTGCGTTGTTCCAAAGCAATTGTATTTCTTTCGATGTAAAAGGAGTGTGCTTCTCTTCTTTCCCTTTTTCTTTATGTTTCACGATATCTACAAAGTCAGAATAATCCTTTTGACATATATCATTTTCTAGGGCGTACTTATACATCTGATTAAACAAAACTTTTATTTTGCGTAAGGTTGGATACTTCTTCCCACAGGAATCAACAACGCCTTGTAGGTGGCTCTTTCTTATCTCGGCGAACACTACGTCATATATGTCCGCACAAGCGGCGTATGATGCCTTGTAGCCGTTTATATTCGATTGTGATATTGTTTCAAACTTTTCGGTTGACCATTTATCGTAGATTTCGGAGAATGTCATTTTATTATCCAGTGAATAAGGGTTAGTATTAAAATCGGATAAAGCTTGTATAGCTGCTTTTTTTGTTTCATAGTAGCCTACTGTTTGATACAGCTGTTTAGTCTTACCTGTCACTTCGTCTACATCCCAGCCAATTGTTTTTCTGGCCCTCCAAGGTTTTCTCCTTTTTCCAGTGAGCTTAGACACATTCCCAAAGCCATTTGGCAATCTCATATAAATCAACTCCTTTCATTATGTATTTGCATATTTGTTGTGTAATATTCACAAAAACGCCTATCTAATTTTGACAAATTGAAAATTTTGCGACACAATTCGGTACTTTCACGACAAACCTATTGAAACGCCAAAAATAATATGTATAATAATAATTGTAATCTAGATTTCGACAATTTTAGACAGAGGGAGGCACATTTTTATGATATCCAAGTTGATTAAATAAATTCCCCGAGGGTTAGTCGGGGAAGATTTTAATTTGTTTTTAGATTTGTGAACGAATATTCATAAGATGACTTTCCGAATAGGCTTTGGCTGAAGTCAACTACTTTTAAAACTCCAGAAATGTCATCGGGGTTATAGGTAGGGAACTCCTCTTTTGTACTATATCTAATCTTACCTTTACTTAATGGTGCTATCGAGTCGCTACCTGAAACGTAGCCTAGACTCTCGCCATTAATCGCAAGGCTACTGCCCTGAAAAACGAGTTCAACTTCGGTTTTGTTAATAGCATAGAAGACGATTTCTTCTCTCCTTCTACCCTTTTCGCAACCAAGATAACTAATAGTTACATATTCATCATCATAAACTGGAATTCCATTTTCTACATCTAAAAGGCCATCATTTTCGTTTGATTCGGTTGCAGGTGGTTCAGTTTCTGCTACAATTGGTTCGGTACTAATGGTTTTTAGCTCTTCAAGTTCTTTGCTGATTCTATTGTAATCATCTGAGAGTGCATTATTGTCCATTTTGAGATTATCATAGTCTGTCTTAAGTTTGTCATAATCTGCTTGCAGGTTGCTCTCGGTTGTGTTAGTGTCACTTTTGCTAGATTTGTTGCTGCCGCCACATGCTGTGATGGAACAAAGCATTGATACAGTTAACAATGTTATTAATAATTTCTTCATTATAGTATACCTCTCATTTTTTTATTTCTTTGCTAGTCCTATTTCCTTTAAATAAGTATATTAAAATAATACCATATAATTAAAAATAAATCAATTTGCATATAATACAATAAAAAAGTTTAAATATTGTCAAAATGTTACAAATTATATGAACAAATTATGAACAGAGTAAAACTATTTACGATACTTTTGCAGTTCAAGAAGTTCTTCAAGTCGTTCGGTAAGTTTTTCCTTTCCGGTTTCGCTAAGCTGTTTATATTGTAATAATAGGTATTGTTCTTTTGAATTTAACTTAATTTGGTGTTGTAAATCCCTTTCGCCTAATAAATCAGACATTTTAATTTCTAAAAACTCGCAAATTTCTGAAACCATCTCAATATCAGGTGAATTTTTTCCTTTAACCCAGTTAGTAACTGCGGCTTGTGATACGTTTAATTTTTCTGACAATGCTTTTTGTGTTGTATTTGTGATATCTAAGTAATAATTTAAGTTTTTCTTTAGATTATCTCTAATTTCTCCCATATTTAATTCCTCCTTGATATAATTATATATCAATAAATCGAATTTGTAAAGATAAAAAATGAAGAAATACTTAATTTTTTCTTGAAAATCACTTGACAATTAAGAACAAGTGAATTATAATATAGTTGTACTTAAGAAATTCTTAAGTGGATATGAAAGGAGGTGCTGATATGAAAATTTCAAATGCAATTGCTGAATATATGAACGAAAAAGAAATTAAACAAAAATTTCTTTCAAAACAAACGAATTTATCTTGTGATGCGATATCAGGCATATTAAACGGCAAAAGAAAACTTGAGGTTGAAGAGTACGCTGAAATATGTAAAGCATTAAATGTTTCTTTTGACTTTTTTTATGATATTAGTCGTAATGAAATTAAATCAGCCTAGCCCATCATAATAACCCAACCGATTTGAAAGGAGCTCTCATGAAAGAACAAAAAACAATCCGCCTGCCTGAAGAACTGCTAGGGGCAGTTAAGCAGGAGGCGGAGATCGTGGAGTTAAGTTTTTATGTAATCATTTAATCGATTAAATATGGTTTTAATCTTTCTTTTACAGTAACTTCATTAATTTCATCTTCATAAGTAAAATAGATTAAATTAATTCCGCGCTTTTCACTTACAACTTTTTTTCTATTATCTCGTTCTTTTAATTTTTCAAAAGCCTCTTCGCCACCCCAATGAGCTATTGGTTTAAAGTGTTGCTCTCCTTGATATTCGATTCCTAATTGTATTTCCTCAATGAAAATATCAAATTCTAGCCCTTGTAAAAAATCAGGTTTGTAATGATGAATGACATTACATTGAGGAAATAAGCAGCTAATTATTAAGTAAAGAGCCGTTTCACTTTGCCACTTCTCTCCGATTAACGGATAATTGAATGCTTCTCTTATATGATTTTCAATGAAGTTATGCCACTCGCGATATAATTTATTGGAAAGCTTATCATATTTATTCGCTTCACTCCAATTATGTTGTTCCCTATAAGACTGTGCGGTATTAGCAAATAAGCGTTGATTTTCATATATATTTTGTATATCAGTAGGTAACCATATTATATCTCCCTCAATTGAACTGATTTCATATATATACTTTTTGATATACCAATGGTGTTCTAATTCAAACTTAGACATTGAACAATATTTGTTCGTTACGGTTGGACTAATACAATTACATTGATGGCAAATTTTATCTTTGAAGTGTATATGATTTATAGGATCATTTCTATTTGTACTATAAATTGATGCTGATAAGTCATATGGAAAATTAAATGAGGAAATAATAAATTCTTTTAAAGGATCTGTATAATGAGAATGATATTTATATGACGCTATATAAGTTTCAAAAGCTTTTTTGAAGCAACTACATAAAAATATTTGACTGTTTTCTTCAAAAGAAAAACCTAAGAAAGGACCACCTTGCGAATAATGAACGTAAGGCAATGGTAATCCGACTTCTTTTACAATAAATTGTGATCCTTGATAATCAAATTCCAATAAAATCTTTTTTTTAGCTCTCATTTATTAACCTCTGGCTTGTCCGTTCTACCTACAAGGTAATCAATGGATACGTCGAAGTAGTCGGCTAGAGCGATTAGAGTTATAGCAGATGGAACAACCTTACCATATTCATAATCTTGGTAATTTCGTTCTGATATGCCTATTGCGCTAGCAATTTGCTTTTGAGTACATTTTTTTTCTTTACGAACCTTTTTAAACGATTGAGATATTTCAGTCATATAAAACCTCACATTTTTTTTGTAAAAGGGGTTGACACGAGATATATCTCGTGATATAATATGAGCATAACACGAATTATTTCTCGTGTTAAATTCAGGAAGAGAGGACGAGTTGAAACCAAAATTGAAAGAATTACGCAAAAATCTTGGCATAACTCAGGCACAAGTTGCACAAAAAGTTGGGGTGAGTGAACGCCTGTATCAAGACTATGAATATGGAAAAGTCGTTCCAAACGCACACACAGCAGTCTTAATAGCAAAAGCATTGAATTCCACAGTTGAACAACTATTTCCAGTAGTTGAAAACAACAAAGATATATAACTTTATTATATCATGGTTATATAACTTTTTCAAGTATTTTAAGAAAAATTATGCAAAAGGAAGTGTGAAAAGTGCCGCATAACTCTGAAACAAGCGAAAGAACTCTATTTAGCTTTCTGATTTATAAGGATACTAAAGAGATGCTCGAACAGAAAGCAAGAAAAACAAGGAAGTCACAAGCATCAATCATTAATTCCATATTGGAAAAAGCATTGTTGGATGAAAAGAAGAAGTAAAAGCAAACCAATCAGTGGCTCTAACATATATTTGTGCCACTGGGAGATGTGAAAGGAAGTTGAGTTGAATAAACCCAACTAACTCAATTTGAAAGGAGTAAACCATGACAGCAGAAACAATTCCAAGAAACAACAGAATATCCGTAAAAGAAGCCGCCGCCCGTATGGGCGTGTGTGAACAATTCATAAGAATTGGCTTGCAAAGAAGTATATTACCGTTTGGTTATGCTGTAAAGCTGTCAAGCAAGTGGACTTATTATATTAGTGAGGACAAGCTGACTGAGCATATAAGCAGTTCAGCGACAAAATCATAAAGGAGTAACCAAAATGACTCAAACAAAACTAAACCCAATAAGTACAGGTGGGATAAATAAAATCAAAACCGTTAAGCCGCAAAACGATGGCGACCAAGACGTAATCGACCTGTTTGCGCAAGCCGAGTATGACCATCGCAAGGAACTAGCCGAGTTCATGGCCGTGAAGCGTGCTGAACGAGAAGCCGAGGAGAAAGAACTTAAAATACATATGATACTAGATGCTGCCATATATGTAAGCTTGCTTGTGTTGTCTATGGTAGCCATTTCAATGGCGTGGGGGTGAGAGTAGAGTGGATGAAGAGGAATAAAAAGAAAACCGCCCGAACTGCTGGAACAGTAACGGACGGAACTAAAAAATATTAACACGTTTATGATAACAGAAAGGAACGGAAATGTCAAGAGTTTTAATAGCTTGTGAAGAAAGTCAGGCTGTATGTATGGCTTTTAGAGAATTAGGACATGAAGCGTATAGTTGTGATGTTATAGATTGTTCTGGAGGGCATCCAGAGTGGCATATCAAAGGCGATGCACTTAAATATATAAATGGTAACTGCAAATTTGAAACATGCGATGGCGAAACGCATGAGGTTAATGGCAAATGGGATTTACTAATTGCTCATCCACCTTGTACATATCTTACTAGTGCCGGTACAAGACATTTTAGTTTGAGATGCAATTCACCTGAAAAGGTCGCTAAAAGAATCAAACTTAGGGAAGAAGCATATCACTTTTTTATTAAATTTGCTTTGGCTGATTGCGATAAAATAGCAATAGAAAATCCTGTTGGATATATGAATACACATTATCGAAAACCAGATTGCATT
>JAVBRC010000110.1:0-11699 GCA_031548405.1 Oscillospiraceae bacterium | reverse complement strand
TTTTCAATTTAATAGAGTCAGCCGGTGTTAATGGCGATGAGGATCCACCTGTTCCCTTTCCGAACACAGAAGTTAAGCTCATCAGCGTAGAAGATACTTGGATGGTAACGTCCTGGGAAAATATATCGACGCCGGCTCTTTTTCAACATTTGCATTTGGGCCATTAGCTCAGTTGGTTAGAGCAACCGGCTCATAACCGGTTGGTCTGGGGTTCGAGTCCCTAATGGCCCACCATATAGGGGTATAGCTCAGTTGGTAGAGCAGCGGTCTCCAAAACCGCGTGCCAAAGGTTCGAGTCCTTTTACCCCTGCCAATTATGTGCGACAGAAAAATGTTGCCAAAGGAAAAGTCCGATTTATTCGGGCTTTTTTTCGTTTTTATGCTGTGTTTCAGTAAAAAAAGATTTATCTTTTATAACTACTAGTTCTCCTACTAATTTATTTTGTGATTAAAGACCTGAATATCAAGAAGTCAATTTCGTTATGATTTGACTTCTTTTTTGTTTTATGTTATAATAATTAAGTTGGTAAATGGAAAAATTCTGGATTATTGTATTTAAAAAATAAAAAGTCTATCAAAAAACTTTCGACAGACTTTATTTTTCTATATTGCGAGATGAATGGAATAAAAGCCAGTAAGAAAACACTAAGAAGCCTAGTGCCATTTGGGTATTTGACTTCTTTTCATTTACAATTAATTAGCAAAAAGGAGATGTATATGTATATAACGAAAAAACGGAAAGTTCACTTGTTAACATTTATTATTGTATTGATTGTAGAAATATTTATTGGAATTTTTGTTCATGATGAGTTTGTTCGTCCGTATATTGGTGATGTTTTAGTAGTTGGAGTTATTTATAAGAATTATTTTTCCAAAGCGTATTAATCTATTACCTTTATATGTTTTTATTTTTGTTGCACTGGTTGAATTTCTGCAATATTTTAGGATTGCAGACAAAATCGGAGTAGAAAATAACATATTGCGAACCATAATTGGTACATCTTTTTCGTGGGGCGATATAATTTGCTATGCTGTTGGATGTGCTGTGATTTTTTTGTTGGATTTTATATTTTTTAAGAAACATAAAAACCAAGTCTTGTAATATTATTGAAAAAGTCCCTTAATGCTTAAAGTTTCCAAAGTGCTTTTTTCATAGGCCATATCAGCCAGAGAAGACATATTTTCTTCACTATATTCAATTTCCTTTGAAAAATACTTTGAAATTTCAATGCAATCCTGAAGTGAAAGCTCTTTGCCCTCGTACCACTTACAAGCAAAGGCATATCCTATAACGGCTATGTAGATTGCCATTAATTTTACTATTGAAAGAAATTCTCCTTCAAAGGTACATTTCAAAAAATGCCGCCAAATAAAATATATAGCTATATTCTGCAAATATTTTTGTACTTCTGGATTACCTTTTATAAATTCACTCTTAAATTTTCTCACTTCA
The DNA here is from genome assembly GCA_031548405.1 of Oscillospiraceae bacterium. Lineage (GTDB taxonomy): Bacteria > Bacillota > Clostridia > Oscillospirales > Ruminococcaceae > Porcipelethomonas. The sequence goes on along the minus strand of JAVBRC010000110.1, from coordinate 10,246 downwards.
TCAAACATTTCTATCTTACTATTTATATAAGGCTTCCAATTGTCATCAATCGGTTCGAGTGCGAGCAGATATTCAAGAATTTGCTTTAAATTTGAATTTGAACAGCTATTATCATATTTGATATCAGGTACACTAAAATTGTTGTTATCAACCTGAAACTGAAGAAGCTCTGCGTAATCAAGTATTGCGCAGACTTTTTTATTTAAATTCATATTTTTAATCTGCAAATATGAAAGTATTTTGTTTCTCGCCTCAAAAAGACAATTAAACAGCTCAACATCATATTCATCATGACTTTCCACATCAATTTTCGTTTCAATAAAGGTGAATGGTTCGTTTTGTGTCAAAATAAGTTCAGCAGCCGCCTCGCAGCAAAGTCCAACTCCACCCTCTTTTAATTCAGCGTACCATTCATAATATCTCGGATGTTCCGTGCAAATCTCGCAAAGCTTGTCTTCACCTAAATTTAATATTAAGTCACAAAGATTTTCTTCATTAAGAAAAGGACATCGCTCATTATCGCCAAGTATAAAGCTTTTTGGTGTTTGTGCTGTAATATTTTTTTTAAGCTTTTCGCCTAATACTCCAGTTACGCTATTATAAAAGTCAGCTGTTTTTTCGTCAATATCTATTTCCCAGCCAATACAGCAGTTGTCAGAGCATCTTTCAGCAGTACATTTAAAGTTCTTGTAATAAGAAGGCATTCTTAAAATCATGTTGCACCTCATTTTTATTTTAATAACAAAATTATATCATACATTATTTTAATTGTAAAGAAAATATAGCGTGACGTTGCACAATCGCCGTGCGTCGATGATAGTTAACTTGCGGCACGCATAGCGAAGCGAAGGAAGTTTAGGTCAAGCCTTTTTAATGGCTTGCGGTTTCCAAAGGCAGAGCCTTGGTCGCCCGTCGCAACGGGCGAAACTCTTTATCGTTCAAGAGCATTTTTTCTTTGGTTCTTTCTTTTTTGCGATAGAAAAAAGAAAGAACGTGGAACTCGTGAAGTCTTTGAGATTTAGTTAACTTGCAAAATTTAGTTTTTCTGATTCTTAGAGTTAGTCAACTCGCCAGATTTAGACTTTCTGACGTTTCAAAACTTCCCCACTATCGTGCGTTTTGAAAGGCAAATAGAACTCGATGTCTGTTACTTAGGATTCTTTTTTCACTTGCAAAAAAGAATCCTCTTTTTGCATTCGCAAAAATTCACCAGAAAAAATGCGCTTGACGATAAGGCGTTTCGCTCTCTGCGGAGAGCGACCAAGGCTCTGCCTTTGGAAACTGCAACCCTTTAAAAAAGGTTGATCTAAACTATTTTCGCTTCGCTATGAGTGATGTTAGTTAACAGTCCCCGACTAACTTCGTTTTTTGAGAAATTTCAATCGTGCGTTTTCATAGCCGTTATAAATTATCACATCTTTTTCCATTTATTTTCACATTTAAAACATTGGATTTTACGAATTGTTTACTATAATTTAAACATTAAGAAAGCAAGTAAAAGTTACATATATATACCCGTTAAAAAATATTACATCACAAAACAAAAAGGAGTTACTAATATTGAACAAACTCAAACGAATTTCAGCAATTGTATTAAGCTTGATTATTACGATTTCTTCAACTGGATGCACACTTGCAAATAAGTCGAATTCTTCTAATACCTCACAATCCAATGAAGCTTCAGCCGTAACTGAATATGCCGAGAAAATATTTAATCAGGATTTGCTGAAAATCGAAATTACAACAACTGAAGATGATTGGGCAAATCTTATGGAAAATGCCACATCTAAGCCATGGATAAGCGGAAATATTACGATTAATGGTGAAGGTTATGAAAACGTTGGAATAAAAACCAAGGGAAATACTTCCCTTACCCAAATTTCTCAAACTGATAGCGACAGATACAGTTTAAAGGTTAAATTTGGTAAATATGTTGATGGTCAGACTTGCTATGGTCTTGATTCACTTGTTCTGAACAATGTTTATGCTGACAATACATATTTAAAGGAATATATGTCCTACGATTTATTTAATTATATGGACGTTCCAAGCTCACTTTGTACATTCGCAGAAATAACTGTTAATGGTGAGCATTATGGTTTCTATATCGCACTTGAGGACATCGAAGACCGCTTTATTGAACGAAACTATGGCGAAGACAACAGCGTTGAGGCATATAAGCCCGAGTCTATGGATATGAATGGTGATATGGGTGATATGAAATTTGATGGCTTTGGTGATGGTGGGTTTAATATAACTCAATTCATTACTCTTACTGATAAGGACGGAAATTCCGTTGAATGGACAGATATAACGGGTAATTTCGACACCCAGAATATTGAATCGATAACTCTTTCAGATGGAACAGTAACTAAAATTGATGATATTGATATGCGTTTTATGCAGTCATTTGATATTTCAAAGGTAACTGCAATTACTGATTCAAATGGTAATACGCTTGATTTGAGTGATTATACACTTTCAATAAGTATGTGGCAAGGTTTCCGTGGCGGAATGCAGATGCCAGACAACTCCGATGGTGACACTTGGGAAATGCCACAAATGCCAAGCGGCGAAATTTCAATACCAAACAATTCAGACGGTAATATTCCGGAGATGCCGCAATTACCTGACGGCGAAATGTTTATGCCAGATAATGAAAGTGATATGCAAATGCCTGCTGGTGGCGGCAGAATGATGGGCATGAACGGTGGTAATAACGGTGTGAGCCTTGTTTATACTGATGATGAAGTTAAAAGTTATAGCAATATATTTGATGAAAACATTACTGATGTTGATGAAGAAGCTCAAAATAGACTGATTGCCTCGCTAAAAGGTATTAGCGAGGGTGAGGAGCTTGAAAAATATATTGAAGTTGATGAAGTTTTAAGATATACTGCTTGCAACGTATTTATTATGAATCTTGACAGCTATTTTTCATCAATGGGACATAATTACGTCTTGACGGAAAATGAAGGTGCTCTTTCAATGGTTCCTTGGGACTATAACCTTGCGTTTGGGACATATCAGTCCGCAAATTCCAGTGATATTATAAATTTTGCTATTGATACAGTTTTTAGCGGTGTTGATGCAGCAGATAGACCAATTATAGGAAAGCTGCTCGAAAATCCTGAATACCTCGAAAAATATCATGAGTATCTGAGGGAAATCGCAGAAAATTATGTCGGTTCAGGCATTTTTGAAGAAACTATAAATAAAGCGACCAGTATAATAGATGAATACGTTAAGAATGATTCAACTTCTTTTAATGGATATGATGCATTTAAAGAAGGTGTTGAGGAACTGAAGAAGTATGGTTCTCTGCGAGCTAAAAGTATAATTGGTCAGCTTTACGGAACAATTCCTTCAACTACAGAGGCACAGAAAGATTCTGATGCATTAATTGATGCATCTTCAATAGACTTAACTAAGCTTGGAACGATGAACATGGGTGGCATGGGGGGTGATAGGCAGATGCCAGATATGAAAAATTTTGATTTTTTTCAAACTCCTGAACAAACGGAAATAACCGAGTAAGTAAAATGTGTCTTCATAACTATTTTTCATATATCAAGGCAATGCTATACAATATTTGTATGGTGTTGCCTTGAATTTTTTCGTTAAGATATTATTGCCTTTAAAATTACCATAATCTTTGTGTTGCCATTTTGTAACCGATTTGTTATAATTAAGACATCCCAAAGAGGAAAAAACTTTAGGAGGTAAGAAAATCATGTGTAAGATGTTTTCATCACTTTGCTCATTTCTACGTTCATTCTGTTGCTAATGTGTGATATCCCTAAAGGGAAATAAATTTGGAGGTAAATAATTATGTGTAAAATGTTTTCATCACTTTGTTCATTTTTACGTTCATTCTGTTGTTAATTTGAACTATAATAAAAGATATAAAAAAATTCGGAGGTAAATATATTATGTGTAAGATGTTTTCATCACTTTGTTCATTTTTACGTTCATTCTGTTGTTAATTTGAACTATAATAAAAGATATAAAAAAATTCGGAGGTAAATAATTATGTGTAAAATGTTTGAATCACTTTGTTCATTTTTACGTTCATTCTGTTGTTAATTTTAAACTGTAACAAAATTTGAAACATATCGACTTACTAAAAATTTATATAACATATAAAAAGAGTTGTTGCACTATTTAATATAGTGTGACAGCTTTTTTAATAAAAAATAATTTTATTACTATAAAATCACTTGACAAACCAATAAATCAGTGTTATTATAATGATATCATTTTGATATCATTATAATAATTGAATGGAGGAAGAAATTATGGAAAATAACAAACAAATGATCAATGAAGAAAAGGTTCTTAATGCAAAGAATGGTTGGGCAATGCTGTTTTTGAGCCTGTTCCTGTTTCTTGTATTCATCGGAGGACTTATTGGCGGAGTATTTTTAACTATTAAATCATGGGTTGCACTTGGTGTGACAGTAATTATCTTAAGCTGTATTGCAATGATTGCAGCTATTATAATTGATTGCGGGCTTAGAATAATGAAACCAAATGAAGCACTTGTTTTAACTCTTTTCGGAAAATATGTCGGAACACTTAAAATTGATGGATTTTTCTTTATCAATCCGTTTTGCAGTGCGGTTAGCCCTGCATTTGATAAAGCTTTGAATTCTGCTAACGATTCAGTGAAGAATGGTGAAGTTAAGATTGCAGTACTAGGCATGAGCAAGAAAATTTCACTAAAGGCAATGACTTTAAGAAATGAAAAGCAGAAAATTAATGATGTTCTGGGAAATCCGATTGAAATCGGAATAAACGTTATCTGGAATGTTGATAATGTTGCAAAGGCAGTATTTAATGTTAATGATTTTGAAGATTTTCTTTCTGCACAAGCTGATTCTGCACTTAGAAATATTGTAAGACTTTATCCATATGATGTTTCTGAAGAAGGTGAGGAAAAGTCACTTAGAGGCTCAAGTCAGGAAATAGCACAATCACTTAGAGCTGAGTTGCAAAGTAAGGTTGAAATTGCCGGAATTAATATTGATGAAGTTAAGATTACTCATCTTGCATATGCACCAGAAATTGCGGCAGCAATGCTCCAGCGTCAGCAGGCAACTGCAATAATTGAAGCAAGACAGAAGATAGTTGAGGGTGCTGTTGGAATGGTTGACATGGCTTTGAAAAACCTTGCTGAAGGCAATGTTTGTGAGCTTGACGACGAAAGAAAGGCGCAGATGGTTTCGAATCTTCTTGTTGTTCTTTGTGGAAGTAAGGATGCACAGCCGATAGTTAACAGTGGTTCGATTTATTAAGGTGTTACCATTAGAATATTTTGTGTGATACTGCAATTGTTCATAAGGAGGGATAATCTTGGCTGAAAAGAAAGATTCTAAGAAACAAATAGTACTAAGATTGTCCCCAAAGCTTTGGGCTGATCTAGCTGACTGGGCGGAAGATGATTTTCGTTCAATAAACGGCCAGATTGAATATTTGCTGACCGAATGCGTAAAAAAACGTAAAAAAGACAAAAAAGAAACTGAGGATAGTTAGATAACCTTGTACGGACAGCATTATGCTGTAGCTATTCATACTATTTATAGGAGACAAAAAAAGTCCTTAAGCTTTTTATATACAAGCTTAATGGACTTTTTAGTTTATTTATGACATTTCAAATATTATAATACCCTGAGATTATCGGCTTTTACATAATAATAGGTTGAACCGTTTTCATCATAAGAAGTGTAAACTCCAGATATCTCAACTTCAGCTCCAACTTCTGGATAGCTTTCATTTGATACAGCATTATCGTTTTCATAGTAGATAAATTCAAAACCCTGTGAACAACAAGAAGTAGCATCAGCGATTACAACAAAGTAATAATTAACACCTTCAAATTCAGATGGTTCTGAAGAAAATGTACCACTTAATTTAACACTCTTATTAACGAAATCAGTTGGAGTAGTAATCATTTCATTAACTTGTGCATAAACCATTGTACTGCTCATTCCTGTAAGGTCGATGTCGAAGTTAGATTCAGCACTGTTTGATACTTGTGCTGTGTTTTCTGTGCTGCTTGCCTTATTAGTACCGCAAGACGAGAAAAGCAGCGTAGTTAGCATTACGCAAGATATAAATAAATATTTTTTCATTTTATTTTTGCCTCCTTGAAACAAAACCGATTATACTAAAAATAAAAAATACTGCAATGTCAACAGCAACAATAGTCGAACCAACAGGTGTTGAACCTAATATTGCGATTAGGATACCTATAGCAGATGATATTACTGCGATAACGACTGAACAAATTATAACAGATTTAAAGCTTTTGAATACTCTCATTGCAGATAAGGTAGGGAATATAATCAATGCTGAAATAAGAAGTGAACCAACAAGGTTCATTGCCAAAACAATTATTATAGCAGTTATAACAGCAATTATCATGTTGTAGACTTTAGCTTTAACGCCTGTTGCTGATGAAAAATCTTCATCAAAGGTAACTGCAAAAATCTTGTTGTAAAAAACAACAAATACTAAAATAACTACAATTGACATTCCAACGCAGAGCCATAAATCCGTGGTTGACAATGTTAAGATTGATGTTGAACCGAAAAGGGTACTGCAAACATCGCCAGAAATATTTGAAGACTTTGAGAAAAGGTTGATTATCATGTAACCAATAGCAAGTGTTCCAACTGAAATCATTGCTACCGCTGCGTCTCCCTTAATCTTTGCGTTTTGACCTGTGTTTAGCAATAATACTGCTGAAATAATTGTTATAGGAAGAACTATAAGCATATTATTTGTAAGGTTTATTACACTTGCTATTGCTATTGCGCCGAAAGCTACATGAGAAAGTCCGTCACCAATAAATGAAAATCTTTTTAGTACGAGGGTTACACCTAACAAAGAAGAACAAAGTGCAATCAGTACGCCTACTATTAATGCATATCTTACAAAAGGAAATGTAAGGTAAAATGAAAGTTTATCCATAATCTCACTCATTTTCGTTACCTACCATTATATCTGTAAATGCCTTTCCAGTCTTAGAGGCAAGATATTTTTCTTTAGTTCCAAAGAATATTGGGTCACCGATATGTAATATATGTGTAGAATATTTCAATGTTGCTGCTATGTCGTGGGAAACCATTAAAATAGTTATATTTTCGTTTTTATTAAGACTAGAAATAAGGTCATACATTTCTTGAGTTGCAACTGGATCAAGTCCAGTTGCAGGCTCATCAAGTAGTAGCATACTTTTAGTTGCACATAATGCTCTTGCTAGTAAAACTCGCTGTTGCTGTCCGCCAGAAAGTTCACGATAGCAACGTTTAGCCAGATGCTCAATACCGAGCTTTTTCATATTTTCCAAGGCAGTTTCTTTCTGCTTTTTGTTATAGAACGGCTTTAAGCCGATTTGATTCAGGCAACCGGAAATAACAATTTCCTTAACGGTTGCCGGAAAGTCTTTTTGAATTGCTGTTTGCTGAGGAAGATAACCGATTTTGTCAAGATTTGAATCCTGACTATTTATTATAATATCGCCTTTAACCTGTGGTTTTAAGCCAAGTAATGCTTTTATCAATGTACTTTTTCCAGAGCCATTTTCGCCGACGATGCAAAGATAATCTCCACGGGAAAGATTGAAGTTTAGGTTGGAGAGTATAACACCGCCGTCATATCCTAAGGATACATTTTTACAAATAAGATGCTCATTCATAATTAATTTAACGCCTCACTTAATACATTTAAATTATTTTCCATTATTTCCAAATATGTAATACCGTTGTCTATATCAGTTTTTGTTATTGACTGCATTGAATTTAAAGAAAGTATTTTTTGATTTTTTGCTGTTGTATTCTCAATTATTGTATTTGCAATTTTATTATCAGAACCTTCAAGTGTCATAACATATGAAAGCGAAAGATCGTTTACTTTTTCAGAAAGGAATGCAATAGTTTCAAAGCTTGCTTCTGTTTCGGCAGAGCATCCGATAAATGCAGCATAATAAGTTAAGTTATAGTCGCTAAACAAATATCTGAATGGGAATCTGTCACCAAAAAGTAGGGTATCATTTTTCGCAGATGATATAGTATCTTCAAATTGCATGTCCAAAGCTTTTATGCTTTCAATATAGTCTTCGGAATTTTTTGTATATGTTTTTGAGCTGTCAGCGTCCATGGAACAGAGTGTGTCGTTAATTGAATCAACGAGTATTTCAGCATTTTTGAGAGAAAGCCAGACGTGTTCGTCATATTCAGTGCCTTCTTCAGCTTCCTCTTCCTCGTGTTCGTCTTCATCAGCTTGCATACCTTCAACAACTTCTTCTTCTTTCGCATTATCTCCAAGCGTTTCAAGAAGATTTAAAGCCTTAACATCAGAACCATTGGCACTTTTAAGTGCATCATTAACCCATTCTTCAGACTCGCCACCGACATATATAAATAAATCGCTGTCAGCAATTTTAAAAATATCTTCGGCTGTTGCCTGATAGTTGTGCATATCAGTGCCCGAAGCGTTAAGAAGTGATATTTCAACACCTGAAATGTCCTTGGCAACTTGTTTTGCCCAGTCGTATTGCGGATATGATGTACATAAAACCTTGATTTTGTCATTATCGTTTTTAGCCGATTGATTTCCACAGCCTACAGATGTTGCAATTGCAAGGGCAAGTGAAAGGGCTAATATAATTTTCTTTTTCAATAGAAAAAACCTCCAAATTAAAAATATAATTAAAAAAAGATGCATTTATCCTTTTTTAATTTCAGTCTCTTCACACAAGGCACGCCGGCAACTGCGTACCTTGTGTGAAGAGCCGTTTATTTTTAATTTGAAAGTTTGTCTTTTAGCGTTATAGGTGTAACTGAAGCGAAAAATTTTGCGTATAAAACTACAATTGTAACAAAAGAAACTGCTACAATAAAATCTACAAAAGCCTTTGCGCTTGTATTTCCCTGTAAGTCGTTTAATATTTTCTGAAATCTATTTATATCCAGACAAACGGAACAATCATTGCCTGGACAATCGTGTGAATAATTATGGGCAACAAATTCAGTTGAAATGGCAGTAATAAATAAAATTACTATACATAAAACATATGATAAAAGTTTTTTCTTATTCATTATTGTCACCACGTTTCTGTTTAATTTGTTATAGTCATTTTCCGAATAATCCTTCAATATGAGAACCACTCTTAAATTATATACTCAATATTTAATAATGTCAAGAGTTTTTTAGAAGATTTGTTGATTTCACAGGATTTTCATAAATTAACGTAGTAACATATTAGTACTCTATAAGAAAGTTAACTAACCCCGCCGAACGGCGCATAGTTTAGGTCAACCCTTTTTAAAGGGGCAACGTGACGTTGCATCCAATTGCCGTTCGGCGGGCGAAGTTAACTAACCGCACGCAAAGCGAAATCTCGTATGGTACGGCGTCCTCGACGTTCCGCAAATTCCAGTAAAACTAACCGCACGCATCGCGAAGCGAAGATAGTTTAGGTCAACCCTTTTTAAAGGGTTGCGGTATCCAAAGGCAGAGCCTTGGTCGCTCCGCAGAGCGAAATCTTACAGCCGTAGGGCGCATTTTTTCTAGTGAAATGTCGCCATAGCGACAAGAGGTATCTTTTTTGCAAGTGAAAAAAGATACCTAAGTAACAGACGTCGAGTTCTACCAGCCTTTCAAAACGCACGATAGTGGGGAAGTTTTGAAACGTCAGAAAGTCTAAATTTGGCGAGTTGACTTAATAAATAACTTTTGAAAAAAAAACTAAGTTTGGCAATCAAACTAAAATCCAATCCCTTAACGAGTTCTCCGTTCTTTCTTTTTTCTATTGCAAAAAAGAAAAGAACCAAAGAAAAAGGTTCTTTGCACATCTCTAAAACTAACCCCGCCGAACGGCGATTGAGTGCAGCGTCACGCTGCTTTCGCTCTGCGGAGCGACAAGGACTCCGTCCCTTGACCCTGCAACCCTTTAAAAGGGGTTGACCTAAACTGATGTCGCTTCGCTATGCGTGCAGTTAGTTAACTTGCCCCGACCAACATCGCTTTTTGATTAATTACAATCAATAAAAACAAAAAGGCTGCTGCAAATTTTATTTTGCAACAGAGATTGCCTGAGTTCCAATTGAGCCTGTCGAACCGATAATAGAGATATTTTTTGTCATGTCCATAATATTTATATGCAGTTCCTTTCTAAACAATACTACGCAAAAGTGCGTGTAATTAAGGATAGTTAACTAACCCCGACGAATGTCGCATA
>JAVBRC010000024.1:0-30385 GCA_031548405.1 Oscillospiraceae bacterium | reverse complement strand
ATCTTAATATCAACATACTGTCCGATATCAAGTTTTTCACTTCCTGCAAAGAAAACCTTACCGTCAATATCAGGAGCATCGCCTTTTGTGCGTCCAAAATAGCATTCAGCCCACTTATCGAAGCCTTCAACAACTGCTTCCATAGTTCTTCCGATACATTCCTCATTCTTACGGATATGAATAAGCTGCTGCTGTTCCATGATTATGTCTGCTCTGTGAGCTCTGACTTCCTCATCAACCTGATTTGTCATTTCGCCAGCAACAGTTCCTTCTTCTTCAGAGTAAGGGAAACAGCCAAGTCTGTCAAATTCTGTGTCCTTGACAAATTCTGCAAGGCCGTTAAACTGTTCTTCTGTTTCGCCAGGAAAACCAGTTATAAGTGTTGTTCTTAAAACTATATCAGGAATTTTAGTTCTTATTTTCTGAATCAGTTCACGCAATTGATTTTCATCACCACTACGATTCATTTCATAAAGTACAGAACCATTACAATGCTGTATTGGAATATCCATATACTTTACAATCTTAGGCTGACTTGCAATAACATCAAGCAGACGATCTGTAATTCTTTCAGGATAGCTATAAAGCACACGAACCCATTTTAGTCCATCAATTTCGCAAAGCTTTTCAAGAAGCTCTGGAAGTTTTGATTCACCGTATAAATCTTCGCCATAACGTGTTGTATCCTGTGCGATTACAATAAGCTCTGTCACACCGTTTTCAGCAAGCCACTTAGCCTCTTTTATAGCCTCTTCCATAGGAACACTTCTGAAACGTCCTCTGATAAGAGGGATTGCGCAGTATGAACAGCAGTTATCACAGCCCTCTGCAACCTTTAAGTAAGCAAAGAAAGGCAATGTTGAGATAATACGTTCACCAGTAATAGGCAGATTTTCTTTTTTTGCAAAATCCACAACACGTTCATTTGCCAGAACATGATCAATAATATCAACTATATCTTCTTGATTGCCGATACCAATAACGGCATCTGCTTCAGGAAAAAGTTCTGCCGCTTCCTCACGGTATCTTTCCGAAAGACAACCAGTAATAATTATTTTTTTAATTGTTCCCTCTTGTTTAAGCTTTGAAAGCTCAAGAATAGTTTCAATTGCCTCCTCCTTGGCAGATTGAATAAATCCGCAAGTATTGACAACTGCGATATCAGAAAGTCCAGGTTCTGTAACCAGTTCATATCCACGAGTTTTCAATCTGTAAAGCATTCTTTCTGAATCTACAAGATTTTTTGAACAACCGAGTGAAACAAGTCCGATTTTAATAGGCATACTTTTTTCTCCTTCTTTTATTTATCAAGAAAATCTTTTACAACGCTGTTTATATCATCATAGTCATATCCCATTCTTGCAAGTGCATTCTTAACCTTTGCAATGGATTTAAAATCCTCAGGATCATCTAGCAAATGTGTATATTTCCGTTCGATAACTGAGGCAAGCCGTTCATAAAGCCCTTCAATAGCGTCATCGATAGCTTCTTCTGCAATACGTCCTCTGATACCTCTTTTATAAAGCTCCTGCTTAACTCGTCTGGGGCCATAGCATTTACAGTTCATGTAGCTGTAAACAACTTCCCCAGCAAATCTACGGTCATTGATATATCCTTTTTTCGCCATAGCGTTTGCAACATCAAAACAAATTCTATCAGGATAATTCTTCTGAAGTTTTTCAAAAAGCAATATATACGAATAATCACGTTCATTTATAAGATACATTGCCCGACGCATTGCACGTCTTAAATCTGATGCATAAAGAATTTCTGTCAAGAAGTCATTCTCTATTTCAGAATCTTCCTGAAGTTCAAACCTTGCAATAATATCTCTATGCAGGAAAACTTTTTTGTTTCCGTCAATAGTAACACAATATGTTTCGCCCTTATATTTTTCAATTGAAGTTATAAGCATATTTATTCATCGTCTGCTGGTGTGAATTCTTCAAAATCGTCCTCAGCATTAACAATTGGATCAATATTGTCATAGTCTATATCGTCATCAACGTCCATATCACCAACTACACCCATCTCGTCCAAATCTACACCCTCAGCTGCAGCAGCGTCGGCCGCTTCTTCAAGTTTACTCTTTTTCTTGCTAGCCTTGGTCATAATCATCATAGCATCTTTGTTTTCGGAGATTTTTTCTTCAACAGTTTTCATAAGCTCAGGGTTTTCCTCAAGTGCCTTCTTAGCATTGTCACGTCCCTGTCCAAGCTTTTGACCGTCAAAACTAAACCATGCACCGCTTTTTTTGATTATCTCAAGCTCAACTGCAACATCAAGAACCTCTCCAGTTCTTGAAATACCCTTACCGAAAATTATATCAAATTCACATTCTTTAAATGGAGGAGCGACCTTATTCTTCTTGATTTTTATCTTTGTTCTTGAACCGATAAGTTCAGTACCATTCTTTATAGGATCGCCTTTTCTAACGTCAATAATAACGGAAGAATAAAATTTCAACGCACGTCCACCAGGTGTTGTTTCCGGACTTCCATACATAACGCCAATCTTTTCACGAATCTGGTTTATGAAAATTGCAACACAATTTGTCTTTGAAAGTAAAGGAGTAAGCTTTCTCATTGCCTGTGACATAAGTCTTGCCAATTGTCCGACATTTGAATCACCCATATTACCATCTATTTCAGCTTTTGTTGTCAAAGCGGCAACTGAATCAAGTACAACAACATCAATAGCACCCGAACGAACAAGTGATTCCATGATTTCAAGTGCTTGCTCTCCACTATCAGGCTGTGACACCAATAAATTATCAACATCAACGCCTAAAGTAGCAGCATAAATAGGATCAAGAGCGTGTTCAACGTCAACAAACGCAACCTCTCCACCTTTTTTTTGTGCCTCAGCAATAATATGTAGCGCAACGGTTGTTTTACCTGAGCTTTCAGGTCCATAAAGTTCAACAATTCTTCCCTTTGGAACGCCGCCTATACCAAGCGCCATATCGAGTCCCATTGAACCTGTTGGAATTGAATCAACCTGCATTGTCTGGTTAGCACCAAGCTTAATAATAGCACCTTTTCCGAAGTTTTTTTCTATTTGTGCAATAGCACCAGCCAGAGCTTTTTTCTTATCTTCCTGTGTAGTTGGAAGTAACAGAACCTTAGCTTTCTTTTTTGTGTCGCCTCTTGCCATAAAATTCTCCATTCTGCCGTAATTAATACAGCGTTAAATTACCTTTTCTCCCTTTACAACTCGGATAATGCCAGGAAGATCACGAATAAATTCTATATTTGCAAAATTATTATCAATCATCATTTTTTCAACATCATTTTCTTGACCCATCCCAATTTCATAGGCAAGAATGCCATTTTTATTAAGGCAGGTATTCCATATACGGGTTATTTCATGATAAAAATTCAACCCGTTTTCTCCGCCAAAAAGAGCCTCCTCAGGCTCAAATGAAACTTCCTTTTGAAGTGAATTCATATCATTTTCTGTCAGATAAGGCGGATTACAAACTATCATATCAAACCCATCATAAAGCTCCGCATTACTCTCACTTAAAACATCAGCCTGAATAACTTCTACGTTCACCTTATTAAGCTTGATATTTTTATTGAGATATCCAATTGCTATTTCAGATTTTTCGAGGGCATACACCTCAGCATTTTTTACATTTGCCGCAACTGCACAAGCAATACATCCACTTCCACTGCAAAGATCAATTATTTTAGGTCGTTCATATTTTTTTGCAGCAGAAATAACTGTTTCAACAAGAACTTCCGTATCCTGCCTTGGGATAAGCACACCCTTACCAACATAAAAAGGCATACCGTAAAACTCCCATTCTCCCAAAAGATACTGAAGCGGCTCGCCTGTAATACGTTTGTAAGCAATATTATTTGCAAAAGTTATCTGTTCTTCAGATACCTTTGGCTTTTCAAGGAGAAGTGTATTAAGCCTCTTTTTAAAGATATGTTCTATAACACACATCGCCTCGAACTGTGAACTTTCGATAGTATTCTTTTCAAAGATATTTCTTATATGAAAATAAAGCTCTGGAGCTGTCACCACTTATCCTCCTCAAGATCCTGTGGAATACATGGCTTAATTGCAGCAATTGCAACCTCTATTTGCTTATCGTCAGGTTCTTTTGTTGTAAGACGCTGTATATAAAGACCAGGTGTAGAAATAATTTTGGTAAAAAGATTATCATGGCGTCCGGCAATCCTTATAAGTTCATATGAAATTCCAACCATAACTGGAATAAGAACAACACTTGCAACCATTCTCTGCCATACAATGGTAAAAGGCACAATACACATTACAAGTATACTGATAATCAAGGTTATAAACAGAAAGCTTGTTCCACATCGTGGGTGAAAACGTTTTTGTTTCTTGACATTTTCAACATTCAGCTCAAGACCAGCCTCAAGACAGGCTATTGTCTTATGTTCTGCGCCGTGGTATTCATATGTTCGTCTTAAATCCTTCATAATTGCTGTACAACCAAGGTATGCAATAAAAATAACAATTTTTATAATTCCTTCTGAAGCTGAACGGAGAATTCGGTTTCCTGTCAATGCATCTGAAAAATTAACAAGCCATTTTGGCAAAAATACAAACAATCCAACAGAAAGAGCAACTCCGAAAATCATTGCAATAGTCATGATTAAGCTCATTGCCTTGTCACTCAGCTTTTCTTCTTCTGGTGTTTCTTCGTCATCCATCTGTTTTTCGGCAGATTTCATAAGACAGCGATAGCCGTCCTTCATAGAAATAACAAAATTGAAAATACCTCTTATAAGCGGTGTTTTTCTATACCACGCCGTAACAGGCTTAGTGTCCCATGTTTCAACATCAATTGTTCCGTTAGGCAAACGGCAGGCCATCGCTCCTTTTTTTATTCCGTTCATCATAACGCCTTCAATAAGAGCCTGTCCACCAATTTTTGATTTGTGTGATACTTTTTCCTTACTCATTTATTCAAAGCCTTTCTGTCCAAAATCAGGACTGTTTTTTATCCTCTGACTCATGCGTTGGAATTGTTATTGTAACTTTAGTTCCTTTGCCTTCTTCACTTTCAAGTGACAAAATGCCATCGTGCATAGAAATAATTTCGTCTGCAACAGCAAGACCAATACCAGAGCCTTTTTTTGTATGATTCGCCTTAAAAAATTTAGTTTTTATTCTAGGAAGGTCGGATTTTTTTATTCCACAGCCATTATCCTCAACTGTAACACAAATATCACCATCTTCAGTTTCGAATACATGAATTTTGACAACGCCGCCAGTATTGGAATATTTAATAGCATTGTCAATTATATTAATGAAAACCTGCTTTATTCTGTTTTTATCACCGTGAACAAAGGGCAACATTTCGGGTTCTTCGTAAATAATCGTAACATTTTCTTTTCTTGCTTTTTCTGCATAAATCAGAACAGCTTCTCCAAGTTCTGCCAAAATATCCATAGTATCCTGTTGGAGGGTAAAATGTCCGCTCTGCATTCTTGAAAAGTCAAGCAATTCCTCAACCATTCTTGAAAGTCTTTCAGATTCATTTATTATTACTCTTATGCCCTTTCCAGTAATAACAGGATCACATTCTGTTCTTACTGTTTCAGCCCAGCCTTTAATAGCTGTTAGCGGCGTTCTAAGCTCGTGCGATACAGACGACATAAATTCATTTTTCATTGTGTCAGCACTTGAAAGCTCATCAGCCATATGGTTAATTGCAACGCAAAGCTCGCCAATCTCATCGGTACTGTTATTCTGAATTCTGACAGAAAAATCACCCTTGGCAAATTTTGCTGCAGTTATGCTTATTTGCTGAACCGGCTTTACAATAGAATTAATAAAATAAAATCCGGTAAATGCCATAAGCAAAAGAATTGCAATGCAAACTGTTGTTGTAACAATAATGAAACTAGTTATTGCAGTATCAACCTCTGATAGAGAAATAACAACTCTGACTGCACTATACTCCGTATTTTCAGAATCCAGAGTGTGAGCAACAGACATTATTTTTTCTCCGCCAACTTGTTTGCCTATATAATATCCATAATTATCTTCGCTTTTAATAGCTTCTTCATAATCAGACATAATTGTATCAGAATCAGGGGAAAATCCAGAAGAAGTCAATGCAATATGTCCTTTGGAATTTATCGCCATAAGTTCCATTTTATCTTTTTCAGAAAAATTTTCAAGCATATTTCTGACCTCTGATGAAAAATTGACATTTGCATCGTCAGAGTAAAGTGAAAGTATACTTGTAACCTCATTAAGCTTAGAAACCAGATATTGCTTAGCGGAGCTATAGTAGTAATTCTGAATAACGTAAATCATAATCATTTCAATAATCAGGAGTACCATAAGGACAACGCCAAGGTTATTTATAAGCCAGCGTTTTGTAATACTTTTCTTCGCCATTGCCTTTGCAGCTCCATTCAGTTACTTGTCATGCCATTTATACCCATAACCCCAGATTGTCATAATATACTGTGGATTAGAAGGTTCTTCTTCGATTTTCAATCGTATTCTTCTTATATTAACATCAACTATTTTATCGTCACCATAATAACTTTCGCCCCAGATATGATTTAGTATACTTGAACGGTCAAGAGCCGTATTTTTATTATTCATAAAATACTCTAAAATCTGATATTCAACCTGTGTAAGCTCAACTGGCACACCATTTTTTGTAACCGTTCTGCTCTTTATATTTAAAGCAAATGGGCCGGATTCAAGAACCTGTGATTTAGCATCTTTTATAAAACTCATACAAACTCTGCGATAAATCGCATCAACTCTTGCGGTTAGCTCAGATGGTGAAAATGGCTTTGTGATATAGTCATCAGCACCGATCATAAGACCATTAACCTTATCCATTTCCTGAGTTTTTGCAGTCAGCATAATTATTCCAGGGGTTGAGCTTTTTTCACGAAGCTTTTTCAAAACTGTAAAACCGTCAATTCCCGGCATCATTATGTCCAGTAGAACGATATCAAAGTTTCCCTTTTCCTCATCAAAAACCCGAAGAGCTTCTTCACCGCAATTAACGTCATAAACGTCATATCCCGCTCTTTTTAGATTGATTACAACAAAATCACGAATTGTATCTTCGTCCTCGCATACTAATATACGCTTCATAATACCTTCTCCATATCTTTGTTTATTAAGGAACTACTGATTAAATAATGCCTAATGGTTTTGAATGTAATCTGCTTGCACATTTTACCCACAATATTTAATCAGCGTTTCCTTAAAATCCGTTTTCATAGATATTACAACTATGAAAACAAGTTTTTTCTAATCGTAAAATCTGAAACGGAACATAAGCTCCGCCAGCGGTTGTGTCATTTCATCTTTATCATTTATGTCAATCAAAAACAATTTATCGCCTCTTGAATGTAAAACCTCATAACCATTATCAATCAGCTTATCTATCTTTTCAGAATCATTTTCTGAAAGTATCTGCAAGGTTAAAAGTAATCCGTTTTCTTCAGAGTCATTTTCTGAGAACCTGCTAAAGGTTATATAGTTTTTTGCTGAATCAGCAACAGCAGTTACATTTCCCAGCCAGCCATCTGGAAAGATAAATGAATAACCGTTTGTAACGCTTTGGTATCCACTCAGTTTAACGGAAATCTTATCACCTTTAAGCTCATACCATTTTGTAAGACTAAGCTGTTCCTCGTCATCTTGACTATAGCTTGGGAAAAGCTGTGGAATTGGTATTTCAACAACTCCATCTCCATCTGCGTCATAGCAGGTGTAGGCTGATGGTCTTAATGTTTCGTCAGTTTTATTATCTGGTTTAAAAATTCTGGTCAGAGTATTTTTATCGTTAACTGAAAAAACTGATGTTACAATCAGTCCATTTCCAACAACAGCATCAAGATATATGCCCGTTGTTCCATCATCAAGCTTTCCATAAGTGACTTTTTGATAATCCGTATAGCCTTCATCTTCAAGCTTGACAGCAGATTTAAAATATTCTCCATTTTCATTTAAATGGAATATTTGTGCTGAGGAATCTCTTGATGGTTTTTGGTTTAGTGCGATAAAAAGCTCCTTTGTTCCGTCGCCATTTAAATCAGCGGCATCAA
Source organism: Oscillospiraceae bacterium (assembly GCA_031548405.1). Lineage (GTDB taxonomy): Bacteria > Bacillota > Clostridia > Oscillospirales > Ruminococcaceae > Porcipelethomonas. The sequence goes on along the minus strand of JAVBRC010000024.1, from coordinate 22,313 downwards.
AAAGAGAGTAGTAATTATTTTCAAAAGTTGTGTTCAGAGTGCCATTTTCATAGTGATATATACTAACAACCTTTTCACTCTGATTTATAAGGCTGTAACCTACTATTATATTAATTCTGTCATTACTTCCAAGTTTGGTTATAACAACCTTTTCTATTTCATTGCCGTCTGCAGCGTGGTCATAGACAGACTGCCATTGTTTTCCAACACAATCAAGAATATTCATTCTAAGTGAATTTTCTTCTGCAGAAACTGTACCTTTTTCATAAAATACAATTGCTTCATCGTCACCGTCATTGTCAACGTCTGCAACAATAAATGCTGACAAATAGTCACCTGATTTTGGATATTTCAGGCTTATATTTGTACCAGCATAGTTTTTAAGAGCATTATAGATATGTTCCTGTTGTTGACTCAGCTTAGGTGGGGTGATAAGTGTATCAACACCCGTTGAAAAGCTGCATCCTGTAAGCAAGAGAAAAGACAATACAAAAATAACAGTAAGTTTTTTCATTGCTTTCCTCCATTGCTTAAAAATAATTTTAGTTAATTAAAGTGTTCTATCAGAAATTGATGTATAAATTCTAGGCTTTGCTATTGCTTTATATGCTGGACGAATAATTCTTGAACCTGTCAAGATTTCTTCCATTCTATGAGCAGCCCAGCCAACGATTCTTGAAACTGCAAAAAGTGGTGTATAAAGGTCTGAAGGTATTCCAAGCATCTTGTAAACAAGTCCTGAATACATATCAACATTCGCAGAAACTACCTTTTCGCTTCCTCTTACTTCTCTGAAGATTTCAGGAGTCAATCTTTCAATCGTGTTAAGAAGACTGAATTCTGCTTCAATTTCCTTACCCTTAGCTAGACCGAATGCCTTTTCTTTAAGAATAACGGCTCTTGGATCAGAAATAGTATAAACAGCATGTCCCATACCATAAATTAATCCAGAATTGTCATTAGCTTCCTTTTTGAGAATTTTAACCATATGGTCAGCAACCTGACCTTCATCTTCCCAATTTTTAACGTTTGTCTTGAAGTCTTCAAGCATCTGCATAACCTTCAGGTTAGCACCGCCATGACGTGGACCTTTAAGAGAACCAATTGCGGCAGCATATGCAGAATATGCATCAGTTCCTGATGATGTCAATACACGACATGAGAATGTGGAGTTATTTCCACCACCATGTTCAGCATGAAGCATAAGCATTGTATCAAGAAGTTTAGCTTCTTCATGAGTATACTGTCTGTCAAAACGAAGCATTGAAAGAATTGTTTCTGCCATACCCTCTTCTTTACGAAGCGGATGCATGATCATACTTTTATTTTCATAATGACTTTTCTTTGTCTGATAAGCGTTAGTCATAATAACCGGAAGCTTTGCAACGAGCTCAAGAGCAATTCTCATTTCATTTTCAATGGAATTATTCTCACACTCATCATCATATGAATATAATGCAAGAACACTTCTGCCAAGCTTATTCATTATATTTTTAGACGGTGCTTTTAAAATCATATCAACAACAAAGCCCGCTGGCAATTCTCTTCTTTCAGCAAGATAATCCGAGAATTCCTTCAATGCTGGAGCAGTTGGAAGTTTTCCAGTCAGCAAGAGATATGTAATCTCCTCAAAACCAAATCTATCCTCTTTTGTTACATTTTCAATAAGATCCTTAATACTATATCCACGATAAACAAGTTCTCCCTCAATCGGCTCACGGTCACCCTCATTTACAACATATCCATGAACATTACATATATTAGTAATCCCTGCCATAACGCCTGTGCCATCTGCATTTCTAAGGCCTCTTTTTACGAAAAATTTGTCGTAAAGTTTTGGATCTACCTTGGAATGTTCGGACAAGTCGCTGCATAACTTTTTAATATTGGAATTTTCATTAAAACTATTCATATGTATCACTCCCATTCTATTATATTTAAATTTTATTATACTATATTTAGCGAGCATTGTCAACTTTATAACACGATGTTAGAATTAGAAAATGTATGCTTAACGGGGATATTCACCCCCAAAAAAGGAGGAATTTTATGAAATCATACGTTTGTGCAGCTTTAATTTTTGCAGCTTTGTTAGTTACCGTTCCTGCTGCACCACTTTTAGCGTCAGAAATTAAGGGTAGTAAAATCAATACAAGTGAAACCTCAAGTACAGCTGAAAATGTAAAGAAAACAGAAAAAACAATAGAAAAAAAGAGTACTAAAGAGAAAAAGGACAACGGCACTTATATCGTACTTGATATCACAACTGGAAAAACCGAAGAAGTTTCAGCTTATGATTATGTTGTTGGTGCAGTTTGTGCTGAAATGCCTGCAACCTTTGAAAAGGAAGCCTTAAAGGCTCAGGCAGTTGCTGCCCACACCTATGCTGAACGTCAGAAGGCAAAAGCTTTAGCATCGCCGGATTCCGAACTATGCGGAGCATATTTTTCAAATGACAGTACTAAATATCAGGCGTATTTTACAGAAAATCAGGCAAAGCAGTATTATGGTGATAATTACGACAAGTACATAAAGAAAATTAAAGATGCAGTCAGTGAAGTAGAGGACGAAATTATTGTTTATAATGATGAGCCTATAATTGCTGCGTTCCACTCAATGTCAGCGGGAAAGACTGAGAGTGCTGAAAATGTCTGGGGAAGTGATGTTAAATATCTTGTTCCTGTTGACAGTGAGGCAGATGCTTCTGCACCAAAGTATCTTGAAGAATATGAATTTACAGATGACGAAATGCGTAGAAAGCTTGAAAATTCATTTAAGGGTATAACTCTTGATGATGACCCTGAAAAATGGTTTTCTGACGTTGATAAAAGCGATTCAGATACTGTTTTAAGCATAACGGTCGGCGATAAAACGCTCAGCGGCCAAGAGGTGCGTGCCGCACTTTCACTTCGTTCAGCTGCATTTGAAATAAGTTACGAAAAAAAGTTCAAGGTTACAACAAAGGGATACGGTCACGCTGTCGGAATGAGTCAATATGGTGCAAACGCAATGGCGGCTGAGGGAAAGGATTATAAGGAGATTTTAGAACATTATTATCCGGGGACAGAGATTTCTTAAACATTATTTTACAAAACAAAAAGTCCGTTAAGCTTTTTATTGGTAAGCTTAATGGACTTTTTAGTTTATTGCTCCGCCAACTAAACATTGACGTCAATATTTGTCAATGTTTAATTGGTGGAGCAATAGTATGAAATTATAGATTTAAAGTTTCGTTTTCAAAAATAGAGCGAAAGTTTTATATTGCAGCCTGGCAAAGCAATTAAACTATTCCAGACGAATGTTGCATTAATAATTACTTAAAGTAATTCCATTTTCTCCAAGAGGAATTTCATGGTCAAGACCTACGAACTTTCCGTCCTTCTGCCATAAAACGTCCTTTACAAACTCATACTTCTCAGTGTCCCATGTCATAAAATCGTCCTTGACAAGTCCGCCAGTATCCCCAGAATTTGCGTTAAAACACCAGAATGTATGGTTTATCTTGTTTTCACTGATAAGCTGACGTAGGTAAGTCATCCATGTTACGTTCGGTTCTGTCATATAACCGCCCCATTCGCCGATTAAAAGCGGGGCAATATTCTTTTTCTGTATATAAAACCAGTTGTCATACCAGCAATCGTCATATAGCGACTGGAATGTATATCCACCCTCAAACCAAGGCTGTTCATACACTGCAGGGCCGTAATCATGCGGAGAATACACAAGCTTATTCTGATACTTTCCAAGGTCAACAGGGTTATCTGCAACACCTCTTAAATTTCCGCCCCACCAGTTAAACAGGTAATCATCTTCATTCTGAGAAGTAAAGTTACCGTTTTTCTTTATATCCTTAGGATATATCTCAATACCTTCAACCATAACAAGAGCGTTTTCATTTTTGCTTAAAACTGCGTTGGCTGCCTTTTCCGCAATGTATTTCCAGTTGTCGGCATCTTTAGAGTTATCCCATTTTGCTCTTGGTGATTCGTTTTGCTTTCCGTGCGGTTCATTTTTCAAGTCGTAGGCAACGATTGTATCATCATTTTTATAACGTTCAGCCATCCATGAAAGACTGTCAAGATAATCCTGTTCTGTTATGTTTCCGTCTGTCCAGACAGGCTTCATGTGTCCCATAGAGTCAGTAACCGCACAATGAATGTCAACCATTATTTTAATGCCGTTTGCATGGCATTGTCCGACAACATAATCAAATATCTCAAGACTGTTCATGCTTTCAAGATAAAAATTTGTGGCATTGTTATAATTCGCTGCCGGATATTCTCCATCAGCCCAGTTATTAATCAGCTCTGTCGATATAGGCACACGAAGAAGGTTAAAGCCATGGTCAGCAATACTTGCAAGAGAAGAATTGAGGTCACACGCCCAAAGTCCGTCAAAACAATTTGTACCAGTATTATAACCGAACCAGTTACAACCAGTCAGCCATACTTCTTTACCACTAGAGTCAACAATTTTATTTCCCTTAACAGATAGCCAATCGTCAGTTGACGGCGCTGGAACTTCTTTTGCACCAGTATTTACAACAGCATCATTACCAGTGTTCCCACCTTGCGAATTGTTGTTATCATTGTTTTGCTGTACGTTCTGTGCTGCTCCTGCCGTTCCATTACATGAGATGTTAGCTACATCAACAGCATCAAGCGAACCAGAAATCTGAAAGCCAAATGTGGCTTCGTTTCCCGTTTCCAATGCCTTGTTGTATTCTTCAGGGGTGACGGTTATGGTGTTTTCATTCTTTGAGTAGCTGCCGCCCCAGCTGCTGATAATTTCAATTTCTGCTGACTTCAAAGGAATTGTGACAGTCCAGCCATTAACGCTAGTTGTACCGCTATTTTTAATTACACCCTGATAGTCACAAAATGATTTACCATCTGTTTCCCAGCTGTTTCCGGCTGTCAGGGTTACGTCAAGAACAACATCGCCAGCAGGTGTATTCGCAACGCTGCTGTTATCTGAATTTGGTTCTGATTGACTTTCAGAAGAACTGTCTGAAATAGAAACAGTGTTGTCGATTTCAGATAAGCTACCAGAACCATCATCGCTGCATCCACAAAGTAAAGCCAAGGTAATAGTAGCTGCCATAAAAATTTTAGATATTCTATTTTTTATCATACTAATAACTCCTTAAATTTATAAAGATATTTTAACATTTTATTCCTTGTTTGTCAACGTTATCTGTTGAACAAAGTTCACTAACCACGCCGCTCGGTGTTGTTCATTTTGTGGTAACCACAGCAAAACAAAGATAGTTAACTATCACCGCCGAGCAAAAGATTAGCTATCTATTCAAAATACAGAAATAAGTGTTGTTAAAATGGTGAAATTCTTGAAAAAATTTAGTTAAAATACATAGTGACATTAATTTCTTATAATGGTATAATAAAATAAGTATAAAATGAGGGAACAGGTTATACTTTTTACTGTTTTAATAATGATTTAAGATAAGATGTGTGCAAAGCCATTAATAGACTTTGTGGGACGTTGACTTAAAAAAATATATATCTACTTACCGCTCACTGTTATAGCGGCAGAACGGAGATTAAGATGCTGAAAAACTACGATATTATTATTGCCGGCAGCGGCACGGCAGGATTATATACAGCTATAAACCTGCCGTCCGATATGAAAATTCTTATACTTTCAAAACGTGAGCTAAAGCTTTGCAATTCCGCTCTTGCACAGGGTGGAATTGCCGGAGTATATGATTCTCCGCAAGATAATATCCAGCTTCATCAGAATGATACAATGATTGCTGGTGGTTTTAAGAATAATACCGAAACAGTTCATATTCTGGTTTCAGAAGCTGCACGAGATATTCAGGCACTTCTGGACTTTGGTGTTAATTTTGATAAAACAACTGACGGAGAACTTCACAGAACCCTTGAGGGCGGTCATAGTCGTCACAGAATATTTCATCATAAGGATGCGACAGGTGCTGAAATTGTTTCAAGACTGCTAGAAAAAGTTATGAGCCTTCCTAATATTGATATACTTGAAAACACATATCTATGTAATGTAAAGAAAACTTCAACTGGATTTTCTGCTGACACATGGCAAGATGGCAAAAGACAATCCTTTAACAGTCATTTCATGATGCTTGCAACAGGAGGAATAGGAAGAGTTTATGAATATACAACAAACTCGGCTATTGCGACCGGCGACGGTATAACCTTTGCTTATGAAATGGGTGCAGACATTAAAAATTTGAGTCTGGTTCAATTTCACCCAACAGCATTTAACAACAGACAGACAAGAGAATGTTTTCTTATATCTGAAGCTGTAAGAGGTGAGGGCGCATATCTTCTCAATAAAAACGGCGAGAGATTTATGCAGGATTATGATGACAGACTAGAACTTGCACCTCGTGATGTTGTTTCACATTCTATTATACATGAAAGCCGAAAGCTCGAATCAACAGATTTCTATCTTGATATAAGCCGTAAGGATTCGGATTTCTTGAAAAATCGTTTCCCAATGATTTATGAAAACCTTTTAAAGCAAGGCTTTGATTTGACTAAGGATAAAATTCCAGTGTTCCCATGTCAGCATTATCTTATGGGAGGAATTAACGTTGACAGCTTTGCAAGAACGGGTATTGAAAATCTGTATGCAGCAGGTGAGTGTGCTCACACGGGTGTTCATGGAAATAACCGTCTTGCAAGTAATTCGCTTCTTGAGGCACTCGTTTTTTCACGTCGTGCTGCTGAGGACATTACTAAAAGGAACGATAGTATTACAAAGGATTACGAAGATTATATCTTTGAGGAACAAACACAGCCAGTTCCAATCCCACATGGTTTCAGAACTGAAATTCGACATATAATGCAAAACAGCTATTTTGTAATACCTGATAAAAAGGCGGCTGTTGAGGGCTTTGAAAGAGTTAAGGAAATAAAGCGTGAACTTACAAATGGAAATTATATAATAGATCCTGATTTTATTGAAGCTAAATCGCTTGCCACAATTGCATATCTTATATTAAAAGAAGTAATCTGAGAAAGGACTTTAAATCATGCTTAGTCATTTTTATGTAGACAATATTATTAATACCGCACTTTCAGAGGACATAAACTATGTTGATGTCACAACTGATAACCTTATCCCTGATGACCACACAAGTGAAGCTTATTTTATCGCAAAGGACAGCGGTGTTCTTTGTGGTATTGAAATTGCTGCAAGAGTATTTGACCTTGCTGGCGGAAACGTGGAAAAGGAAATTCTTTTGAAGGACGGTGCTGAGGTAAAAAAAGGTGATTACATTGCCTTTTTCAGAGGAAGTACTAAAACACTTTTAAAGGGTGAGCGTACTGCGCTTAATCTGATTCAGCATATGTCTGGTATTGCAACAGAAACAAATAAATGTGTAAAGCTTGTTGAAGGAACAAATGCAAGCATTGCTGATACAAGAAAAACACTCCCAGGAATGAGAGCGTTACAGAAGTATGCGGTTACAGTTGGTGGCGGAAAAAATCACCGTTTCAATCTTTCGGACGGTGCAATGCTCAAGGACAATCATATTGATGCTTACGGTTCAATTACTGGTGCAGTTACTGCACTTAGAAAAAAAGCCGGACATATGCTGAAAATCGAAGTTGAAGTAAGAACATTTGAAGAACTTGAGGAAGCACTAAAAAATAAGTGTGAAGTTATAATGCTCGACAACATGGATGCAGAGCAGATGAAAAAGGCTGTTGAAATAACAGCAGGCAGAGCATTGCTTGAAGCATCTGGAAACATAACAGCTGAAAATATTAAAGAAAAGGCATTATCAGGCGTTGATATTATTTCTCTTGGTGCGTTAACTCATTCTGTAACTTGTTTTGATATTTCAATGCGTATTAATACGGTTGAAAAAGGGAATACTGATAAATAATACGTTAAATGACTACATCTGGAGGACGGCAATAAAACTTGCCGGTTGAAAATATGCAAAAAAAGTTTTCGTTCAAGACAAATCGCCTTGCAAAGACAATTGTTTTCAGCGGAGCGGTTTTGATAATTGTAGCCTTTGTTATATTAAGATATGATGGATTTTTCGCTATTATATCAAAAGTTGCTAATATATTCCGACCTATTATAATCGGTGGAGTTATAGCGTTTGCATTAAATCGTCCAATAAACTTTTTTCATGGAAAATACAGAACGCTTTTCTTTAGTGTTAAGCAGAAAATTGGTGCTAAAAGAAAAAAGAATTCTCCAAAAAGGAATTTAAAAAGCTCTGGAAGGGCTGCGTTTATATGTTCATGTATTACAACCTATATAATCTTACTTGCAATTATAACAGGTATAATCGGCTTTATTGTTCCGCAGATATCTGAAAGTATAACTCTTTTTACGTCGAACTTTAACGACTATGCAAACAATTTCATTAAATTTGTAGAATCAAATAAATTCAGAATTGATTATGTTGCAGACAAAATCGATTTAGACGAAGTTGTAGTCAAGGTGAGAGAAAAACTAATGGAACTTCCTGAGTATATTCCGACAGTTCTTTCCAAAACATTTGATATTACGAGTGGTATTATTGGTGGTGTAATTGATTTCTTCCTTGGATTTGTCTTCTCAATTTATATTCTTATGGACAAACAAAATTTGAAAAAGCAATCACGAATTCTTACAAAATCACTGCTTAAAGCTAAATATGAACGTTTTGAAAGAATTATAAAGATGTCTTATGATGCCTTTTCAAACTTTTTAAGCGGACAGCTTATAGAGGCAGTTATTCTCGGCGTACTCTGTTTTATAGGCATGAAGATTTGTCGTTTTGAGTATGCACCGCTTATAAGTGTCATCATTGGACTTACTAATATGATTCCAATCGTAGGCCCTATTTTGGGTACTATTCCTGGTGCGCTTATTCTTTTAATGGTAAATCCGATTAAATCACTTTGGTTTGTCGTTTTCATTATAATAATCCAGCAGATTGATTCAAACCTTATTTATCCAAAGGTTGTGGGGAATTCGATTGGTTTACCAGGATTGTGGGTATTGTTTGCAATCACGGTCGGCGGGGGACTATGGGGAATTCTCGGCATGATTATTGGCGTTCCGTTAGTATCTATTCTTTATGCAATAATGATGCAAAAGATTAAGGATGAAGAGTATATAGATAGAACGGTCGTGGTTATGGAGAATGAAGAAAGTTAACTAACCACACGCAAAGCGAAGGATAGTTTAACTGCCCCAATGGACTGTTTTTGAAGAGGGGCATGTCCTGCAAGGGAGAGCCGCCCCTTGTATGCCACGTCGAGTTCTATTTGCCTTTCAAATTATTTGAAACGTCAGAACAACAAACCAGATAACCTAAAATAAAACCAAAGTCCATTAAGCTTGAAGATAAAAAGCTTAACGGACTTTTTTTGTTTATTAAACTCGCAAGACTTAGACTTTCTAACGTTTCAAAATTGTCCCTGTCAGGCATTTTGAAAAATTGGTAGAACTCGACGTAGGCATACTTAGGTATCTTTTTTCGCTTGCAAAAAAGATACCTAAGTATGCCTTGTTATCGTAAAACTAAGCCCGCCGAACGGCGATTGGGTGCAGCGTCACGCTGCTTCACTAGAAAAAATGCGCCCTACGGCTATAAGATTTCGCTCTGCGGAGCGACCAAGGCTCTGCCTTTGGAAACCGCAATTTTTGAAAAAAATTGAGTAAACTTTTAATATCGCTTCGCTATTGTGCCGCTAGTTAACTTTGCCCGCCGAACGACGAAACGCTATTTACGGAATAATAACATAGTTATCCGCAGCATTTTCCTTTGTTGCGTGTTCCGTAACATTTGTAACCTTAACCTTGAGTGGTCTTGTGCCCATGTTTATTTCAATTATATCATCGACTTTAACGTCATAAGACGCTCTGGCAACCTTATCGTTAACAAGAACCTTTCCAGCATCACACGCTTCGTTAGCAATAGTTCTACGCTTTATAAGACGTGTTATTTTTAAATATTTATCAAGACGCATATAAAAACTTTCCTTTCTCTTTAGGTGATACCGTGCCAATCTGTCAGGTGGTTTTTTGGCGGTATTGCTTTAAATATAACAAAAAACGGCAGAAGCTCTCTGCCGTTTTCAAACAATATGAATTAAACGTTAACAGCGTCCTTAAGAGCCTTACCAGCCTTGAATGCTGGAGCCTTCTTAGCAGGAACTATGATTGTTTCGCCAGTCTGTGGGTTCTTTGATAGCTTTTCCTTACGGTCACGCACTTCAAATGTACCAAAGCCAACAATCTGAACCTTGTCGCCGCATACTAGAGCGTCTGTAATTGATGAAATAACTGCTGCAAATGCCTTTTCAGCGTCCTTCTTTGTAAGTTCGCTTCTTTCTGCGATTTCATTGATTAGTTCTGATTTTGTCATTTTTTATACCTCCAAAATTCTTTTGATCGTTAATTTCCAGCTTTGTTTTTTACTTTTTTCCAATAAACATCAAGCTGATCTATGCTAAGAGCTTTCATATCAGCTCCGTCCAGCCTTACTAGGTCCTCTGTTTTTGCAAATCTTTCGATGAATTTTTCAGTAGCCCTGGTCAATGCCTCTTCTGCGTCAAATCCAAGATGCCTTGCAGTGTTAACACATGAAAAAAGCAAATCGCCGAATTCTTCATAGATATCATCTTTGTCGCCAGATACCAAAGCTTCTTCCAGTTCAGCAGTTTCGGATTTAATGGCTTTTATAGTTTCGTTTACATTATTAAAATCCATTCCAGCTCTCATAGCTCTCTTGCCAACTTTTTGTGCATACATAAGTGCAGGAAGTGACTTTGCAACACTTGTCAGCGTTTCAGTATAACTGGTTTGTCCTTTGGTTTGTTTTTTTATGTTGTCCCAGTTTTTCAGAACCTCACCTGAATCTGAAACTGTAACATCACCGAAAACATGAGGATGCCTTACAATAAGCTTTTGGCAAAGCTCATCACAGATTTCATCAAAGCCAAAGTTGTTATTTTCTTCTTCAATACGGCAATGAAAAATAACTTGAAGAAGAACATCACCGAGTTCTTCTCTCAGAAGATCAGTATCGTCCAGATCTATTGCTTCAATAGCCTCATAAACCTCTTCAATAAAATCATTTCTGATAGACTGGTGGTTCTGCTCTCTGTCCCATGGACATCCATCCGGACAGCGAAGTATTGCCATTATCTCACGCAAATCGTCAATATTGTAATTATCCTTGCGTATAAAGTTTATCATAATATCACCTTGTTTTCTGACATTCTATATACTACCTTAAAATCGACAAAAAAGCAATAGTTTTTCACAACTTTGTAAAAATGATTGAAATATAAAAGCTTTTTATATTAAATTCTGTTAATTTTCGCTTTTATTATTCGTTCACATTTCCGTCGCTTACGCCAGAAGCCTGATCCTTCATCTGAGCAATTCTTAGCTGTGACATTACACGCTGATACATATTGAATAATTTCTTCTTAGAATCGTCTTCCTTAGCAATTGCATTAGGAGAAATTTCAGTTGTATATACACCATTCTTTGTCAAAAGGTAAATGTAGTTTTTACCAGCAACAGGCATATCAAACTTAGTTGTTTTCTTACAACAATCAAGATGTTCTGATGAAAGTCTGATAAAGTCAAAAGAAGATTGTGCAACACCTCTGTAACGTGCAGCAGAATTTATATATTCACCACCAAGGTTGAAATATAGATTTGCAGAACCGTTAATAAAGCATACAAGTGTTGCTAAAACTGTTGGTGACATAGGCATATCAATAACAGCACCATAAACCTGATCAGGTTTAAGATCCTGCTTAAAAGGTGCAGCTGGGAAAGTCAAAGCCTTTCCTCTTGAAACTATATATTTCTGTGATGTCACATATCTGTCGAGTGTTGAACGTTTATTTGCCATTTTTTCTCTCCATATATCGCCGTTTTTTCAGGCGATGCCGTCTTTTTTCTGGAGGACGGCACACCGATTTTTTAAATATTTTTTAATCAAGCATTTCTTTAGTCATTTTTCCGAGGATTTCAATACCCTTAACAATTTTATCGTCAGTTGGAGTAGAGAAATTAAGACGGAATGAATTTGTTTTGTCACTTTCATTAATCATGAAAGCTGTTCCAGGAACAACTGCAATCTTGTAATCTCTTACTGCCTTTGTGCAGAAGCCCATCATGTCACTGCCCTCAGGAAGAGTTGCCCATATAAACAGACCACCTTCAGGACGAGTGTAAGTTATTTTTGAAGAAAAATGCTTATCCATGTTTTCAAGCATGAGTTCACACTTTTTCTTGTAAATAAGACGTAGCTTTTCAAAATGTTCATCAAGATTACATTCGCTCATAAACTTATAACATACTATCTGTGGCCAGATACTAGTATGAACGTCTGAAACCTGTTTACACACAACCATTTTCTGGAATATATCACACGGTGCACTTGCATATCCAACACGAAGGCCAGGAGCTAAAATCTTAGAGAAACTTCCTACATAGATAACTCTGCCCTCAGTGTCCAAACTTTTAATTGATGGAATGCTTTCACCAGAAAAACGCAAATCACCGTAAGGATTGTCCTCAATAATAATAGCATTATATTTGCAAGCGAGTTCATAAATTCCAGTTCTTTTTTCAAGGGACATTGTTGAACCAGTTGGATTCTGGAAATTCGGTATAACATAGATTACACTCTGACCTGAAGAACCCTTCAAGCTATCCTCAAGAACATCAAGTTTCATTCCGCCTTCTTCCTGCTCAACACCAACAAGATTAACGTTGTATGAACGGAAAGCATTAAGCGAGCCAATAAAGCTTGGTGCTTCAGCAATCAGTGTGTCACCCTCATTACAGAGAACCTTACAAGCAAGCTCAATAGCCTGTTGTGCACCAGAAGTTATCAAAAGCTCATCATTTTCGCCAAAACATCCTTGAACTGACATTCTTTCCTTTAAAAGATTTCTAAGCGGAGTATATCCCTCAGAAATACTATACTGCAAAGCCAGAATAGGATCATTTTTAAGAATATCACTTGAAATTTTTTCAATATCTTTTGTTGGGAAAGCCTCTGGTGCAGGATTTCCGGCAGCAAAAGAAATAACTTCCGGATCAGCTGTGAATTTCAGAATTTCTCTGATTGCAGATGCTTGTAGTCCAGAAACCTTTTCTGAAAATTTATAATTCATTTTTAATGCAACGCCTTTCATATTTAAAAATATAACCGCATATAATTATAACACATCTTAACGATTGTAGCAATATCATTTCTAACAATTTCCTAAATGATTATGCAATTTTACCAAATATAAAATAACAAAATTAGCAATAAAACAATAAAAGAAAGGGGAGGCAGCTTGAAAAATCAAAGTTTCCTCAAGGGGTCTGTAATACTTATTGTTTCTGCCGTAATTGCAAAAGCAATTGGTGCACTTTTTAAAATCCCTCTTACTAATATGCTTGGCGGGGTTGGAATGAGTTATTTTAGCTGTGCATACGGACTTTTTTTACCAGTTTATGCGTTGACTGCAACTGGTCTTACAACGGCAGTTGCCAAGCTTACCGCTGAAAATTGTGCATTTGGCAATTATAAAAATGCAGCTAAGATACGTCGTATCTCACTTACGCTTTTCACAGCCGTTGGAATAGCAGGAACACTTTTAGTGCTTGTACTTGCGATACCGTTTGCCAGTAAGATTGCGGCGTGTCCAAAGGCGTGGCTTTCTATTATGATGATTGCACCGTCCGTACTTTTCGGTTGTATAACCGCAGTTTACCGTGGGTGCTGGGAGGGTATGAGAAATATGTACCCTACTGCACTTTCACAAGTGGTTGAATCAGTTGTAAAGCTTGTTGCAGGCTTAGGTCTATGCTCATACGTTCTCAGCAACGAAGAAAAAGTTCTTCAATATTTTCCAATTGGAACAGATATAACGGCGATTGCTTCTGCGGCAGCCGTACTTGGAATAAGCCTGTCAACTATTGCAGGAGCAGCATTCCTTTACATAAGAGGGACAGGACTTGAAAAGGGTTCTCCGTTACTTCTGGAGGGTGTTGAGGAAAGTGGAAAAAAGATTATAAAGTCACTTTTTGTAGTATTAGTTCCTGTTGCTCTTGGTTCAATTGTAACTAATCTCACATCCCTTATCGATCTTGCAACAATAATTCGCTGCCTTGATAAAGCGGCGATTGCATCTCCAGACTATTTTCATAACCGTTTTGGCTTAAACGATATTTCACATATCGAGATTTCAGAATTTATTTACGGCTCATTTACTGGTCTTGCGGTTACCGTTTTCAATCTTGTGCCATCAGTTACAAATATGTTTGGAAAAGGAATATTACCAAGCCTTGCACAAGCATGGGCGAAGAATGATAGGGAAGAAGCGTCAAGGCTTTCGAGCAGCGTATTAAAAGCGACTGCATTTTTAGCTATTCCAGCTGGAATTGGAATTACAGTATTATCAAAAGAAGTGTTATTATTTCTTTATTCAAACAGACTTTCAGAATGTACTGTTTCAGCTGAAAGTTTGAAATATTTAGGAATTGGCGTTATTTTTCTTTCGCTTTCGTTTCCGTTATTCAGTATGTTTCAGGCGATTGGTAAAGCTGATTTACCAGTTAAGCTGATGGCTGTCGGGGTTGCTGTGAAGTTTGTTGGAAATATGTTGCTTATCCCAATTCCGTCAATAAATGTTTCAGGGGCAGCGATAGCGACATTACTTTGCTATTTTGTTATATTTATATTATCTGTAATTTACTACTGCAAATATACCAAAATCAGAATTAAATTATTTTCCACATTCTTTCCAGCAACCTTTTCAGGGATTTTTTGTGGAATAACAGCAAGACTGATATATTCAGCACTTCCACTTGAAAACAGACTGGCATTACCATTAGCAGTGCTTGCAGGCGGTTTGGTTTATCTTGTGTTGTCAAAGCTGACTGGGAATGGTGAAGGATTTAGATAAAGGTGACACCGCTCAAAGATTGTATGCATATTGCGACGTCAAATTTTTCGTTAGATTGTATAAAAATTCCGAAGGCATACTGGCGTATGTTAAGGGATTTTTGTGCAAGATTACACGAAATTTGCTAGCAGGATGCATGCAACGCCGTTAGGCGGGCTTTATGCGGTGCTGCCTAAAGTATCACCAAACTCCATATGCAATCATTCTTTCGGCAAATGCACAGATTAAAGTTGTGATAAGATTTGTACATACTATAGTAAAAAAGAATTTTATTATATATTTATCATTAACGTCTTTAAGTAACGAAAACCAGATTATTGGAAATTCCACAAATATTGTGGTCAGATAATAGTCCAACCCTATTGTATAATAGGGAGTGTAATCAAGTGCTTGTTGAAATGTGTAGGTGAATCCACCTGTATACCCCAGATACCCAGAGATATAAGGGGCTAAAAATGAAATAAGGTTTGCAATTGCAACAAAAATAAAAGTCTTGATTGGTCGTTTTATTTTGGCTATAAATATATAGGCAGATGTTTCAATAAAAAGTGTAATCATGATAATAAATGGCAAAATTTCATAAGGGCGGGTTTCAGACACCCAACGCCAAGATGAATTAGCTGACACCTGCATACACATAAGTGATATTGTGATTGAAACAGTCAATAAAGCAGAAAATATTTTGTTTTTCATTTTAAACTCCAAAAGGCAACACCATATTTACTCGGTATTGCCTTATCTTAACATATTTATTTTTTATGCATTGTATTGTGTTCCTTTTTAAGTTCTTCGATGAGCTTATAAAACTGCCAGTTCTGGTTGGTTGGAGTGAGAATGCATTTTAAATCAACGTTGGTATTTTGTTCTCTCATTATCTCTAATAATCGGTCAACATCAGTGTCCTTTAATCCTGAAATTACTAAAAGTTCATCATCTGGTGGATTTTCAATTGCAATTCCAGTTTTAAGAATACCATTTATACAGGCAATATAACCGATTTTTTCTCCAGCGCAATCGCTGCCTATATAAGAAATGTCTACATTAAGTTCTAGCGCTGCTGTCATAATTACGTCTTTTTTTTGTTCGTCAATGCAATAACCAATAATTTTAGGGGTTATTACAATTCTAGGATTTATTCTTGATTTCATGTTAATTCAACTCCAGTATTTATTAGTATTTAAGATTATTTTATAAAATTTACCCGACAGCCTTTCTATAAATAAAACTGTCGGTAATAGTTAGCTGATTATTACACAGAATAAGTTTCTTTTTAAATTTTTGAATATCCAAAGCTGTTAACCATTGCATCGATTTTCTGACCAGCCTTGCACATATCGCAATTTTCAAATGAAACTGAATTATAATTTGGAATATCATCTGATGTGAAGATAGAATTGATTTTAATTCCATGATACTCATCTATCGCACTGAATAATGATGAAATTCCTGCAAGCTTACCGTTGTAATACTGAAGACATTCAACTGAACGGCTGATTGTTTTTCCAGTTGAAGCAGATGAAATCAATAAAATAATCTGTTTACCGAAAATATCCTTTTGAATATTGTCACGGAATATAAGCTGATTATTAGCATTTGTTTCCGGAGTTATAACGCATATGTCATTTCCAGTGTTTATAGAGGAATGACCTTCCTTAGAAAGTTCTCTTGCAAGGAATGCACCGATTATTTCAGTACCCTCAAGGCAAATAATAGTGTCAATATGTGTATTTGATATATATTTTTTAGAAAGTTCCTTTGCTGTTTCCATTGCCATTTTGTGATGAGTTTTAATGCTTGTCATATCAACATAAAAGTTTACATGTGAATGGTTTGTTGCAAAGTGACCTGGGATTACGCCAATTTTAACTTTTTTGTTTGATTTTGCTGTTATTTCGTGTACTCTGTTTTCCAATTTACATTACCTCCTGATTATTAAAGGTGGCACCACACCAATCTTGGATCATATTTTCCGTAATCTTGTACAAAAAAATCTGACGTAACAATATTTGTGCGGTATTACCTAAAAAAATTACGTATAAAGACTATCTGATGGCTTGGCATTAAGTTTAATGATATTATAGCATTTTCAACTTGAAAAGTCAATAAAGTTCAGTATTTTTGTACTTAATAAACATTTGTTTTGGTTACAATTAATGTTAAAGTTTGATATTATGGCTTAATTCAGGTTTTTACCATTTACAATTTCGACATATTATGATATCATTATATTATAAAAATAAAAAAATAGGAGGAATTATGAAAGCTCTTGTTAAAAATATAATAATTATAGTGCAATTTGTATTAATTGTTTTACTGGCAGCTGCGGTCTGCCTTTTATGGGTTAAAGAACCAGAAACTGTTGTAACCAATGCACCATCTGCCGAGAGTGATAGTAATCACACTGTTAATTCAGCGTCTGTAAAAGAACGTGTTGAAAAGAACTATTATGAGTTGAGTGGAAAAAAGGTTATCATGGAGGACAGTACATTTGGTGAAATCTGGATCCCTGCACTTGAAAATGTTCCCGCTTTTTCAAAGGACAAGGACTCACTAAAAAACCGTAACGGCAACAAGTTTTACGTTGAAAATTCAGAAATAACCTCTTTACTTGGTGTTGACGTTTCAATTCATCAGGATGATATTGACTGGGCAACTGTAAAAGCTTCAGGAATTGATTTTGCAATGATAAGACTTGGATTTCGTGGCTATGGATCAGGTGAGGCGGATCTTGATGAAAATTACGTTCAGAATATCAATGGAGCAAGAGCAGCAGGACTTGATGCAGGCGTTTATTTCTTTTCTCAGGCTATAACTGTTGACGAGGCAATTGAAGAAGCTCAGATAGTTATTGATAGTCTTGACGGTCTTGATGTTAATTATCCTGTTGTTTATGATTGGGAAATTATTTATGATGACAGTGCAAGAACTGATAATGTACCCGTTGATGTTCTGACGGATTGCTGTATAGCGTTTTGCGAGGCTATAAGTGATGCTGGTTACACACCTATGATATACCAAAACAAGAAAACGACAATGTTTAAGCTTGATCTTGAGCGACTTACGAATTATGATTTCTGGCTTGCGGAGTATAACTCAGAGCCTACATATTATTATGACTTTACAATGTGGCAATATACAAGTGAGGGAACTGTTCCTGGGATTGTCGGAGATGTTGACCTTAACATAAGCTTTAAAGATTATGCGAAATAACGCCTAACGGCTTTGCACACATTCGCTATAGCTACAAGAAATATTTTTTTACAAATAAATAAGTCCATTAAGCTTCTGAAAAAGCTTAATGGACTTTTTTTAGAATGTAGGATTTTGTTCTGCGGAGCAATAAAGGCAATAGGTGCAGTGTTCTGCTGTCTACTTTCTATCGCTAATTGAAACACGTCTGATAAATGGAAACGAAATTCCAAGAAGAACAATACCTCCAATAACAAACGTTAAAGACATATTCCAGCTACTTTCTAATATCCATAATCCAAAATCAAATAATTTTCTTGTAATCTTACTATCAAAAAATGAGTAATCAAGTATTGGAAATACTATAAAGATAATAGTATAAAATATTGCCGGAATTATAACTTTAAGTACCTTTGGAAGGCGATATATAGCAGTTCCTATCAAAAATCCACTTGCAAGCGCAAAAATATCAATTGCACACTGAACGAAAAATGCTCTAAAATAATCAATAACTGTTGGGATTGGTGAAGCACCAGAACTTGTTGTCAAGAACGTCTGCTCATACATTGAATCATAACCCATTCCATTGTCGAATGTCTGATAAAAATTCCCTATAATACTTAAAATTGTATCTCCAGTTGATGCTATCAATGCTAATATAACAAATAATATCGCAGTTGAGCAAAAATAACTCTTTCTTGAAACACCATTCTGTATTGCCATTGCAATATCACCTTTATAAGAAGTGCCACCCACAATTAAAAGAAAAATTATAGTAGCAATATCCATTCCGCCCATAATTCCTGAACCAATGACATTTGTTGCCGTCAAAACCATAGATAAGTTAATCAACAGGAATATAACTAAAAAAACACACACATAACCCTTTATTAAATAGAAAAGTGAAAATTTCACCATACTTTTTATCTTCATCTTTATTTCCCCCTTATTATGAATTTGTCAATTTAACAAACAATTTCTGTAAATCCATTGCTGTTATTTCAAGCCCGCCTGGCACTTCGTTTTTATTGATATTTCCAAGTAGGTACGCTGTTTTCAAGCCACCTATTGTATCCATTCCAATAACACTTCTGTCTTTGATAAATTCATCGACTAGTGACGCAGAACCAGAAACCGTAAATCCACTCTCCAGAAGCGAATCTCTTGTCTGATTTCTTATTACCTCGCCATTTTTTATTATTATAACGTCCTCAATAACAGTAGAAACTTCTTCGATAAGATGTGTTGAAATAACACAGCAAAACGGATTTTCAGCATATTTTTCAATCAGGAAGCGATAGAACATATCACGGTGATTTGCATCAAGACCCAATACTGGTTCGTCCAGAAATACATACTGAGTGTTAACTGAAAGTGCAATTACGATTTTAAAAATCGAGTTATATCCTGTTGACAGTGAACGGGTATTTTTATTTAGGTTCAAGTTAAATGCTTTTGCAACCTTGTTTGCATAGTCAATATCAAAATCAGGGTAAAATTCCTTTGTCCATTTAAATAAATTCTTGATTTTTATATTAGGTGGATAAAAATTGCTTTCACTCATAAGATATATTTTTGACTGTGCCTTGTCATTTTCACAAGCGTTTAAACCATCAACAGTAACTGAACCTGAGTCGGTAAAAATGCGGTTTGTTATAATTTTCAAAAGAGTTGACTTTCCAGCACCGTTTCTGCCAAGCAGTCCATAAATTTTATTTTCCTCAAACTTTATGTTTATATTATTAAGCGCTCTGGTATTTTTAAAATCCTTAGTAACACCCTTGATTTCAATACAATTCATTCCCTATTCTCCTTTAAGCATATCTATTATTTCTTCTTTTTTTATCGAAAGTCTACTAGCTTCAGATAACATTTTTTTTATATAATTTTCATAAAATTCTTCACGTCTTTTTTTAGTAAGAACTTCCTTTGAACCTTCAGCAACAAACATGCCAACACCTCTCCTTTTATAAACAATACCACTTTCTACAAGAATATTTATACCTTTCAATGCCGTAGCTGGATTTATTTTATACATTACAGAAAATTCTGTAATTGAAGGAATTCTGCTTTCCTCCTCAAATGCACCCGTAACTATAGCATCTTCTATTCCTTCAGCTATCTGAACGAAAATAGGCTTTTCATTTTCAAAATTCAAAAGTATTCAAACCTCCTTCCGTACTGGTTAGTTAGTGGACTAATTAACTACAACTGTATAATACCATAATTAAAATGATTTGTCAATAGCTTTTTTAAAATTTTCTGACATAAAAGAAAAATAGTGCAGAACGTTGTGTTCCGCACTATTTTTTGTTTATTTGTAAGTTATTCCGCAGGAATTTCATGTCTTATAGATAACTTACCCTCATCGTCATAATTAACCGCTGGTCTTTCAGTGTCATAATAAGAACCGTCATAGATAGACATAATATATCTGTCAAATTCTTCAAGTGACATTGAAGTGTAAAACTCAACAATATCTCCACCATCTAAGAATTCATCAGGAATTCCGTACATTGTCCCATGTTCCTCGTTGAAATCTTCAAGACGCTGTTTATAAACGGAAATATCGTTATAGTCGATGTTTTCATTGGTGTTAACTGGGATTAATGATGCTGTGAACGCTATTATAAAAGAAATAAGTCTACTCATTTTAAACTCCTTTACAAACATGAAAAATAATTTATAAATATAGTATACAATGTGAAAAATTCAAAGTCAATACTTGTTTGTAAAAAAATTATGACAAACAAATGAAAATATTAATTATTTAAATAGCTAAATTTAGAAAGTTAACTAGAATTTATAGATTTCACAAGCCCTAGGTTCTTTCTTTTTTCTATCGAAAAAAAAGAAAGAACCAAAGAAAAAACCAAAGAAAAAATACTCTTGAACGATAAAGAGTTTCGCTCTCTGCGGAGAGCGACCAAGGCTCTGCCTTTGGAAACCACAATTTTTGAAAAAATTGAGTAAACTTTTAAAACGCCGTTCGGCGGGACAGTTAAACTGTCCCAGACGAAGGTCGCTTTTTGTAAGAAATCATATTCATGCATTTGCCGTAGTAAAAAAACTAAATTTCTTCTAAAGAAAGCGTAGCAAGTGCATTAAGGCTTTCGTCTGCTCTATGCCCAGCCAGATAGTTGTAATAACCCTGACAAGCAATCATTGCTCCGTTGTCACCGCAAAGATTAAGCGGTGGAAGATAAAGCTTGATATCACGCTCAGAACAAGCTTTTTCAAACGCCTTACGAACACCACTATTAGCAGAAACGCCCCCAGCAACAGCAATATTTTTATAACCAAGCATTTGAGCCGCAGCAATTGTCTTTTCGCATAAAATATCCGAAATTGTAGATTGAAGTGAAGCACATAAATTTTCATTGTTGATTTCTATATCTTTTTGCTTAGAATTATGCAAAAGATTAATAACAGCAGTTTTAAGACCGGAAAAGCTGAAGTCATATTCACAACCTGTAACCTTTGGACGTGGAAGTGAATAAGCTGATTTATCACCCAATTGAGCAGCCTTATCAACGTGTATTCCACCTGGGTAAGGATATCCCATTGCTCTTGCACATTTGTCAAAGCATTCCCCAGCTGCATCATCTCTTGTACGTCCGATTATGCGGAATTTAGTATAATCAAGAACTTCGACAATATGTGAATGTCCACCGCTTGCAACAAGACAGAGATAAGGCGGTTTTAAGTTGGGGTATTCAATATAATTTGCGGCGATGTGTCCTGAAAGGTGATGAACTGGAACTAACGGCTTTCCAGATGCCATTGCAAGACCTTTTGCGAAATTAACCCCAACAAGCAATGCCCCAATAAGACCCGGGGCATAGGTTACAGCGATTGCGTCAATGTCCTCGAGTGTTTTGTCACAATCGTCGAGTGCTTTTTTTACGACATCAAGAATGTTTTCACAATGACGTCTTGAGGCGATTTCAGGTACAACCCCGCCATATTTTTTATGTTCTTCAACCTGTGTTGAAATAACTGAGGAAAGTATATTTGTACCGTTTTCAGAAACAGCGGCGGCTGTTTCGTCACAAGAACTTTCAATACCAAGTATAAGCATTTTTAATCTCCATTTCTATAGAAGAATTGCCAATAATTTGCAAGTATATTTCATGTAGAGTATTAGGTGTATAAAGTTAACTAACCGCACGCAAAGCGAAGCGA
>JAVBRC010000087.1:0-28270 GCA_031548405.1 Oscillospiraceae bacterium | reverse complement strand
TGTTAATTATCTGCTTGGTAAATGGGGGTATAAGCAGAACGGCATAGCGGGTACTAATTTTTATAACCGACTACATACCGAGATTGAAAAAGTACTGAAGTAATATGAAATAAAATTAATCGGCAGGGGTAACGTTTTGAGCGTTATTCTTGCCGATTTTTTGTGTTATAAAATAAAAAAGAGAAGCCCGACGTATCAAGCTCCTCAAGCGCAGTCCGTAAACATACGCTTCAATCCATAACTATATTATACAGTATGTCAGTAAAAAATGCAATATTTATTTCAATAAAATAAATTATTATAAACTGTCAGCTTATTTTTTGCCGTTTAAACTTGACGATGGAACGTATACAGAAGATACAAGCTTGCAGATGAATACAGTAACTATGTTGGTATCAAATGCATAGGGTTCCCAGATGATTGGGAAGAACGGCTGACTATGTAATGAAATAAAATTAAGCGGTAGGAAATTAATCCTTACCGCTTTTTTGCTTATTGTTTTTTTCATCTTCGTTGCTAGAATTTCCATGCTTTTTTTTGCAAAATAAAATTAATCCAAAAGCTACTATAATTATTAATAGTATTACTAGACCCATATAAAATATGCGGGTTATATTTTCCAATTCATCTTTACATATTATATTAACTAATTTATTTTTACTTATTATATAGACACATAAGTAATACCATGACGAGCAAGTTAAAAGTGAACAAATAATATAATTACCTATAACAATAATAGGATATTTTTGAAAATATGTCAGTCTATACTTTTCTTTTTTCATAAAGCCCTTTTCTGAAACCTTGCAGACGAAGTATATAAACAATACTAAAGTATTGAATGTATAAAGACCCCACATTAAGGCAAGGATTATAACTTTGGACAAGCAAGCACTATTTATATTAGAGAAAATACTCTCTAATGAAGTTAAATTGCCGAATACTAAGAAAGAAAGGGCTGTGAAAATAGCAACAAGTGATATTAACTGCGAATTAGTAGATTCAAGCTTTTCGTTAACCTTATCAGTGATAACAGGGATTTCAGAAGTGAATTTTTCGTGAAACTGTTCATTGCTGATTTGTAGATTATCTATTTGGTGAACAACTAGATTTACATGATCCCACAATTTTATAATAATTTTTCTTTCACGTATAGATTCATCACTATAGAGCTTATCTGCGTTTGAAAGTATAGTTTCTTTACATTGTAAATTATTAAAAATATATTTGCTAATTGATGAATAAGTTAACCTTTCGTGCTCTAAACAGTGTTTTTCAAGGAGATTATTCATTTCTGCAGTGTTAAATTTATCATTTGGTTTTGATAAGCATTCACATATTTTAATCATAGAAAGTTCTGAAGAAGCAGTTGCTATTTGCTTTGACAATTCTACTTCTGGAATTTGCTTGTCAAATTGTATTTTGTTTGGGTTTTTATTCAGTTTCGTCACCTTCTTTAAAAAATTCATATAGTGACTCTTTTGTGATTATATTATTTGAATATGGTATATAAGCATTTTTCCACGGTGATTGATGATGAGTTATATCAACTAGCTGAGAAGCAGAATAATTGATACACTGATCAACCATATTGTTTATCAGTAGTTTATCTTCGTCATATATGATGCTATTATCATAATCTACAAATCTACATTCAAAAATATCGCTTGAAAATTGAAAATAATTATTTATACTTGGTATATACCCAGCACCAAATTTTTTGTATGCGTGGTACACAGAAGGAACGACCGGACCGAAATCCCACGCTTCGAGCTCTTCGTCAAAACAAGGAATGCCTTTTTCTACAAGAAAAGCAGCCTGAATAAAATATAATACCTTTTGCAATTTTAGGTTTGAAATGACATTTCCTTTGCTATTTATGTAGTTAATAACATATCTAGCTACATCGCTGACATCATAGATAATATTACTCATTTTAGCTCCTCCTTTTTTTGATTTGACTTTGGTACTAAAAAATATCCGTTTTAATACTTTAGTTAATACATTCATGATACCACTCTCCATCACAACAGTTTATTATGATTTGAGTTTTGTATATGAATATACTGATAAGAAAAAACAAAAAAAATTCTGCTATTTAAAAACAGAACAACTAAATGATTTTTTCTTATATTCCATTATAACTTATTTTAGTCAATATGTCAAATAAAAAAGAAAAAAACCTTTACTTTTTATATATAAAAATAACCCCGCCTGTTTATGATCAGACGGGGTTAAAAGGTATAGTGAGATATTTTTTATGTGCACAAGTATATTATATCGCATATTTCGACATAAATCAACACTTTTAAAAATAGTTCACAAAAAGTTTACAATTAGGTTTATGTCATTAAAAAAAAGGACCTGACACACATTGAAAAAGATTTCTAAGAAGCTGATGGAAACAGCATGAGAAAAAATCTATGTGGTCAAGTCTTGATATTATTGTGTCATAACAGTATATTATGCATTTATTCTTTTGAATCTGCCGTCAACCACACACGGGCTACAAACTTTCCATCTTCTTCAGTAAACTCAGTGCTACCATTATATTTTTCTGCACGGCTTTTAATACTCTTGATACCTAATCCGTGATTTTTGGCATCAGGTTTATTTGTTTTTAAATCGGGGTTTTTCTCGAGGAGTGATTGGCTTATGGGATTTGATACTTCGATGCGATATTTATTGTATACACTATCTAAGTTTATATTGATTTCATACTTTTTCGACTTGCCGTCATACGCTTCGATGGCGTTATCTAAAAGGTTGCAGATGATAACACATATATCAATGATATCCATGCTGTTTATTTCTTCGTGATTTTTAAAATCTCCACTTGCGCTACAAGCAAAACTAATTTCTGGGTACTTGCACTCAGCATACTTTTGTTGTATAATAGCATTTATATATGCATTTTTAATCCCAGTATCCAAGGTGTCGGCTTTCTGCAAATCAGCCATAGCCGAGAAAAAGTAATTTTTAAATTTATCATACTCTTGATTTTCGATTAAGCTTATGGCTGCCAATAGTGTATTTTTAATGTCATGTTCTATCGCACGAATCTCTGTACTGTGCTTTATATAGTTATCAAGACTAGTTTTAATCGCTTCGTTTGCGATTTGATAAGCTTTTATTTCAATGGCTTTGTGCCGATTTTGCGCCGAACGAACCAAAGCGTATAAGACAAGGGCATTTATCACAAATGTGACAAAAGAGCTTAAAAATACAGCAAGAGGCGAAGATTGCATAACGTTGGCTTGAAAAATATACAACCCCACTGAAAATGATAGTCCGCTTATTATTAGCATCGTGAGCCATTCGAAGTTGTTAAGGTCGAAGTCGGCTTGCTGGATATGCTTTTTGTACCATTTACAAAATGCCCATGTCGCAAGCCAATACAATGATTTAGATAACACGATTATAGCTATTCGCTTGGTACTCTCATCATTAATTAGTACGCTTATAGGGCCGTCTGTAAAATTGTTGAATATAACTAATATAGGGACGTTTATTAAAAATATCATATAGCTGCTCAAAAACGATATATAAATTTTCAAAAACACAGCGCCCTTTAGAAAAATTAGAGAAAATATTATGCTTATTATTATTTGGATGATGCCGGGGATAGATTGCGAAATTATGTCTGGGATGAAGTCGGCTATGTAAGTAATATTCGCAAACAGAACAAATGCATAAATTGCACTTTTTAAATAATTATGTCTTGGGCTTTTAAAACCCAGTACCCTAGTTGTAAAGACTGTGATGATAATACTCTCCACCAGAGAGGTGGCGTTTTCAATCACGCTCCACATTTTTTAGTTAAATCCTCCTTAGGTATAAATATTTGTTATATACATCCTTCCATTTTTTTATGCTATAATTTAATTTTTCTCCGTTTTTTAATATGATTTCGCTTTGAATTTCTGCTATAAACTTGAAATTGACAAGCGTCTTTCTATGTATCAGAATAAATCTTTCGAACCGTGCATCTTCAATTAAAGTTTTCATTTTGTTACGTTCGCTTATAATTGTTTTGTTAGCCAAGTGAAAATCTGCATAGTGATCATTAATCTGTACATACATTATATCGTTTATATAAACCTTCGTAGTTTCATACCCCTCGTGTATATCGTAAGCAATGTTATTGCGTTCCTGTTCTTTTACGAATGCATCAAAAGCAGCGTGAATTTTTTCTTTCCCTGATGTTTTATAAATGTATTTATATATCCTGAGGTCGCAAGCTGAATCACCGTGGCTATTATTGTTTGAAAGGAACATGATTGGTACATAAAAATCAAATTTTCTGATATCATTAGCGGCATCTATTCCGTTATAATTGGGCATCTCTATATCTAATACTATTACATCAATATCGCTGTGATTTTTATAGTATTCTACAAGCTCCTTGGCGTCATAGAATTTTAGTATTCTGCAATTCATCCCGTTGTCGCTGAAATATTCGTCTATCATAGTGGTAAAATAATCTACAAATATTGGTTCGTCATCACAGATTGCAATGTTCAAAAAATACCCCCTTTTATAATAATTATAACAGGAAGTATTAAAATAATCTATCTGTAATTAATGACAAAAAAATGTTTTAGGCTATATAAAAATTTATAGCCACTAATCAATATGACACTTATATGACACAATTGTGTAAAATATGCCTATTATACGCTTGATTCACTTCTCAAAGAGATAATAAGATTTCTCAAAATAAAACCTTTAAACGGCTTGTTTGCGTGCTTTATGGCATGCAAGCAGGCTTTTTTATTTGCGTTTTGATGTCCGTTTGATGTCCATTCAAATAAAAATAGAGCCAGAATAACTTCCAGCTCCATTATTTTAACTTTAATGATATTAAGTTTGCGACCTTTGCTTTGCTACTTTCCAGTACATCGGCGTATACATTAGCAGTTGTGCTTACGTCGGAATGTCCTAACAGCTCCGAAACAATTTTTAAATCAATTCCGCTATTTATTAAAAGCGTGGCGTTGCAATGCCTTAGGGTGTGAAGTGTTGCAAATTCAAAACTTGTACCTTTGACAAAGTTTCTAAACTTTGAGTTTAAAAAAGAACGGTCAACAAAACGTCCGCTTTCACTGGTGAAAACCATTTCAGGGTATTCAAACAGTTCCCCTAAATAGTCAAGCTTTTCAATATGGTGTTTCCTATGCTCATGAAAGATATTTGCAAGAGTGTTACTCATTCCGATATAACGGTTGCTTTGCTTAGTCTTAGGTGGTTGTAACCAATGCTTACCGCCTACATCGGTTAATGTGTTTTCTATGTGGATTGTTTTATTTTCAAAGTCAAGGTCTTTCCAGCGTAAGGCAAGGCATTCTCCAGAACGCATACCAGTGTAAAGCAGAACCCTTATAATTGTATTAAACTGTGAATATTCTTCAGTCATTTTTAAAAGCTCTTTCGCTTGATTTTCGTCAAGGAAGGGCTTTTTTTCTTTGGGTAATTTATTCTTCGGCAGGATAACCGCTTTAGTACATGGAGTTTCCTTTAAAAAACCTTGCTCAACAGCCCTTGCAAATATGCTTTGCATTATTACATATACTTTTCTACAAGTAGCAGGCGCAAGCTTCTGAGCCTTAAAAAAAGCAGTGATTTTAGCGGGTGAAAATTCTTTAAGCTTAAAATTACCTAGCTCTGGAATAAGATTTTTCTTTATCTGGCGTTCGTAATTATATGCCGTGATTTCTTTAAGCTCATTTGCTGCATAATTTTCAATATACCATTCCGCCATATCGGAGAAACGCATATTTTCATTTAGAGATGTCAACCCTTTGCACTTTCTTTCAAAGTCAATAGCGAATTCAGTAGCGAGCTTTTCAGCCTTTTTGGGCGTTACATTTTCAGGTGGGGTGAATGTAGTGGTTTTGCGTATCTTCTTGCCGTTGATGTCCTGCCCCATAGAAACAATAATCTGAAAGCTTTTATTCCTCTTGTTTATTGTTGGCATTTTCGGAATCCTCCTCAAATAGTTCTTCTTTAGAATTTAGAATTAAATCTCTAAATATACTTTCTAACACATAAGTAGCGTTTTGCAAATGAAGAACAGCATATTCAGCTTTATTTACCATTTTTATCCCATGAATATAGGACCACTCTTTGAATTCTTCAGAAGTAAATTTTGAAAGATACTTTTCGCTTTCATCCTGATTGTTGATATCGTTTGTTAAAATTAAAGGTGAACATGTTTTAAAAGTAGCACTCAATTCTGATAAAAAAAGGTCAGAATATTCTTGTTCTAGCAAATAATTAAGTGCATCAATCTGCTTGAATTTTTCATACATATTTGGAGCGATTTCTATAGTTGTTAGCAAGTTAGAATATTGTAATTGTTTTATCGCCTGTTCACTCAACCCAGTAACCTTACAAGCAGTTTTAATATCTTCATTAACAGATGAAACGTCAGAAAGCCCTAAAAGATAATCAGCTGAAACATTAAAAAATCGTGAAGCGCGAACTACAAAATCAAGGCTTGCCTGACGTTGACCCTTTTCATATCGGCTTAGTGTTTGTTGTGTAACGCCCAAATTTGAGCATATCTCTTCTTGTGATTTTCCTGAACTTTCTCTTAAAGTCATTATCCGTTTTCCGAATTCTTCTGAATTAAACTCATTCATAATTGTTCTCCTTATCATAAAAGGCGTAACCTGAATTTTTTTACGCCGAATGTATTGACATTGAGGCACTGGCGTAGTATAATGTTTGTAACGCCAATCGTCATAATCTTTATTTCATTATAGCATGACTTTATGATGATTGCAAGAATTATTTTAAAATATGGAGGAAAAATTAATGAACAACATGGATTTAAGACAAAAAGCAAAGGAGAAAGGTGTTTTCTTCTGGCAGGTAGCCGCAGAAATGGGTATATCTGAACCGACAATGACACGCCGTCTGCGTTTCGAACTATCGGAGCAGGAAAAACAGCGTTTCTTGTCTGTCATAGACAAACTATCAACAACAAAAGAAGTATAAGCCAATTTATGGAGGAATCATGAAAGAACTAGTATTATTGAAGAACGATGAAGCTTTTACTACATCAAAGATAATTTCAGAAGGTGCAGGGGTATCGCATAAGTATATTAAAAAGCAGATTAACCAGAATATAGCTCAT
Organism: Oscillospiraceae bacterium; assembly: GCA_031548405.1. GTDB lineage: Bacteria > Bacillota > Clostridia > Oscillospirales > Ruminococcaceae > Porcipelethomonas. Next base: position 21,129 of record JAVBRC010000087.1, on the reverse strand, counting down.
TTTAATAGGTTTGGACTTTTGGGCGTATATGCGACCGAAAGTACTGGCGGAAGACCTGAAGAAATCGTTACACTTAATGAGCCACAAGCAACATTCCTTATAACCCTGTTAAAAAACACGGAAACTGTTGTATGTTTTAAGGCTGAACTAGTAAATCAATTCTTTAAAATGAGAAAACTCATCCTTGAAAAACATTCTTCAGAATGGATTCAAACACGCTACCAGTCTAAAATCAACCGTAAAGCCGAAACAGACATTATAAAGCGACTTGTTAACTATGCCGAAAATCAAGGGAGCAAGAATGCAGACAAGCTTTATATGATATATTCTAAGCTCGCAAATAAGATTGCTGGCGTTAATTCTAGGGATAATGCTACTATTAATCAGCTTAATAATTTATCACTGATTGAAAACATTCTGCTTAATTGTATCAGAAACGGCATGGCAGAGGGTAAAGGTTATAAGGACATTTATAAGCTTTGTAAGGCACGTCTTGAACTGTTTTCAGATGTTGCATATCTTCAAACGGCGTGAGGTACAAACATGAAAATACATAAAAATAACGCCCTTACTACTGCAATAGTAAGGACGTTGAAAGCAAATATTAAGTAACCGTATTAAAAACACTTGCCAGCTCCCATTATATCATATTTACGGGAGTTTGGCAAATTTGAAAGGACTTGAAAATGACAGATGTGAACAAGAAGTTCCTGACAGTTAGAGAAGTGGCAGCAACAGGAATATTAACTGAATATGCAATCAGGCTTATGCTGAAGCAAAAGAAAATACCAGCAATTTATATAAATAACAAGGCTCTTATAAATTATCCACTTTTACTTGAAACACTTGACGAACAAAGCAAGCAGGCGTTGGGAAAGGGAATTTAATGGCTAAAAATTATCATACAGACAATGCGACGATTTTGTTTTATAAAAACTGGGAAGAAATTTTAAATGGCTTTGATAATGATGAAGATATAGGAATATTGGTTAAAGCTTTATTTGCATTTGCTAAACGTGGAGAGGAAAAAGAATTTACAGGAGCTTTGAAAATGGCTTTTATTATTATGCGACAGCAAATTGAAAATGACGGCAAAAAATGGGAAGAAACTTGCGGTAAAAATTCAGAGAATGGGAAAAAAGGCGGCAGACCTAAAAAACCGTTGGGTTTTTCCGAAAACCCAAAAAACCCAACGGTTTTTCAGAAAAGCCAAAAAAGCCATATAGATATAGATATAGATATAGATATAGATAAAGATATAGATATAGATAAAGATATAGATTTATTTAATTCGCCTGACGGCTCACCCAAAAGAAAGATTATCTATCACAAGTATGGTGAATACAATCACATCAAGCTATCTGATGCACAGTATTCTAAATTAATTTCAGACTTCGGGGAAAACGTTGTTAAGGATTATATCAAGCGTTGTGATGAATATTGTCAACAATACGGCAAGTGCTACAAGGACTATAATTTAACTCTTCGTAACTGGATAAACAAGGACGGCAAAAAAGAAAATTTACAAGCGGATAGCTTACCAGATTATGAAGCTAAAGGTTTTTGGGAGGTGTAGAAAATGAGCAGTATAGAACAAGGTATTTTGAATATTGCAAGGGTTGCTGAAATTGCCAACCCTTGCAACAATGAAGATTATATTGGTGAAAATGGCTTGCTGTATTGCTATGAATGCGATACACCTAAACAAACAATTACTTCGCTATTTGGTATAAACAGGGTTGTTTCTTGTATGTGTAAATGTGCCATGGATAAAGATATTGAGCTGAAAGAACTATTTGCCCAGCAGAAAAAAACCGAACAAATAAAACGTAACAAAAAGCTTGCTTATGCGTTTGGTTATGAACGGTCGGCGACAAATTTCACGTTTGATAATGACGATAGCAAGGGCTCGGAAAACTCACTTATTGCAAGGAATTACGCCAAAAGCTTTGATGTGAACGAGAGCGGTTGGTTGGTTTTCTTTGGAAGTAACGGCACTGGGAAAAGCTATCTTGCTACTTGCATTTGTAATGCGTTACTGGAGCGTGGCTATAGCGTTGTTTTTGTTAGGCTTGCGGAGCTTGAACGAAAGCTGTTCAATAGCAGTAATGGCAAAAATGATATATACGAAAACCTTGTACAGTGTGATTTACTGGTTATCGATGATTTATTTGCAGAACGTGACACTTCATACATGAAAGAAATCGCATTCAATGTGATTGATAGCCGCAGCAAGTGCAGAAAGCCAGCTATTATTACTACAAACCTTTCACCAACTGAATTTAGTAACCCTACTGACGTTAATTTAAAGCGTATTCTTGATAGAATTTATGAAGATTGTATCCCTATTCGCATGAATGGTGAAAGTCGAAGAAAACAAAACATGATGGTTAATGCGGAAAAAAGAAAAATGGCATTGTTGAATTATTCTGATGATAATTTATAAATATTCTGGAGCTGGATAACAAGCACAAGCTTGTTCCAAGCAACGAACAAATGAACAAAGAGAAATCGTGATAAAAATAAAGTTTTGTGACATCGTTACACGCATGAAACAGGAGTTTTATTGAGTACTTATTGCGAAAAATAACGTTTACTGACATCGTTACACGCACGCACGAAGCCCGAGTGAAGCCCGAGAAAGGAGAATTATTCATGAACCTGAAGCAACAAAACTTTGCGGAGTATTACGTACAAAGCGGTAACGCTACAACAAGCGCACTTCAAGCAGGCTATTCGCAGAAAACCGCATACAGTCAAGGGCAAAGGCTGTTGAAAAATGTTGAGGTTGCTGAATATATCAGGCAGTTATCAGAAACAGCACAGAACGAACGTATAATGACCACTGTTGATAGACAAGCTTTATTATCAGATATCGCAAAGAATGACGAGAACAGCCCTACTGAACGTATTAGAGCCATTGATACGCTCAATAAAATGACTGGAGAATACACAACAAAGATTTCAGCAGAGGTTGAAGCATCGCCAAAGCTTGCGGACATATTCGCACAGTTAACCACTGATGAATTAAAGGTACTTGCAAACCTAGACGAATAAAGGACGGTGACACAATGACAAATGAACAGCTTGCGGAGTTTATCGGTCAGGGCGGTAATGATGAACTGCTTCCGATTCTTTGGGAGCGAATACGGAAGCTTATGTACATAAAGTCTGACAACGTATACAGCACGATGCAGAGCCGTTTCAGTCAATGTGGTGTTGATGTATGGGACTTGAAGCAAAGCTGTTACATGGCGTTTCTGAAAGCTGTTGAATGGTACAAGCCCGAAGCTGGGAACAAGTTCACGTCTTACCTCTCATACCCTTTCAAGAATGCCGTCAATGAGCTTATCGGCGTTCGTACTCAAAGACAGAAGAACGAGCCGTTAAACAACTGCAAAAGCCTTGACGTGCCTGTTTCAGAGGACAATGAAACAATGTTAGCCGATACCATAGCGGACGATAATGCCGTTAATGCGGTTGAGTATGTGGAGCAGGCGGACGATTACAGGGTACTTCATGAAGTGGTAAACGCTTTGAAGTATCCGCAGAATAAAGTTATTAGTGATTACTACTTTGAAGATAAAAGCCTAAAGGAAATTAGCGTTGATATGGGCGTAAGCTCTGAACGAGTAAGACAAGTAAAAGCTAAAGCATTTAGGCAGCTTAGACAGTCAGCACCACTTCTACAGCTCTACAGAGAGAACACGCAGCACAGACAGTTAACTGCGATGCAACGGTATAGAACAAGACCTGATAAGGCTTTGTATATCATGGAGCTGGAAAAGAAGATACTTGACAGCGCACGCTTGTACCGTCTGAGTTAATAAGTCCAGATTTGGACGCGTTAATATTCATTATAATTTTACAAGCTTGCTCCAGTTAATACAACACAATAGGTGTACTTGCTAATATACGAGCCGTTAACGGCACTCTGCAAGAGTTATAGTGAAATTACACCCTAAAAATCAAAGTGCCTAAAAACGGCTTATTTTGATGTTATACGGCGATGTTCTATTTTGTATAAAGTTTCAGGCTATTAGTCAAAAAAAGGGCTGCACAAACAAAAAAGCAGACCGTTAAGCCTGCTCCGTGATGTATTATATTTTTGATAATTGGGTTATTTTAAATATGTAATCAAGCAAAATTCTTGAAAGGGTCTCAATATCAGAGAAGTTGTTCACAAAGTTAAAAGTTCGTAAGTGTGCTTTATGGGACATTTCGCCCTTCACATATTTTATGTCAGGTTCTGAACCAGTTGGACAATCGCACAGTTCAAGCAGATTGCAGATGATGAGATGAGCTTTCTTGCTTTCATCTTCAATTTCATCAATTAAATTTACAAGTTCAACATTGGTCATAATTTTCTATTAACTTCCTTTCAAAATAACTTGACAATAGAAGCCACCTGATGTATAATAATTTCAGATAAGACTTTATTGTCTTTTTTGGTAATAACACATTCCGTACTTTTCGACTAGGGCGGTTTGTGTTATTTTTTTATATCAGACTTTAATTTGTCAATTCCTCTGCGAATAGCTTCGGCTTTTTCAACGTTTTCTTGTTCACAATAGCTTTTAAGCGTTTTTGAACTGTTATCATCTAACCGAACCGTTATTCGTTCACTTTTAGGATTGTCGCTTTTTGGTCTGCCTGTGCGTGGGCTCATTGTAACACCTCACTTTTCGTCTGCCACTAAGTATATTATATATCTTGTCTGCCAAAAAGTCAATACCTTTTTCAAAAAAAATCATATTTTTATATAAATCCTAGCGCCCAAGATTTCCAGCTCCCCGAATCCGCCAACGATTGAAAGCGTATCAGCTTTGACAATTAGTCATTCATTACTGCTATTTTGCTTTGTCCTATAGGCACATTCCCATTTTGGGCATCTGCTATATCTAACATTAAAAATTGATTGAATTTTGTACTACGGAATATCCGTAGTAGTCCTTTAACATGATGGTTCCCTCCTTTGGTTTATTTGGTGTTTGTGTCTTTTACTGTTATTATTATATCACTAATTATAGAGATAGTCAATATACAATTATCACAAATAGTAGGGATAATTATTGTGAATTTTGTCACTTGATTTAGGGATGGAAATATGTTATAATATAGGTATAATAAGAAGTGCGAGCATTTGAAAAAAGCACTCCCAATAAAAGGAGTTGAGCATATATGCCGATAAAATACGATAAGCTTATAAAGAAAATGCAAGAAGCAGGTGTAACAAGCTATACAATTAAACGTGATAAAGTTATAGGTCAGGCTACCTATAAAAAAATCATGGATGGCGGTGACGTTGATACTAGAACCATTGCTAAGCTCTGCAAGCTTCTAAACTGTCAGCCTGGTGACATCATGGAGTATGTGGAGGAGCAGGAATAATGTTTAAGACCATTTTGGTGAAGTCACCGATATGGATATAATGTCGAAAAAATGTACCCGTGGTAATAAAAAAAGGCTAAAATAGTACGAAATTGCAAGAAATAAAGAAAAACAGCCAAAAGCAGTAGAAAAACGACAAATAACAACAATAATCATCAATTTTTAAAGTTGCAAATCTTTGAAATGTAGCATATAATAATAATAACAGAACCCGACACGCCTCTTAACAATGCGTACCACGTCGGGTCGTGTAATTTTATGGGGTATTTTTATGGATGTTAAAGCGCACCAGCAACCACTAAACGTGGACGATCAAATAAAAAATCTTGAATCGCTTGGGCTGGTAATCAACGACAAGGTTTATGCAAGGGAAATGCTGAATAATATATCCTATTTCCGTTTGATAAAAGCTTATGGACTGGGGTTAAAAGAAAAGAATGAACTGTATGACGGTGCAGTAACATTTGAACAAATCGTCGAATTATATTTATTTAATTCAAACTTTCGTCAGTTGCTATTTGTACAGATTGAGCGCATCGAAATAAACCTTAGATGCAGAGTTTCCAATTATTTTTCATGTATGTATGGTGTGACAGGCTACGAGAATCCAAGTAATTTTCGCAGTATGGAGTATCACACAAGATTTATAATTGATGCACAAAGAGAAGTGGAACGGAATAGAATGTCACCATTTGTAAAGAACTTTCAGAAGAATTATACAGATGGAAAAGTACCGTTTTATGCGCTTGTCGAGTTATTATCCTTTGGAACTCTTTCTAAATTTTTCAAAAATATGCAAGCTTCAGATAAAAAAGTGATTGCATCCATGTACGGTACAAGCTATCCCTATTTGGAAAGTTGGATTGAAAATATTGCCTTTGTCAGAAACATCTGTGCACACTATGGGCGACTTTACAATGTCAACTTAGCTAAAACGCCTACCCTTTATAGACAGTACACAAAATGTGGTATATCCAGTATAAGAGTATTCGCAACATTACTATGCATGAAACATTTACTTCCAAATGATAGACACTGGATAGATTTCATTGATACAATAGAATTGCTTTTTGAAAAATATCCGCATACAAGAATTGAACTCATGGGATTTCCTGATAACTGGAAAGATATTTTAAAGCAATAATAAAATTGAAGTTGACCATATCGCCCAAGTGAGTGATATGCTTACAGAGAGTGCAACGCTCGAATGCTCATACTCTAATGTAGTATGATATCACAGAATAGGGCAAGCTATTACGCTTGCTCTTTTCTTATTATATTTTACCCCTTGCGGGTCGAGAGAGCAGGCTTCGGCTTGCTCTTTCTCTTTATGTAAATAGTTGTTGATAACTAGCAATTGATAATCTACTGATAACTTCGGAGCAGGATTTAACAGTCCAGCTCCATTTTTATTTTAACTTCCAGCTCCATGAAGTGACATCGTTACACGCACGCAGAGGAATATTAATTTATTCTATTTTCTAAAGTCGGTAAAGCCGACAGTTGCCCCCAAATCTGGGGCCAGTAAAAAATGTTTGGAAATGTCAAGGTTTAAAATTATATCTGAAACTATAATATTATTAATTTGAAGCTGGAATGAATAGTTCAACGCCAATTCTACTATATAACAGGTTTTAAGCTAATATATGAGCTGTTAAAGGCATTCTGAAAGGTTGATAGTGAAATTATTCCATTAAAATAAGCAAGGTTTAAAACGGCTTGTTTTCACTTCGTATGAAGCTTAAAGCCTAAGAAAACCTTAGGTTCAAAATTATACAGAAAGTTAATAATCAGGTAAGCTCAATTTTGAGCCGACCTCTTACGCATTAAGGTAATAATATCACTATATACAAATTTGAATTAGTTTTGATGGGGGAGTGAATAAAAATGATGTCCGTTTGATGTCCAAAGTTATAGAATTATATAAGATTGTTCAATATGAAAATAAACAAAAATCAATTTAAAGCTAGTAAATACGGGCTTTCTCATGCTATACTAAAACACTTCAAAACGCTATAATTATTTCTCAAAGAGATAATTTCCTTACGGAATATATATCAAAAAACTCCCGAAACTACGTTGTTTCGGGAGTTTTGTTTTGTATTTTATTCAGTGAAAATTTGACGGTAGCTAACAGGTAGCTAACAAGTAGCGAACAAGGTGGGGGATAGGTAACGTCAAATTCTACCTATATTTATCTTGATATATTTTTACCTAAATCAAAGGCTTTTCCACAATCATCAGGGAAAACACTTTCCCTACGCTCTTTTCGGTCAGCTTCGTTAAATCCACCGAAATAGTACTTGCTGTAATCATTCACCTGCAAAGTTTCGCCTGATGCTACTGTGCCGATATATTTAAAATTCCAGTTGAGGATTTCTTCATATTTTTTATACAAATCAGAAAAATAATCAGCAGGTGCATTCATTGTGTAGATAAATCCAGCTTTTAGATTTCCTCTAAAATAGGATTTTCCACTTTCAAAATTCGCATACTGATATATTAATCTTTCCAAAAAAGCTCTCATCATTGCCGAAACATCGCCTAAATAAACTGGCGAACCTAATATAAGCCCGTCGCATTTGTCAACCTTATCAAGAACAGCCTTTAGTTCGTCATTAAAAGCACAATGCCCCACACTTTTACCAGCTTTTGTTTTACAGGCAAAACAGCTTTGACAGCCTTTGAAATCTAAGTCATAAAGATTAATAAGCTCAACTTCTGCACCCTGACTTTCCGCACCATCAAGAGCCTTTTTCAGCAAAATATCAGTATTCCAATTCTTTCGTGGGCCACCGTTTACAGCAATAATTTTCATAGCATTTTACTCCTTTCCCATAGTTCTTCCCAAGTCGAAAGCTTTTTGACAGTCATTTGGGAAAACATTTTCTCTGCGTTCTTTTCGTTCAGCTTCATTTAACAAAGCCATGTGGAATTTGCTATAATCATTCATCTGCAAAGTTTCAGTTGCAACAATTGTTCCTGTGTATTCAAAATATCTTGCTAAGGTGTTTTCATAGCCTTTAAATATATTATCCAAATTATAATCCCTTATATTTTCCTCTGTTGCATTCATGGTATAAATAAATGCCGTTTTTAATTTTCCATGAAATAAGTTCTCTGTATAGCTATCATAGCTTAAATACTGGAATATAAATCTTTCCCAAAAAGCTCGTAACATCGCAGTTATATCACCTAAATAGACAGGTGAACCAAGTATCAAGCTGTCACTTTTCTCAATCTTATCAAGAACAGATTTAAGGTCGTCGTTTACCACGCAATGTCCACGATTTTTATTTCCTTTGGCTTTACAACCCAGACAGCCAGTACAACCTTTATAATCCAAGTCATAAAGATTGATTAGTTCAACTTCTGCACCCTGACTTTCCGCACCCTCCAAAGCTTTATTTAACAAGATGTCAGTGTTCCAATTCTTTCTTGCACTACCGTTTACAGCAATAATTTTCATTTAATAACCCTCTCTCTTAATAAAGTGGTGAATGCTTTTCTCCCATTGATATGCCATCAAACGAATTATAGAATACGGTATGGTTCATATCAAAACGTTTGTAGTGAGCTGAATATGGTTTTGCATCAGATGCAGGATATCCTAATGGCAACAAAGCAACTGGAATTAGATAATCGGGAATACCAAATAACTCTCTTATCTTATCATGGTCGAAAGCTGCAACCCAAGTGCTGCCAATTCCCAAGTTTGCAGCCTCTAACATCATTTGTGTCGTTACGATGCTCGCATCAACATCCCCGCTTGGTTTTCCACTATGTTTATGTTTCCAGCTTGTTTCGTAATCATAACAAATCAACATGACTAGAGGTGCATTAAAATGATACGGTGTGCAGGTTTTTATCTTCGTCAAGCCTTCCTCATTGTCAATCACGAGAATTCGCTGTGGCTGAAAATTGGCGGCGGTAGGGGCTACTCGTCCAGCCTCCAGAATTGAATTCAGTTTCTCTTTTTCTATTTTATCTGTCTTAAATTTCCTAACTGAATAACGCTTATCTTTTGCCAATTTTAAAAAATCCATAACAATCCTCCATTGCTTTTTCATATTTTTATTATGTAATAGAAGAAAAATGCATTGCTTTTTTCTTATCTTTATTGTATAATAGAAGTAACATATAGTCAAGTACGTACATTTTTGTTTCTTAAAAAAATAGGAGGTTAATAATGAAAACTGACACGAATAAACAGCCTATCACCTGCAATAAAATTTGTCCTATTGTTTATGCCATAAATATCATCGGGCAGAAGTGGAAAATCCCGATTTTATGGAACATTGCTGAGCATAAGGTTCTGCATTACAATGAGCTAAAACGTATGATTTCACCAATTACAAACACTGTATTGACAAGATGCCTGCGTGAGCTTGAAGATGATGGATTGGTAAATCGTTTTAACCACAACACTATTCCACCATCGGTTGAGTACAGCTTAACAGAGCAAGGTTTATCGCTAATCCCCACGTTAAATGAACTGTTTAACTGGGGTAAGACACAAATTGAATTGAAGGCAAAAACTTAATTAAATTAGTTACTGGTATAAGACGATGTGGGAACTTCCCTATGTTTGAACTTTATCAAGAGTACCTTTTGCAGAATGATGTAAGCCAAGACGTATTATCAGGAGTCATAAACCGTGCTTGAACCTGCAAATATCCAGCGTGAGCTGATTTCCTTATATAAAAATACCGATATCGTCTGCTTTGCATCACCAGTTTACACATGGAATATGACCGCTTTAATGAAGACTTTTGTTGACTGTCTTGCACCATTAAAAAGCCCACTTTTAGTTGAAAATCAAGGTGATTTTGATTTAAAAGATACCGAAAAGAAATCAACAAAATTTATTGTAATTGCCAATGCTGGTTTTCAGGCGAGAATAACTTTGGTACAATAAAGCAGGTGTTTGCATCGTGTAATCCTGTGCTGGAGATTTACAGAAATTGTGGAATGGTACTGAAAAAGGATGATGCAAGAGTTAAAAAGTATCTGGAAGATGTTGCCAATGCGGAATTTGAGCTTGCTTCTGTGGGTGAGGTTAGTGTAGATTGCATTGAAAAGCTGAATAAGGATATGATACCTCTGAGGGAGTATGTTAAGATGATTGGTATGTAAGCTGTATAGTAAAGTATATTTCTATGGAAATAAAACCAGATATAACAGAAGACGGCATAGTCATACACTGCGACTATGCCGTTTCTTGTATTAATTTTAGTTGAACTAGAAGCGTTTTTTATTTTCGATTTATATGGATACCTATCTATACGAGCTGATCTGGATGTTTTTCCTTTATCTTCGGTGGAAACGCTTTGTCATATTCCTCCAAAGCATCGTTGTCAACCTGATATCCTTGTGGATCAGTATACGTCCCAATTATTTCGCTAAGATAACCCTCCTGCAATTCCTTCACCATAAAAAAAGGTGTTGGTTCATCTCGTGGGTTGTCCATATAATAAACATGAAAGGACTGTCCGTCAGTAAAACCAAAGCGATGGTAATATGCAGGATTTCCTGTAATTGCAATTGCACCGTAACCAAGTTGCTTTGCCTTTTTCATAGTATAGGTAATGATTTTACTGCCATAACCCTTGTGTTGATATTCAGGCAGAACGCTAACTGGACCAAAAATTGCAATCGGGATGATTCTTCCGTCATCGCATTTTATTTCAGCCTTGCTATACATAATATGTGCAACAATTTTTTCATTCATCTCAATGACATAATTCAACTCACCGATAAAATCATTAAGATTTCGATAGTTATGCAAAATGAAATGTTCCATACAACCAGGCTGATATACATTCCAAAAGGCTTCTCTAGTGAGATTTTCAACTTCACAAAAGTCCTTAGGTTCTTCTAATCTGATAATATAATTGCTGTTTAACATTTTTAATACCTCCAAAAAATTATAATAAAAACCTTTTGGGAGGTTCGAAGTTTACAGTACACAAACCTCCCAGTTTGCTACCGTCTCTCGTAAATAATTATTCTTCAAACAAAAATCTCCTTCTTCAATATTGATCATATGATCTGTTATCAATATAGCATAAACTATACTGATTGTCAATTGTTTTGCATGCTAAATCGTTATAATTATGCCATCTTAACCTTACAAGCCTTACCATAAAACGCAACACCATACTTAATCGTCTTCTGATATCCGTCCTCAATCAGCTCCTCAGCATATTTTTTATCCTCAATCTGCTTTAACGCCTCGTCGCATTTTTGCTCTAATTCCATAAACCTTGATGCCACTTTGACTTCTATAATGACGGCAATTTTTCTTGTCTGATAGGCACAAATTGTGATGTCGCTTCTTCCCAGTCCAGATTCACGATTGGATTTCACTGCATATCCACGTTTCCCAAGCAATATACCAGCCAAGAATCCGTGATAATAATTTTCATGCCCATCAAAGTAACTGATGCATTCCAACAACCAGTTGTTAATCTCATCTTCTAACTGTTGTGCATCTCCAGAAATTGCAGCGTCCAAGACATGAGTATCACTTTTTCGCACATTTTCATCAAACCACTGCATAATTGTATGCTTGTAAATGCTCTTGACTTCTTGATTTGGAATTACCATTGTGGAGTAGATTGTATCAACAACAAGTTCAGAGTGTACCTGTTTTAAATACCCTGTAAACAGCAGACAGCTCCAGATATAGCTTGAATTGACATCGATATTTCCGTACACAACATCCTCGTAAATCGGTACTCGGATACTACTTCCATTTAAAAGCTGTTCGATAGATTGTTTGGTTTCTGTATCCGATTCAGAAATTAGCTGATGAATGATACTATTGGAGCTTGTATTAATCCAGTAGGGTCTGCAAGAAATTGTCTCACCACTGATGGCTGATTTCACAAATTTCAGAATACTCCAAGGATTATAAATTTCTGTTTCCCCAAATAGATAGCCATCATACCATGTTTTCATTTCAGGAAGTAGGTTTTGTAAACCATAATCATCAGCAAGCTGTTGTACTTCATTTTCTGTAAATCCAAATGCAGAAGACAACTCATTGTTGAGGATGGAGTAAACATCAAGATTATTCAATCCCGTGAAAATGCTCTCCTTTGAAATACGCAGACAACCAGTCAATACGGCGAATTCAAGCGATGGATTTGTTTTCAAAGCACTTTCAAAGGTGCTTCTGATTAAGCTTACCATTTGCTCATAGAATCCACTGAAAAAGGCGTTTTCAAGTGGCACATCATATTCATCAATGAGGATGATAACGTTTTTGTTGTATGCTTGTGCAAGGCAATCGCTTAGCAGACGAATGGCATTGAAGTACAACTTATCATCATCTGTTTTTAAATAATAAATATCTTCAAATTTCTGTTTATTCTTTGGCGAGAGATTTTCAGATTTCAGCACAGCAGAATGTCTTGAAAACTCACTGGTAATCATTGATTTATACTCATAAAATGCTGCATCATACGTCGCTTGCTTCATACTTTTCAAAGAAAGTGAAATGACAGGGTACTGTCCTTGATGTGTAAGATATTTCTCACCAGTTTCTGCAACTTTTAAGCCATCGAAAAGATAAAAATTATCCTCGTCTGTCTTTTCAAAAAAACGTTGCAGCATGCTCATGTTCAGTGTTTTTCCAAATCTTCTCGGACGGGTGAAAAGACTTATCTTTGAACCATTATCCAGCAAATCTTTTATCATTAATGTTTTGTCGACAAAGTAATATTCTTTGTTGATAATTTCTTTGAAATCCTCCACACCGATTGGAATTGGTTTGTAACCTGTCATATGAATCCCTCACTTTCATTCAAGTATATCTTTTTATTAGTATAGCATGATTTTCTTGAAAATGCAATGCTGTATTTACTTTGCTGGTTGCTTTTTTGTATTGTATTTTTCCAAAATATGTGATATAATAATTAACAAAGAATTGAGGTGTTGAAGTATGATTTTTTATTTTACTGCGACAGGCAACAGTAAGTATTTAGCAGAAAAACTAGCAATGCACACAAGCGAGAAAATAGTGGATATTGCAGAGTGTCTGCAAAATGACAAATATCATTTTGATATAAGCGATGGCGAGAGTGTAGGCTTTATTACGCCAGTTTATTTCTATGGAATTCCTATGATAGTCAATGAGTTTCTAAGAAAGGTTACGATAAATGCTAAGGATTTTTATTCTTATGCGATATTGAATTGTGGTGGCTCGACTGGGAATGCAGATAAAATACTGCGAAAAGCATATCAGACAGATGCTGTATTTGCGATTGTCGTTGTGGATAACTATGTTCCATTATTAAAGGTGGAAAGTCAAGAAGTTGCTCAACAAAAATTAAATAAGGCAGATGTGGAAATAGAGCGAATCTATCAGCACATTGAAAACAAGGACAAAGGGATATTTAATAACGTAAGGGGTAAGCTTGCAGGGGTAATCACTGCATTTGCCTATCCTATGTACACCAAAGGCAGAAAGACTTCAAAGTTTAAGGTAAACAGCGATTGTATCGGCTGTGGGAAATGTGCAGCAGTGTGTCCGAGAAAGATAATAAAGCTTGTAGATGGAAAGCCAGTCTGGACAGCTCCGCAATGTGAACTGTGTTTAGCGTGTCTGCATAGATGTCCCACTAAGGCGATTAATAAGGGAAATTCTGCGAAAAACGGACGTTATGTAAACCCAAGAACTAAGCTGTAGAATATACGATTATAAAGTAAGCCATAAGCTCTATAGGATTATTTTTTCTCTAAATTTGTGATATACTAATAGCAAAGAAGAACGGAGGTGATTTCAATGGGGATATATTTAAATCCATCTAACGTGGACTTTCAGGAGGTTATCAATTCAGAAATTTATGTAGATAAAAGCGAGTTGATTGCGTATACAAATAATGTTCTGCGAACAAGTCAAAAATACATCTGCGTCAGCCGTCCAAGACGTTTCGGAAAGTCCATGGCTGCGAATATGCTGACTGCTTATTATGGCAGAGGATGCGATTCAAGGGAAATGTTCAGCCATCTGAAAATATCACAAGCTCCCACATTTGAAAAGCACCTGAATCAATACAATGTAATCCATATCAATACGGTGGACTTCTTGAGCGAATCTGATACGATAGATGAGATGATTCAATTTATCAAAGAGGATTTAATCGACGAATTAACGGTGGCATATCCTTATGTAAGGCTTCCAAAACGGTTGAATTTAATCAAAATGATATCCACTATTTTTGCACAAACTGAAATTCCATTTATCTTTGTCATCGACGAATGGGACTGCATTTTCCGTATTCATAAGAGTGATGCCGATTCACAAACGAAATACTTGAACTTCCTAAGAAACATATTGAAAGACAAAAGCTATGTTGCACTTACATATATGACAGGAATTTTGCCAATCAAGAAGTATGGCACATTATTTGACGAAACAAAACGTTGGTATGATGGATACTGCCTTGACGGGATATCGATTTACAACCCGAAATCTGTTGTGGAAATGCTATTACGGGGTCGGTTCAATAAGTATTGGACTTCCACCGAAACTTACGAGGCACTTAAGGTGTACATTGAGATGAATTTTGATGGGTTGAGAGATACGGTTACGGAGTTACTGGCAGGTAAGCGTCAGGTGATAAATACAGCTACTTTTACAAATGATATGGTGACTTTTCAGACCAAAGATGATGTGCTTACACTTTTGGTGCATTTGGGTTACCTGACATATGATTTTGATACAAAAGAAATTTCTATTCCGAACTTTGAGATTTCAGAGCAGTTTGCAAGTACAATTTAAATTATGGGCTGGTCTGAGGTTGCTGAGTCTATTAAGCTTTCTGATGAACTTCTAAAATCCACCCTTGCAGGAGATGAAGAAAAAGTCGCTGAACTCATTGATAGGGCTCACGATGAAAACACTTCAATCCTGCAATTGTAATTGAACTGAAGTATAATCAGTGTGTTGAAACTGCGATAGAACAGATAAAAAATAAGCAATATACAGATTGCTTAAAAGAGTATTCTGGTGAAGTTTTGCTTGTTGGGATTAACTATGATAAGAGTAGTAAGAGGCATAGTTGTCGGATTGAGAAGATAGAGTTATAAACACATTGAAACTCTTGAGATAATAACATTTCAAAAAGGAATATATAAAGGGCTTATATGCATGCTTTAAAGCGTGCAGGCAGGCTTTTTATTTTTTCGCCATTTTGCACATAAAATTGTTAACATACGCCAGTATGCCTGTGAAATTTCTGTACAATCTGACTACGCATCTTACGCACAATATTTAATCAGTGTTTCCTTAGAAATAAAAATTCAACTAAAAAGAATCAAAATTAAATTACATTAAGCTTTGTGCATTATAAACATAATGCATTCACGAACATTGTAAAACAATAAACAATTTTTTCTAGCGGAAGTGGTTGAAATTTATTAGACAATATGCTATACTATTTATACTAAAAATTAAGTTTAAAGATACTGAAATTTTATATTTTCTACAAAAACATATTAGGAGGAATGAAATAATGCAAAAAACGATATCAAAACGAATTACAGCGATGATTACAGTATTTTTTATGATGCTGACCTTCGCAGACTTTTCAGCAATTGATTTTTCGGCAATTGACTTTACAGCTTTTGCGGAAGAGGGAGAGGACAACAATGGATTCTTGAGCGATGGAATGTATGAAGAACCAACTAAAGATGACGACGGCACGTATCAAATCGAAAACGCAGGACATCTATATTGGTTTGCTGATTTAGTAAATAAGGGTACAACTAGTGCAAACGCAAAGCTGATGGATAATATCACAGTAAACGAAGGAAATCTTTCAGGTTATGACGGCGAAAGTTCAGATGCAGACAACTGGATAGAATGGAAACCGATTGGAACTTCCTTAAGCCCATATGTAAGCACTTTTGACGGAAATGGAAAAACAGTCAGCGGATTGTATTATAACAATACTTCGAAAAATTACATTGGTTTGTTCAGCTGTGTTGGCGAAAATGGAACAATCAAAAATGTCGGTGTTGTGAATTCTTATTTTAAGGGATTTAGCAGTGTCGGCGGTGTGTGTGGAGGAAATTATGGCACAATCACAGACTGCTATAACACTGGTTCGGTAAATGGTAATGTCTATGTCGGCGGTGTGTGTGGATATAATTATTATGGCACAATCACAGACTGCTATAACACTGGTTCGGTAAGTGGTACGTCATCAGGTGTCGGCGGTGTGTGTGGATATAATGATGGCGGCAAAATTGAAGACTGCTATAACACTGGTTCGGTAAGTGGTACGTCATCAGGTGTCGGCGGTGTGTGTGGATATAATCATGGCGGCAAAATTGAAGACTGCTATAACACTGGTTCGGTAAATGGTAATGTCTATGTCGGCGGTGTGTGTGGATATAATTATTATGGCACAATCACAGACTGCTATAACACTGGTGTGGTAACAGGTAATACAAATGTCGGCGGTGTGTGTGGAAAAAATAGTTACTTCTTATCTGATGTTGGCACAATTGAAGACTGCTATAACCAAGGTGACGTAAGTGGTGATGGTACAAATGTCGGCGGTGTGTGTGGAAATAATGGTGGAACTAATGTCACAATCAAAAACTGCTATAACACTGGTTCGTTGACGGGTACTACAAGTGTCGGCGGTGTGTGTGGAGCTAATAGTGGCACAATCACAAATTGCTATTTTCAGACTGTTACTGACACGACTATAGATGGCATTGGCAGTGGAACAAAGGTCGGAGCCACAGGAAAAACACTTGAGAAGTTTAACTCAGGCGAAGTTGCCCATCTTCTACAATTGGGTTGCGGTGAGACTCCAATTTGGGGGCAAACATTGTCAGAACCAAATCCAGATTTATATCCGGTTTTGGGTGGTCTAACTATTCATGAGAATAGTAACAAATCTGGTTATCACAATGAAGACTTTGAAAATGGTTTATGTCGAATATGCAACGCATATCAACCAGCAGTTCTAAACAATACAGACACTGAAAACGTCTTTTACGAAATCTTCAACGCAGGACAGCTATATTGGTTTGCTGATTTAGTAAACACGGGTACAACTAGTGCAAACGCAAAGCTGATGGATAATATCACAGTAAACGAAGGAAATCTTTCAGGTTATGACGGCGAAAGTTCAGATGCAGACAACTGGATAGAATGGACACCGATTGGAACTTCCTCAAGCCCATATACAGGCACTTTTGACGGAAATGGAAAAACTGTCAGCGGATTGTATTATAACAATACTTCGAAAAATCACATTGGCTTGTTCAGCTGTGTTGGCGAAAATGGAATAATCAAAAATGTTGGTGTTGTGAATTCTTATTTTATGGGAAATAGCAATGTCGGCGGTGTGTGTGGAAGAAATTATGGCACAATCAAAAACTGCTATAACCAAGGTAAGGTAAGTAGTCGTGCTCAATATGTCGGCGGTGTGTGTGGATATAATGATGGCGGCAAAATTGAAGACTGCTATAACACTGGTTCGGTAAGTGGTACGTCATCAGGTGTCGGTGGTGTGTGTGGATATAATATTGGCGGTACAATCAAAAACTGTAATAACACTGGTTCGGTGACAGGTACAACAGAAGTCGGCGGTGTGTGTGGAGGTTATTTTTATGCCTCAAACATGGGCAGCAAAATTGAAGACTGCTATAACACTGGTGAGGTAACAGGTACTACAATTGTCGGCGGTGTGTGTGGATATAAATATTATGGCACAATCAAAAACTGCTATAACACTGGTTCGGTAAGTGGTACGTTATCAGGTGTCGGCGGTGTGTGTGGATATAATTATTATGGCACAATCAAAAACTGCTATAACACTGGTGAGGTAAGTGGTAAAGATTATGTAGGCGGTGTGTGTGGAGAAAATGAAGATGGTACAATCACAAACTGTTATTTTAAGATTGTTACTGACACGACTATAGACGGCATTGGCAGTGGAACAAAGGTCGGAGCCACAGGAAAAACACTTGAGAAGTTTAACTCAGGTGAAGTTGCCCATCTTCTACAATCGGGTTGCGGTGAAACTCCAACTTGGGGACAGGATTTAGATGATGATGATTCACTCCCAATACTGACGAGCGAATCAGTGACTTGCAGCTATGGGGATGATGGTTTCTGTGAAATCTGCGACTTATATGAACCAGCGAAGAAAAATGGTGAAGTTTACGAAATCTCCAACGCAGGACAGCTATATTGGTTTGCTGATTTAGTAAACAGTGGAACTGAAGAAAATACAAATGCAAAACTGATGAAAGACATTGTAGTAAACACAGGCGACATTTCTAGTTACGATGGAGAAAGCCCAAATGACTGGAAAACTTGGTCTTCGATTGGAAAGGCTGGAGAGAACTACACAGGCATATTTGATGGTAATGGCTATAGCATCAGTGGACTATATTTCAATGAGGATACTGTAGATTATGTTGGTTTGTTTGGTTGTATTTCTTCTGGAGCAATGATTAAAAATGTAGGCATTATCAACTCGTATTTCAAGGGTAATGATTATGTAGGCGGTGTGTGTGGTGCAAATTATGCTACAATCATGAATTGTTATAGCACGAGTACGGCAATTGGTGCTAGATATGTAGGTGGTGTTTGTGGATTAAATAGTGGCACAATCAAAAACTGCTATAACCAAGGTTCGGTAACGGGTACTGATAACTGTGTGGGCGGTGTGTGTGGAAGAAATTATGGCACAATTGAAGACTGCTATAACACTGGTTCGGTAAATGGTAATTCCTATGTCGGCGGTGTTTGTGGATATTATACTAGTGGCACAATCAAAAACTGCTATAACACTGGTTCAGTAACGGCCGCTGGTAACAATGTTGGCGGTGTGTGTGGATATAATACTAGTACTGACACAATCACAAACTGCTATAACACTGGTTCGGTAAATGGTAATTCCTATGTCGGTGGTGTGTGTGGATATAATAATAGTACTGACACAATCACGAACTGCTATAACACTGGTTCGGTAAATGGTAATTCCTATGTCGGCGGTGTGTGTGGAAGAAATTTTAATAATAGCATAATCAAAAACTGCTACTATCTGGAATCCACTGCTGAAAATGGCATCGGCAGTGGAGAAGGCGAAGCCACAGCAAAAAAACTTAATGAGTTTAACTTCGGCACAGTTGCCCATCTTCTACAATTGGGTTGCGGCGATGTACCAACTTGGGGACAGAAGAATCTAATGGCGTCAGATTCATACCCAACACTTGATGCCACAGCAGTTGACAACCTATTTACTAATGGATTCTGTAATTTCTGCACAGGAGCAGAAGATAAACCACATTATCAACCAGCAGTTCTAAAAGACGGCATTTACGAAATCTCCAACGCAGGACAGCTATATTGGTTTGCTGCGTTGGTAAATGGAAAGCTTGACGGTGTGGAACAGGATACAGGTGCAAACGCAAAGCTGATGAACAATATCACAGTAAACGAAGGAGCTGTTTCTGGTTGTAACGGCACAAAGGGTGATGGCTGGAGAGTTTGGACACCGATTGGATATTTTGTTGACTTCAATGATTATTTGTATTATAAAGGTGTCTTCGATGGTGCTAACTATACTGTCAGCGGATTGTATTTTAATGACACAAGTACGCAGTTCGTTGGATTGTTTGGAGCTGTTCACACTAGTGGAATAATTAAAAATGTTGGTGTTGAAAACTCATACATCAAGGGATTAAATCGTATAGGCGGTGTGTGCGGAGCAAATGCAGGCATAATTGAAAACTGCTATAATACAGGTTTAGTAACAGGTATTGAAAGTTTTGTAGGTGGTGTATGTGGATTAAATGAAGGCGATATCAAAAACTGTTATAACACTGGTTCAGTAACGGGCACAGGTAACAATGTCGGCGGTGTGTGTGGATATAATACTAGTAATGGCACAATTGAAGACTGCTATAACACTGGTTCAGTAACGGGCACTGGTAACTATGTCGGCGGTGTTTGTGGATATAATACTAGTGGCACAATCAAAAACTGCTACTACCAGGAAAAAGAAGGTCTAAATGGAATTGGCGATGGCTCAGGCGAATCCACGGATAAAACAGAAGAGGAATTCAATTCAGGCGAGGTTGCATATCTTCTGCAAGCAGGATGTTCTGAACCAACTTGGGGACAGGAAATTGGTACTGATGATTATCCAGTATTGAATGGTGATGAAGTATATGAAGTGACCTTTGAGTTTGATGATGACAGCGATGATGTGGTTATATATACAAATGAAGATGTTGATTTTTCAAAAGTGGAAACAACTGGATATACATTTACTTATAAGGTGGATGGCAGCACGGTTTCAGCACCATATACTGTAGCAGCGGATACTGTCATTAACGTTGTAAAGGTGCAACTTACAACAACAGTGGTAACAACTACAACAACTACTACCACTACAACAACAGTAGTGACAACTACAAAGGCAATTACAACAACAAAATCAGTTATAACAACAATTCCAGTAACAACAACAGTAGTGACAACTAGCAAGGCAGTTACAACAACAGTCCCAGTAACAACAACAGTAGTGACAACTACCAAGTCGGTTACAACAACAATTCCAGTAACAACAGAAGAAATTACAACGGAAGTAATAACAACAGTCCCAGTAACAACAACAGTAGTGACAACTACAGAAGTTATAACAACAATTCCAGTAACAACAACAGTAGTGACAACTAGCAAGGCGGTTACAACAA
>JAVBRC010000048.1:0-4374 GCA_031548405.1 Oscillospiraceae bacterium | reverse complement strand
AGCTTCTCTTGAATATGGAGTAAAGGTTAGTGGTGCTACTGTACATTTTGTAAATGAAGAAGCTGATGCTGGTGCAATTATACTTCAAAAATCAGTAGAATTGAAAAATAACGATACTCCGGAAACTTTGCAAAAGCGAATAATGGAACAAGCTGAATGGAAAATTCTTCCTGAAGCTGTTTCATTGTTCTGTCAGGATAAAATAGAAATTATTGATGATAAGGCATTTATAAAAGAATAGTTTGTGATATAGGAGATAATATAATGAAATCATTGCAGAAAATGCAAAAATATTTCATTTACTTTATGATGTATGCCGTCCTTGGATGGTGTTATGAAGTTGTCCTTGAAACGTTTATATATCGCTGGGGATTTACTAACAGGGGAGTGCTTTTCGGACCATATTGCCCTGTTTATGGGGTTGGTGCGTTAGCATTTCTTTTGTGCTTTAAATGGTTGATGAATAAAAGAGATATTCAGTGGCTGAATATTATTAAACCAGTAATTATATTTATTGGCTGTATGACTATTGCAACTTTGATTGAATTGGGTGCAAGCTATATTCTTGAACTGGCAACTGGTTCATGGCCTTGGCAGACATATGAAAGTTATCAATATAATTTTCAGGCAAGAATTGCTTTGTCAACTTCGGTTCGATTTGGAATTGGAGGAACAATTTTTCTTTATATTGTTCAGCCATTTTTTGAATGGATATTATCGAAGTTTTCTAAAAATGTACTAAATATAGTCTTTGGCACAATGCTCATCTTACTTTTGGCGGATTGCCTTTATACATTTGTTTTTTAGAGTTATGGAAAGTAACTCGAATAATTGTGAATCAGAAAGGAATTTATGTTATGGTTAAAATTGACATTACAAAAGAACTTAGTGAAAATTCTTATCCAGGAAGAGGTATCGCTATTGGTAAGTCTGCTGACGGAAAATACGCTGTAACTGCTTATTTTATCATGGGCAGAAGCGAAAACAGCAGAAACAGAATTTTTGTTGAGGACGGAAACGGTATAAGAACACAGGCTTTTGATCCAAGTAAGCTTACTGATCCAAGTCTTATTATTTATTCTCCAGTAAGAGTACTAGGTAACAAAACAATCGTTACTAACGGGGATCAGACTGATACAATTTATGATTTAATGAACAATCAGCTGACTTTTGAACAGTCTTTGAGAACAAGAGAATTTGAACCAGATGCACCTAACTATACTCCAAGAATTTCAGGTATTATTAAGGTTGATCCTGATAAGACATTTAACTATGCAATGTCTATCTTAAAGAGTGCAAACGGAAATCCTGAATCATGCAACCGTTTTACATTTACATACAACACACCAATTAACGGTGAAGGACATTTTATTCATACTTATATGGGTGACGGAAATCCTCTTCCAAGCTTTGATGGAGAACCTAAGCTGATTGCAATTGATGGTGGAATTGAGGAGTTTGGTGATAAGCTATGGAATAGCTTGAATGAAGAAAATAAGGTTTCATTATTTGTCAGATATATAAATCTTTCTGACGGAACATATGAATCAAAGATATATAATAAAAATTGTTAAGAGAGGTAATCAGATGTCATCAGAAATGTTTTTAAAATATGGTTGCAATCCTAATCAGAAACCAGCAAGAATTTTTGTAGGTAATGCAGACCTTCCAATTGAAATTCTTAATGGAAATCCTGGATATATAAATCTTCTTGATGCTTTCAATGGCTGGCAGCTTGTAGTAGAATTGAAAAAAGCTACTGGTCTTTGTGCTGCAACATCATTCAAACACGTTTCACCAGCTGGTGCAGCAGTTGGAACACCTTTATCAGATACTTTGAAGAAGATTTATTTTGTTGATGATTTAGGCGAACTTTCACCAATGGCATGTGCTTATGCAAGAGCAAGAGGTGCAGACAGAATGTCATCATATGGTGATTTTGTTGCATTATCTGATACTTGCGATAAAGCAACTGCATTAATGCTTCAAAGAGAAGTTTCAGATGGTGTTATTGCACCTGATTATACTCCAGAGGCATTGGAAATTCTAAAATCAAAGCGTAAGGGAACATACAATGTTATTAAGATTGATGCTGACTACGTTCCAGAAGAAATTGAACAGAAGCAGGTATTTGGTATAACATTTGAACAAGGTAGAAATAATTTTGTTATTAACAATGAACTTTTAGAAAATATTGTTACAGATAATAAAAATATTCCTGATGATAAAAAGCGTGATTTATTAATATCACTTATTACTCTTAAGTATACTCAGTCAAATTCAGTTTGCTACGTTAAGGACGGTCAGGCAATCGGAATCGGTGCTGGACAGCAGTCAAGAATTCACTGTACAAGACTTGCAGGCAACAAGGCTGATATCTGGTGGCTAAGACAGGCACCACAGGTTTTAGACTTGAAGTTTGTTGACAGTATCCGTCGTCCTGACAGAGATAATGCAATAGATATTTATATTTCTGATGAATATATGGATGTTCTTGCAGATGGTACTTGGGAAACTATTTTTAAGGAAAAGCCACCAGTATTCACTAAGGAAGAACAGAAGGCTTGGCTTGAAAAGAACACTGACGTTTGTCTTGGTTCTGATGCATTCTTCCCATTCGGTGATAATATTGAAAGAGCGAAGAAGAGCGGTGTTTCATACATTGCTGAACCAGGTGGTTCAATCAGAGATGATCATGTTATCGAAACCTGCAATAAGTATAATATCGCAATGGCATTTACTGGAATGAGATTGTTCCATCATTAATTTTTGCTTATTATGATTTAGATGATGGAAAAAGGAGAATTTTTAATGAAAATACTTGTTGTAGGCAGTGGCGGCAGAGAACACGCAATTGTTATGAAGCTTGCTGAAAGCCCTAGAATAGAAAAGCTATATGCTGCACCAGGCAATGGTGGTATTGCCAAGTTTGCTGAATGTTTTGATGTGAAAGCAACAGATATCGAAGGTGTTGTAGAACTTTCTAAGAAATTATCTGTTGATATGGTTGTTGTTGCTCCTGATGATCCACTTGTTTTGGGTATGGTTGATGAGCTTAACAAAGAAGGCATAAGGGCATTTGGCCCAGATAAGGCTGCTGCTATTATTGAAGGTAGTAAGGTTTTTTCTAAGGATCTTATGAAGAAATATAATATACCTACTGCTAAATATGAAGTATTTGATAAATCTTCATTAGCAATCAGCTATATTGAAAATGAAAATAAATATCCTGTTGTTATAAAAGCAGACGGACTTGCTCTCGGTAAGGGCGTTATAATTGCTGAAAATTTTGAAGAATCAAAATCAGCTGTTAATTCAATAATGGAAGATAAGGTTTTTGGTAATAGTGGTTTGAATGTTGTAATTGAAGAATTTTTAACTGGCCCTGAAGTATCTGTTCTTTGTTTTACAGACGGAAAAACTGTTAAGCCTATGGTTTCTTCCATGGATCATAAGAGAGCTAATGATAACGATGAAGGTCTTAATACAGGTGGTATGGGCACAGTTGCTCCAAACCCTTGTTATACTGATGATATCGCTGAGATATGCATGAAGGAAATTTTTGTTCCAACAATCGAAGCAATGAATTCTGAAAATCGTAAATTTAAAGGCTGTCTTTACTTTGGCTTAATGCTTACACCTGAAGGCCCAAAGGTTATTGAATATAACTGCCGTTTCGGTGATCCTGAAACACAGGTTGTTCTGCCATTGCTTGATACTGATCTTGTTGAAGTTTTTGATGCTGTTATAGATGAAAAGCTTAACGAAATCGAAATTAACTGGAAGAATGAATCAGCAGCTTGCATTATTTTAGCAAGTGGTGGTTATCCAGTTAAATATCAGTCAGGATACACAATAGAGGGACTTAATGACAGTGGACAGCTTGACGAATATCTTGTTTATCATGCTGGAACTAAGCTTGAAAATGATGACTTAACAACTGCTGGCGGACGTGTTATTGGTGTTACAGCAACAGATGCTAGTCTTGAAAAGGCAATAGAAAAAGCATATAATGGTGTTAATTTAATAAATTTCAAGGATATGCATTTTAGAAAAGACATTGGACAAAGAGCATTGAAATATATTAATTAAACTTTTGCAAATATAAAATATTATTTAATGGTATATTAGTCTAGTTTTAGTAGATTATACTTATAAATAATATGAAATTGATTGGAAGTAATGAACATGCTGTTAGACAGATATTTACCAAGAATTGAATTTGATAACTACGAAGATTTCAAGGAAAATTATAAGGTTAATATTCCAGAAAACTTCAATTTCGGTTTTGATATTGTAGATGAATGGGCAAAAAGTGAACCTGAAAAGGTGGCTTTGGTATGGTGTAATGACCATGGCGAAGAAAAGAAGCTT
>JAVBRC010000038.1:0-45074 GCA_031548405.1 Oscillospiraceae bacterium | reverse complement strand
AAGCTTGAAACTGTCATAAAATCTTTAACTGGTGAACGACGATATTTTCCCATAACAGGGCCACCGATACAGCTACCGATACAAGCAGACATTTCTATAAAGCATTTATGAATTTTTCCGCTTTCTATATCCTGAAGTGCGGCTATACAGTTTTCAACACCATCAAGTGCAAGATATGTATAATCCTTTGCATCTTGTTGCATTGTTTTTAAAATACCACCAACTGTCGGAAAAAATCTTGACTTACTAAAATCGTTTATATCCTCTTCTTTTGTAAGAGTAACATTTTCAACCTCAAGCCATTTTGTAAGCTCTTCAAAACTCAGTACTGCATCAACTACACCTTCATAGTGCTCAGCCTCATCTTTTTTTGCTACACATGGGCCAATAAATACTGTTTTTGCATTATGATAGCGCTCCTTAATATCCTTACAATGTGCCTGCATCGGAGATATAACATCAGCCAGATATTCAATTTCACTTGGAAAATATTTTTGTATCAGAAGATTTATCGAGTGACAGCAAGACGAAATAATTATATCACGTTCATCTTCCATCAGCATACGCTCATATTCATTTTTTACAATTGTAGCCCCGATTGCTGTTTCCTCAACATCATAAAAACCAAGTTTTTTTAGTGCTGTACGCATAGCATTAATTCCAATACCATCATAATTAGCAATAAACGATGGAGCAAGGCTTGCTATTACCGGCTCGCCACTCTGAAGCAAAACCTTAACCTTTTCAGTTTCATCTACAATTTCCTTTGCATTCTGCGGACAGACTACAAAGCACTGTCCGCAAAGAATACATTCATCTTCAATAATATGCGCCTGATTTCCTGAAAATCTAATTGATTTCACAGGACAACAACGGATACATTTATAACAGTTTTTACAGTTGGATTTTTTAAGAGTCAGACAACTCGACATCAATGTCACTTCCATTCTTTCAGGTGATTATTCTATAAGGGTTACTGATTAAGTCATGCGTAATGAATTCATACACAATATTTAATCAGTATTTCCTTAAGTATCTTATATTTTCGAAGCAACTTCTTTTTCAAAAAATTCATTAGTAGTTTCTGGTGATACTGAAAAACATACGTCATCTACCATTACACAAACTCCCTGTTGACATTTACCCATGCAAAATGTACCGCCAAGTTCAATTTTATCACCAAGATTATTATCAGCAATTAAATATTGTAACTGTTCAACAACCAAACGTGAACCTTTTATATGACAAGAACTACCTATACATACTGTGATTTTCATATTTTTTAACTCTCCTTCTATGTTTGGACAATACCACACAAAACCGTTAGCTGGCTTTATGTGGTATCGCCTCAAGGGTTAATCAAAATGTTATACTGTTATTCGTAATCAACAACGCTTACCCATGATGTCAAGAATTCACGTTCCTTTTCATTGCCCTTTACAAGCTGTGAAGCAGCAACAATCGGCATCCATTTCTGTACATACTGCTTTGCAGTATCGCTCTTTTTACAGAACAGATCAAGATACTTCTTAGCACCTTCAATATCTCCGTCAAGCCAAAAAAGAAGATAGGTTCTTGCTGCATCTTCAGATGCATTTCCCTGTGTAACGTGTGACCAGTCAATAATATATGGAGTACCATCATTGGAAATAATAACATTAGATGGGTTAAAGTCACCATGACAAATTTTATTATGCTTTGGCATACCTTCAAGTCTTGTATGTAAATCATAACGTGTTGTAGCGTCAAGATCTGTCATACTGATTTTATGATGCATTTTATCCTTTAATTTGTTTAGAAGCGGTTCAGTTTTTTGCTGAACCTCAAGCTGTAAATCTACTAAAAGCTCAAGATATTCGTCCTTCTTTTCAGGATTTTCCTGTATAAGCTGTGCAAGAGTTTTTCCCTTAATAAATTCAGACACAATCGCCCATTTATTATCAATAGTTATAACTTCAAGAATCTTTGGAATATTAAGTCCTGTTTCTTCAATTCTTGACTGATTTAAAGCCTCGTTAAGAACATCAGCTTTTGAATATTCCGCATTAAACACCTTAACACAATTGTCGCCATCTCTGAAAACAGTCTTTGACTTTCTGACTGCTATTACTCTGTCAAGTTTCATAATATACTTCCTCCTTATAATGATTATTTACGATATGCTTTTTTGAAATCGCCTTTTTTTGCATTAGTTATATTAACATCAGCATTTGGAGTTTCTACCTCAACAAACTTTGTGCCGTTATATGCATTAACGTACATCTGCTTAATTTCGCTCATAAGTGGATAACGTGGGTTTGCACCAGTACACTGATCATCAAATGCCTGCTCTGTCATATCATCAAGACGAGCCATAAAGTCTGCTTCATCAGCAACGTATTCCTTGATTGTAAGCTTTATACCAACTCTTGTTTTAAGCTCATCAATTGCCTTAATAAGATTTTCAAGCTTTTCTTCGTCAGTATTACCCTTGATGCCAAGATAATCAGCAATCTCTGCGTAACGTGCAAGAGTATGTGGATGTTCATACTGTGAGAATGTACCCATCTTTGCTGGAACTTCAGCAGCATTAAAACGAAGCACCTCATTTATCATAAGAGCATTAGCAACACCGTGTGGAAGGTGGTGGAACGCACCAAGCTTATGTGCCATTGAGTGGCATACTCCAAGGAATGCATTCGCAAATGCCATACCAGCAATCGTTGCAGCATTAGCCATTTTTTCACGAGCAACTATATCATTTTGTCCGTCATCATATGCCTTTGGAAGATATGTAAATATCATCTTAATTGCACGA
This sequence comes from Oscillospiraceae bacterium, assembly GCA_031548405.1. Classification (GTDB taxonomy): domain Bacteria; phylum Bacillota; class Clostridia; order Oscillospirales; family Ruminococcaceae; genus Porcipelethomonas. The sequence continues at coordinate 42,277 of JAVBRC010000038.1, read as the reverse complement.
AGTGCAAGTGAATCAGTATAGTCTGTTGCAAGCATTGAAGCATATGCTTCAAGAGCATGAGTCAGTGCATCAATACCTGATGCTGCTGTAAGTCCCTTTGGTGCTGACATATGGAAATCTGTATCAATAATAGCCATATCAGGAAGAAGTTCATAATCAGCAAGCGGATACTTAACACCAGTTTTTTCATCTGTTATAACAGCAAATGGAGTTACCTCTGAACCAGTACCAGCTGAAGTAGGAACAGCAATGAAATATGCCTTTTCACCCATTTTAGGGAAACCGTATACACGCTTTCTGATGTCCATAAAACGCATTGCCATATCCATAAAATCAGCTTCAGGATGTTCATACATTACCCACATGATTTTTGCAGCATCCATTGCAGAACCACCACCAAGAGCGATGATGCAATCTGGTTCAAATGAACGCATCTGTTCAGCACCAGCCTTTGCACAAGCAAGGGTTGGATCAGGCTCAACATCAAAGAATGTAGCATGGCTTATACCCATTTCATCTAGCTTATCTGTAATAGGCTTTGCGTAGCCGTTATTAAACAGAAAACTATCTGTAACAATAAACGCCTTCTTTTTGCCCATAACATTTTTAAGTTCATCAAGGGCAACTGGCAGACAACCCTTCTTAATGTAAACCTTTTCAGGAGCTCTGAACCAAAGCATATTTTCTCTCCTCTCAGCAACTGTCTTAATATTAATAAGATGCTTAACGCCAACGTTTTCAGAAACGGAGTTACCACCCCATGAGCCACAGCCAAGTGTAAGAGATGGTGCAAGCATAAAGTTGTAAATATCGCCAATACCACCCTGTGAAGAAGGTGTATTAACAAGAATACGGCAAGTCTTCATTCTTGCTCCGAATTCTTCCAGCTTTGCTTTTTCTGTTACTGCATTAAGATAAATTGAAGATGTATGTCCATAACCACCATCAGCAATCAGATGTTCTGCCTTTTCAAATGCATCGTTAATATCCTTTGCACGATACATTGCAAGCACTGGTGAAAGCTTTTCATGAGCAAATTCTTCAGAAAGCTCAACTGATTCAACCTCACCAATAAGTATTTTTGTACCCTCTGGTACTTGTACACCAGCAAGAGCCGCAATTGTAACAGCCTTCTGGCCAACAATTTTTGCATTTAATGCACCATTTATAATAATTGTCTTACGAACCTTTTCAGTTTCCTCTGCATTTAAGAAATAACATCCTCTTGCAGCAAACTCAGCCTTCGCAGCATCATAAACCTTGTCAAGAACAATAACAGACTGTTCAGACGCACAAATCATACCATTATCAAAGGTTTTAGAATGAATAATAGAGTTTACAGCCAAAATAACATCAGCAGTATCGTCAATAATTGCTGGGGTATTACCAGCACCAACACCAACAGCAGGCTTTCCGCTTGAATATGCTGCCTTAACCATTCCAGGGCCACCAGTTGCAAGAATTATATCTGCTTCCTTCATAACAATGTTAGTCATTTCAAGGCTTGGAACATCAATCCATGAAATAATTCCTTCTGGAGCACCAGCTGCAACGGCTGCCTCAAGAACAATCTTAGCTGCTGCAATTGTTGAGTTTTTAGCTCTTGGATGTGGGCTGATTATAATTCCGTTTCTTGTTTTCAAAGCAAGAAGTGTTTTGAAAATTGCAGTTGATGTAGGGTTTGTTGTAGGAATAACTGCTGCAACAACACCAATAGGCTCTGCTATTTTTTTTATTCCAAAGGATTTATCCTCTTCAACAACTCCACAAGTTTTTGTATCTTTATATGCATTATAAATATATTCTGAAGCATAATGATTTTTGATTACCTTATCTTCAGCAACACCCATTCCAGTTTCTTCAACTGCAAGTTTAGCAAGTGATATTCTTGCTCTGTTTGCAGCTGTCGCTGCTGTCAAAAAGATTTTATCAACCTGTTCCTGTGAATATGATGCAAAAATTTTCTGTGCTGCTCTTACTCTTGATATAGCAAGCTCCAGCTTTTCTACACCATCAACAATTTCATAAGTCTTGTTTTCCATAATTTTTCCTCCTATATTTTAATGCAATGCTCCATGTTTTTTCGACATTTTTCTTGGATTGTTAATATTTTAACACACTTTTTAAGGTTTGACAATTATAAGATTTATATAGCTATGTTGTATTTTGATATATACCCTTTAAGGCATGCCAAAAAGGCTGTTGCAAAATAATCTTGCAACAGCCTTAGAATTTAAAATTATTAAATTCGCTTTAATTAAAGTAGTGACGCTTTGAATTACAAACCTCAGTAATAAACATTTTATCCAATCTTGTTAGAGTATAATCCTTTCTATAAATCAACATATCTTTATATAGTCTGGTGTTATCAGGACATTCACGCTGAACAAGCCCATAACGTTCAAGAAGCTTATCCGGAACTGGCGATACCCACATAAATGTATCACAATTTTCAGACAGAAGTTCAAATTGACTGCCTCTCTCAAAGACATATATTCTACGATCAACATTATCTGGCAGTTCTTCCTTTTTAACAGTTGCAAGAGATATTGACGGTACAAACGGATCAGCGTGTGCAATTTCAATAAATGGACAAAGATCTGAAAAATTAATTTTCTCTTTCTTAGCAAGCGGACTGTTCTTATTCATAATCAGCATATACTTGAATTCTGTAACCATCTCAAATGTAAGTCCCTTATCGCTTAACATTTCCTTGAAATACTTATCATAATTCTCAGAATACCTTATAATACCAAGCTTATAATCAGAATGAAGAATATTTTTAATTGCACGAGAAGAATTGGTTTCTTTATAAAAAATTTCTGCTGGATCAGATGAGATGCTTTTTGAAAATTGAGCAAAAGCATCACAAATATAACTGGCACGAGGTACTGAAATTGAAAACTTCTGCTTTATTGGAATACCAGTTTTGTATATTTCTTCAACATCATCAATTTGCTGCAATATTTTTTTAGCATAGCCCAGAAAAGTTTCACCTTCATGTGTTACAACCATTCCCTTTGAAGACCTGTCAAAAATAGTTATCCCAAGTGACGCTTCAAGATCCTTAATTGCACGGCTTAAATTAGGTTGCCCCATAATTAAAGTTTCTGCTGCTTTATTAATTGAACCCGTTCTGGCAACCTCTACTGCATATTTGAGATGTAAAATATTCATTAAATACTCCTTACCGATTCCTTAAATAATGAATTTATTATACCACATTTTAGCCTTTTTTTCAAGTGTATACCTATAGTTCAAAATATGGCAAGCAGATTGAGTCAAAGCCGTTAGGCATGATTTACTCAGTTGTCCTTTAATTTAGAGTTGTATCTTTTTTGTTGCTGCATTTTCACAAAATGCCTCGTCATGCTCAACAAAAATCATAGTTGGACAATATTTCAAAATAACATCTTCAATCTGCATTCTTGAAATAATATCAATAAAGTTCAAAGGTTCGTCCCATACATACAAATGAGCCTTAGTGCAAAGGCTCGCTGCAATTGCTGCCTTCTTTTTCTGTCCTTCACTAAAATGCTCCAATCTTTTTTCAAACTGTGTTCTCTCAAAACCAAGCTTTCTGAGTATAGCCAAAAACAAGCTTAACTCAGCAGATTTTTCTTCTGCATATTCTTCAAGCGTTCCACTAAGTCCAGAAACATTTTGAGGAACATACGATATTTCAGGTCGTCCAGACTTATAAAGATTTCCAGTATACTCTATATTTTCGCCGCAAAGAAATTTTAGAATACTTGACTTTCCACTTCCGTTTTCACCCGTCAAAGCAATTCTGTCACCCTTATTTATTTCAAAGCTAATATCAGAGCAAACTATTTTATCACCATACTTCAAGCTGATTTTATCTGCACTCAAAAGCTTATTTCCTTCAAAAGGCGGATAAGACATTTTCAAATCTGCCGACATTTCAACATCCTGTAAAAGCTCAGATTTTTCATCAATAGCTGAAATTTTTCGCTGCTCAATTGACTTTGAACGCTTCATCATTTTAGCTGACTTATGACCTATAAAACCTCTGTCAGGACGAAGTCCTGAGTTTCTAGTTCCGATTTTAGTCTTTTCAACTGAATCAGACCAATCTGAAGTACGCTTTGCAGATGTTTCAAGTCTTTTTATATCCTTTTTAAGTTTTTCATTTTGTGAAATTTCAAAGTTATCCTGACGATCTCTGTTTTGCTTCCATGATGTAAAGTTACCCTTTTGAACTTCAATACTTCTACGATTTATTGAAAGGACATGGTCAATACATCCGTCAAGAAATGTTCTGTCGTGGGAGACAAGTATAAACCCACTTTTCTTTTTAAGATATTCTGCAAGCTTTTTTCTTCCGCCTACGTCGAGATGATTCGTCGGCTCATCAATCAGCAAAAATGCGTTCTGCTTTAAGAACATTGCAGCAAGCATTGCCTTAGTTCTCTCCCCGTTTGAAAGAGTTGAAAACTCTCTGTAAAGAGTATCCTCCGAAAGAGAAAGAAGTGATATTTCACGGTAAATTTCCCAATCCTCAGCACCAGGAGATATATTGCGTATTATTTCAATCGTATACTCATTCTCATCAGAAATGACATAAGGAAAATATTCAAAATCCATATCAGCCAAAACATTCCCCGAGTATTCCAGTTCCCCCATTAATATTCTTAAAAAGGTTGTTTTACCTCTCCCATTTCTTCCAATAAATCCAAGTCGCCAATCTGTATCAAGCTGAAAGCCTGCATTTTCAAAAACATTATCAAAACCATTCTCATAACCAAACGTAAGGTTTGTTACACTAATTACTGACATAAAAAATACCTCCCAAAAAATATAGCTACAGGAAATCCCATAACTCTTTTCGGAAGGTATAGATAGCAATTCTGCTAATATATACACAGCAATGCTGAATAATTACAAGTACACACAATATCTGTGTACAAGCCTAGTCAGCATTTCTATAATTACGAAAAGACAGCAAATTTCCTGTAAAAAAGTACAACAATAAAACGGGTATAAGAACCCCGTAAATATTAATAATTTGTATACTTAAAATTAACAAGAAATTTTGCGCATCTTTCCACCTCAAATCTTAAATGATATCTGAATTATACCATAGCTTGACAACGTTGTCAATAGATTTATTCAGATAAAACATGACAATAGTTAACTATCCCCGACGAATGTCGCTTCGCTTTGCGTGCGGTTAGTTAACTTTCTCCGCCAAAGGTACATGTTCTGATAAAATCCTCCTCAACATAACCATATCAAATACATCAATAACACCATCACTAATAATATCAGCGCTTTCTAAAAATTTCTCGCTTAATGCTTCTTTGCCTGTTATATGATTTCCGAGCGTCTGTATATCATCATTATCTATTACACCATCAAGATTTACGTCGCCTCTTTCATTTTCCTGAGTAGAATATCTGGGAACTATCCATTCACCTGTACAAGCGATAAGGCAAAGCATTTTTATTGTGTCACCATAATAAACGTCATCACCATAATTTACAATACAACCACGAAGTTCGTCTTCCCACTCCTTATTGTCACCACAATGAGCTGCAACAATAAAAGGTGCTGTAAAGCAGAGGTCGTTGTACCCCTCAAGCGCCTCTCCATCAGGAGTGTATCCAGCCATTATATCCCAAGGTTCTCCTTTTGTGGCATCAATTATAAACGAATTTATTGCATTTGTAAAAGCTAATGCATCTTCATTTTCATTTACAATATAATCCATGCTTATTCTCCATGGAACTCGGCAGCTGTTATAGCTATATGCACCATCATAGTCGCTCTCAAGGAAATTGGCGGGTGCCGGATTAAACTTTCCTGATGAATCTCTTATAAGAAAATCTGGAAGCAAGCCAGTCTGATATTCAGAAACCATGTCGTTAATGATACCGTATGTTGTATCATATACCTTCAACCAGTTATCGTCACCTGTTGCCTCTGCAAACACTGGAAAATACTGTACAATAAAATCTGATGCACGGGTTGCGGAATAATATTTATTGCTCTTGCTGCATTCAGAAACCCAGTCACCTAAAGTCACAGTCCAGTACTCATGATTTATATCATACTCCATAATATCGTTTATAACAGCAATAGCTTGTGCATAGTAGTTAATCTCGCCATCACTGCCCCAGACCTTATCAGCCATCAACAATGAATAAGCAATATCCATATCGCCGTCCGTTGCCGAATCACAATGCCCACCAGTCATTTGTCCGCTATCTGCACCGTCAATAAGCTCTTTTCCGTTGTCGCACTGCTGCCATGACATTAAATTTGAACCAATATCACTTGGGTGAGCCTTATAGTAACGATACATGCCATCAAAATAATCCTTAGCCTTTGAATCATAATCCGACATACTCACCATAATAAGCATTCCGTAGCCGTGTGCCTCAGAAACAGTCACAGGTACAGATGTATTACCGCCATCGTATTCCTCATCAGAATAATAAACGTAATATTGCATTTCGTCAGTAACATATTTGTCACTAACAACATACTTATCCTTCCATGTTTCATAAAAAGATACCGCATCATTTTTATAAGTTGATGCATCTGATGAATAAACCGTTCCCGATGCAGAAATCACAGACACAAGTGCTGTCGCAACAGCTGTAATTTTCTCGAAAAATCCCATTTTTTCCTCCATATAATAAAAAAGTCGTCCGAATTACGCAGACGCTTAACATAACCCAAGACTAATAAAAATGTATTTTAAAACTTGGTTTTTCTATATATTTGCATTATATCATATATACTAATAAGTGTCAACCGATAAAAAAATATTATCCGATATCACATGATAACGAATAATATTTTTCAGTAAGAATAGGAAGGTTTTGATATATATTAGAACCTGTCTTCACAAGAAAGTGCACGGATTTTTCAGGCATAATTTTGTCGCAGACAAGGCAAAAATCCGCAGGAATGCTTGCGCCTTTCAAGGATTTTTAACGAAGTATACGGGGAAATTTGCCGAAAAGACGTGTGCTTATGCTTGTGAAGACAGGTTCTTAAAGCTATCCGCTATGACTCCCCTCTCATTGTTAGTCATACTGGCTACTTTAATACTTTCATTAATATAGAGTCATAATTTCTTTGTTTTGTCTACAAAAATAGAAATTATTTACTTTAACATATTTTCTGTAGGCTCAACTAAAATCCCTTCAGTAGAATCAACAGCATCAGGCTCGTTTACTGTTTTTATAGTAGTACCATATGTATCCCCAACTACTTCCATTGTAATCATGCCCTTAGTTGGTTCGCTTATTTTATCATTTGGCAAATGGTTTCCATCAGATTTTTTCCCTGTGACAACCTCAGTAGTTTCAGTTGTAACCTGATCTGTTACTATTGGATTAACATCAGTTATAATAATTTCAGAATTATCAACCAATACATTATTCGAGTCGCTTATTTCACCAAAATTCTGTATAGCTTCGTCTGAAATATCCATTGGATAACTTTCCAACAGAATTGGCTGTTCCACAATATTTTCTTCTAACTGCTGTGTTACTATATTTTCTGCGAGATCAATCAGATATTCTGGCATAACTGTTGTTTCAATTGTCGGCATATCAACTTCTTTAGTTGATGTAATTAGTGCTGACTCTGATAACAATTCTGCTACTTCTTCATAAACCTCAGCCTCTATAAAATCTGTTTCTAATGGTGTAGTTTGAACTGCCTGTTTATAAATCTGCTTATCAGTTTTTAGTTCATCTTCATTAATTGAAGACATATCAATGTCCGCACTAAATATTCTATAAAAATAACGACGTGCGGATTCATTTGCGGTAACTGTAACAGTACCCGCAAGAATAGCAGCTGCTAAAATAACAGAAAAAAGCCTAAAACTCATCTTTATTTTTTTATGTCCGCTTGAATCAGAATTATTTTTCTCTTTGCATGACTTACTTATTTCTAAAAGTTTTTTTTTATATTCATCAGAAAATTCGTGTTGTGTTTCTTCAAAATTCTTCATTTCATCTGAACAAGGTTTAATCAAAGCCTCTTCAATGGCTTTGTAAAAATTAGAATTCTTATCCATTGTTTCCTCCTAATTTACTACATAGTATTTTTTTTGCCCCATTTAAATATTTATAAACTGTACTGCGTGAAATGCCCATAACTTCCGCTGTATGATCAGCATTATATTCACAGTATAGCATATAAGTAATTACCGCCTGATAAACATTGCTCATACTTTTCAATGCCTCACATAAGTCAGAAAATTCGTACTTATCAAATTCATCGAAAGACGGTTCTTCGGAGCTTGAAATTGTTTCAAGCGAAACAGACTGTGCGTGCTTTTTTTCATTATTATAAATTCTGTAGCAAGTATTTTTCAAAGTAATAACGAGATATGCTTCTATACTTTTGATACCACCGCTGCTTACCTTTTCAAAATTCTTGGCAATTGCAAAAAAGGTTTCCCAGACCGCCTCTTCTGCAAGTGCCGTATTGTGTAAAATGCTGAATGCGTAACCATATAGTTTCTTTTCATATTTCAAAACTATATCATCAAACTGTGACTGGCTCACATCATCATCGATCAAAGCCATACAAATTCCGAGCATTTAACTCCCCCCTGTTTTCAACTTTTCGTACTAAAATATAAAACTCCAACAATTTCTTCGATTCTATAATATTAGAGTATACATTTTCCTAATTTGTACACACTTTTTCAAATTAAATTTTATTTTTGGCATTTTAAACAAATTAATTTAAAATCATATGGCACATTTACTAATTTCCAGATTAAAAATGACATTCTTCAAACAATTCAAAAAGCTTTATCGTTACTTTTACGATATTCAATAGGTGTTTTACCGAACTTTTTTTTAAAAGCTCTGGAAAAGTAATTACTATCTAAAAAACCACTGGCAAATGATATATCAGAAATGCTCATAGCTGTATTTTCAAGTAGATCCCCAGCATAATTAAGCCTTAATGAATTTATATATTTAAGCGGTGTTGTCTTATAAGTTTCACTAAAAAGGCGTGTTAAATGCCGTGGCGAAATACTAGCCATATCTGCAAGCTCACTCAGTGAAATTTGTTCCTTAAAATGCTCTTCAATATAAGCTATAGGTTTAGCAATGTAAATCACTGATTCTTTTCCGCCGATATTCTTAAAGCTATAAAGCCTTGACAATTCAACAGATAAAAGCATAAACAGGCTTTTAATCGCTGTCTGCCAGCCGAAGTCTTTTTCATCATACTCTTTAACCATACTATCAAGCCGACGTTTTATTTTTTCATAATCATCAATACTTAATTTAAGGCGACTTTTAAAACAGCTACTTTCTGTAAGGTACGGTTCAATAACAAAAAGTGCATGAAACCCTGAAAGCGTACCAATATAACCACGCTCACTATTAAAAATGTCGGGCTGAAACATAATATTGCAAATTCTAAAATTATCTGTATTCCTATAGCCGTGTGGAATTTTACTATTTATAACAAAAACATCCCCACGGCTAATAACATATTCCTCATTATCAACTGCATGGGTGGCTGTTCCGCTTAATACTATAACCAGCTCCCAGAAATCATGATGATAATGCATTCTCATATCATCATCATGGCTACCATAGTGAATAAAAAACGGCATCATTTCGTCATTTGTAAAATAATGTAAATGCATTTTATCCATACTTTTCTCCGTTTCCTAATCATGTCTGTTTTGTGCTATAAGGTGTCTTTATTTTCAAGGACATGAGTGTTTTTTTGTGCTATAATTATTATAATATATTTTTCAAAAAATTTCAATACATAATTTAACAATATATTATAATTATATCAACTGAATAGTCATTCGGCGTTGTTCATTTTACGGTAACCATAGCGAAGCGAAGGAAGTTTAGGTCAACCTTTTTTATAGGGTTGTGGTTTCCAAAGGCAAAGCATCGGTCGCTCCGCAGAGCGAAAGCAGCGTGACGCTGCACCCAATCGCCGTTCGGCGGGCGAAGTAAACTAACCCCGACGAATGTCGCATAGTTTAGGTCAACCCTTTTTAAAGGGTTGCGGTTTCCAAAGGCAGCGCCTTGGTCGCTCCGCAGAGCGAAATCTTATAGCCGTAGGGCGCATTTTTTCTAGTGAAGCAGCGTGACGCTGCACCCAATCGCCGTTTGGCGGGCTTAGTTTTAGGATTTACGTCGAGTTCTATTTGCCTTTCAAAACGCACGATAGTGGGGAAGCTTTGAAACGTCAGAATAACTAACAGGCAAGCCTAAAACTAACCCTAAGAGTCAGAAAAATTAAATCCAGCAACTTAACTAACCCTCAAACACCTAATGAGTTCTACGTTCTTTCTTTTTTCTATCGCAAAATAGAAAGAACCAAAGAAAAAAGGCTCTTGAACGATAAAGAGTTTCACTCGTTGCGACGAGCGACCAAGGCGCTTCCTTTGGAAACCGCAACCCTTTAAAAAGGGTTGACCTAAACTATTTTCGCTTCGCTATTGTGTCAGTTACTTAACTATCTTTAGCAACTTAACTAACCCTCAAACCCTTAACGAGTTCTACATTCTTTCTTTTTTCTATCGCAAAAAAGAAAGAACCAAAGAAAAAATGCTCTTAAACGATAAGGAGTTTCGCTCGTTGCGACGAGCGACCAAGGCTCTGCCTTTGGAAACCGCAATTTTTGAAAAAATTGAGTAAACTTTTGATGTTGCTTCGCTTTGTGTGCAGTTAGTTAACTATCCCCGTCAAATGTCGCAACAGAATAGGAGAAAAAATTATGCCAAATCCATTTTTACCTCTATGGGAATATATCCCCGACGGCGAACCACGAGTTTTCGGTGACCGTGTTTATATATATGGTTCTCACGATAAAGCTGGTTCAGACTCATTTTGTGATTACAAATTGAAAGTATGGTCTGCCCCACTCAACAATCTTTCACAATGGGAATGTCACGGTGACAGTTTTCATACCAGAGATGATGATGATCATAAATCTGATACAAGCGAGTGGACAGAGCGTGAACTTTTCGCTCCAGATGTAATAGAACATAACGGGAAGTATTACCTTTTCGCATACATAATCGGAGCGAGAGGCTGTGTTGCCGTAAGCGAGCACCCTGAAGGGCCTTTCAAACTGATTGCACCATATGAGTACATAAACAATGACAACTGCTTCGGCGATGGCTGGTTTATTGATCCAGGTGTGCTGAGAGATGACGACGGTCAGGTTTATATTTACTGTGGCTTTGAAAGTTCCTTTGCGGCCAAAGTCAATCCCGAGAAAATGAACGAAATTATTGATGGAAGCTATGTTAAAGATATTATCCCTGTAGAAAGTCCATTCGAGTTTTTTGAAGGCTGTTCAGCAAGAAAAATCGGAGATAAATATTATCTCATCTACTCCCCTAAAAAAGGCAGTAGGCTTGTTTATGCAACCTCTGATTCACCTTTTGGCCCTTTTGAATTTAAGGGAACTATTGTTGATAATGAAATTGATCACCCTGGTAGCAATAATCACGGTTCAATTTGTGAGATAAACGGACAGTGGTACATTTTCTATCACCGTGGAACCAACGGTACTATTATGTCAAGACGTGCTTGTGTTGAAAAAATTGAAATCCTTCCCGACGGTACAATCCCACAGGTTGAAATGACTTCACTTGGATTTGAGGAATCTCTCTCTCCTTATAAAATTAATCCAGCTGATATAGCTTGTGTACTAAAAGGTGGATGTTACGTTACTGAAAAGAATGTTTTTACCCGTTGTATAACTGGCATCACTAAAGGTAGCATAATCGGTTATAAATACTTTGATTTTGGTAATGATTATTCCAGTGAAACAATGGAGGTAAGCTTTAAAATCAATGGGCAAGGCTGTCGTAGCTTTATCAGGATTGTTGCTGACGATTATGAAAACGGAGAAGAACTGGGTGTTTGTGAAATAGGTCTTGACAGCGGAATTTATACCTCTCGCATTAAAGCTGTTACAGGCAGACACGCTATATACTTTATAGCTGATGATACTTATAATGACTGGACTGCATATATGTTCAAGGACAAAAGGCTCTTTGAACTAGAAGAATTTACATTTATGAAATAGGGGGAATTACTATGAAAATTACAAAGGCTTTCTCATTACTCATCTGTATGGTAACCGCCACAACTATCCTTTCTGGCTGTGGTAAAAAGGCTGAAGATAAGCCACAAATGCGTGATATGACAACTACTGAAATCGTTGCAGACATGGGGCTTGGAATTAATCTCGGAAACACATTTGAAGCCTGCGGTGACTGGATTGATGACAGCGATATTTCAAATTATGAAGTAGCATGGGGTTCGCCTGTTGTAACAGAGGAGCTTGTTGCAGGGTATGCAAAATCTGGATTTAGTTCTGTAAGAATACCAGTGGCGTGGTCAAATCTGATTGAAGATGATTACACAATAAATCCCGACCTTATGAAGCGTGTAAAGCAAATTACAGATTATGTAGTAAAAAATGATATGTATGCCGTTGTTAACATTCACTGGGATAACGGTTGGTTTGAAAAATTTTCAACTGAATATGACGAATGCTTACTCAAGTATACTACAATATGGACGCAAATCACCGAAAATTTCAAGAACTATGGAGATAAAGTGATTTTTGAATCACTTAACGAGGAGGGTGTCTACGAAGACATCTGGAACAGATACAGCGGTTCTGATGACGGTAAGGCTGAGGCTTACGGGATACTCAACAGCATAAATCAAGAGTTTGTAAACCTTGTAAGAAATTCTGGAGGGAACAATGCAAAGCGTCATTTACTAATTGCTGGGTACGCAACTGATGTAGAACTAACTTGTGATCCACTTTTCCAGATGCCAGAAGATAAGGAGTCACGTTGCGCAGTTTCAGTCCATTATTACACACCTTCAACCTTCTGCATATTAGAAGAAGATGCAAGCTGGGGCAGAGTAAGGTATGACTGGGGCTCACAGATTGATTTCAATGAGCTTGAAAAGAATATGGAGCTTTTAAAAACAACCTTTGTAGACAAGGGAATTCCAGTTATTATTGGTGAATATGGAAGTGCAACAAAGAATAAGAATCCTGAATCAGTAAGATTATTTTTATCTTCAGTATGTCGTGAAGCTTATAAGCGTGGAATGTGTCCAATGCTTTGGGATATAACAGACGTGTTTTATAGCAGAACTGATTATAAAATGATTGATTCTGAGCTTGAACAGGCTTTCAGAGATGTTGTTGCAACTGAGAGAACGTAATATTATACACAATCGCCGTTCGGCGGGATTAGTTAATTATCCCTGCCGAATGGCGATTTAGTTTAGGTCATCCCTTTTTAAAGGGTTGCGGTTTCCAAAGGCAGACTCTTGGTCGTTCGTCGCAACGAGCGAAATACCTAATCGTTCAAGCGTCTTTTTCTTGTGAATTGTCGCCCATAGGCGACAAGAGGGTTCTTTTTTACATGTGAAAAAGCAGCGTGACGCTGCACCCAATCGCCGTTCGGCGGGTTTAGTTAACAAGAATCCTTAGTATGCTTACGTCGAGTTCTACCAGCCTTTCAAAATGCATGATAGTGAGGAGGTTTTGAAACGTCAGAATAACCAAAAATTTTTATAAAATAAAACTCAAAAGATAAAATCACACTTTTCGACATACTGAAAGGACGGTTAAATACCGTCCTTTTTTGTCTTAATAAAAAAACCGACTGGCAGTCATACCAATCGGATATATAAAGCATTATTAAATTATAGTTCTAAGAGAAATTTGAATTTATTTCATTCCCCAAACACCAACTTGCATATTAGAAAGCCATAATATTTCTACTACTCTAAACCCACAATCCTGCATTATCTTCAAATGCTCCGTCACAGAAATTGGAAAGTAATCCTTTCCATAGCGGTTAATATGTTTCTCGCAATCAACAGTAATTTTTCCTTGGCTGATTTGATAATTTTTCCATCTATCTAAATATATCTGTTTACCTAATTCACTAAACGGGGCATAATTTTCAAAACTGATAAATAAGCCATTCTCTTTTAACGCTTCATAACATTTTTGAATAGAAAGCTTACGCTCTTCTTTCTGTAAATAATGATTTACTTGTATAGAAGTAATAACATCGAATTCATTCTTATAAGATAGTTCTTGAACATCACACAGAATAAACTCTGTAATTGAAAAACTAAAACGCTTTTTTACAAATTCAAGCATTTTCTCAGAACAATCACAAAATACGAATTGCTCCATTTCAAAGTTCTCCAATGCAAACTCCGCCATTTTTCCAGTTCCACAACCTACATCAAGCCAGTTCAGAGCTTCGTGTTTACAAGCCTTAACTAAATCAATAACTTGCTCATAAAAGTCATCATAGTATGGAAGTGTTTTCCTAATTTCTATATCATATTCTTCTGAAACATATGCTGATTTATTATCACACAATTAATAACACCTCTTTCATAACTTCTGATTTGTTTCAGTCTATTGTAACATCTATCCGTGAATTTTTCTATCCACTTTCAGTTTCTTCACAGAGGCTTTGACTATCTTGAATATCAGTTCATAGACAAATATCTATTGTCTAATTTCATTAGTAAAAACTGCAACTGTCAATCACGATTAGCTACAAGTTTAAAAACTCTCGAAAATATATAAAACCGAAAACTTTGATTAAACAAAGTTTTCGGTTTTATCATGGCGTCCATAAGAGGATTCGAACCTCCGGCCTACCGCTTAGGAGGCGGTCGCTCTATCCAGCTGAGCTATACGGACATTTATAAGGAACCACTGAATAAATTCGGGCAAAAGCCACGATACATAATGTACACAAATTTAAACAGTGATTCCTCAGAGCAGATAGAAAACTATCTACTTAAATATTTAGATTAAACACTAAACTTAGCAGTTGCAACTGGAACACCAACACCCATAGTAGATGTTACTGTACATGACTTAATGTAAGTTCCCTTAGCAGCTGATGGCTTAGCCTTAACAACAGCGTCCATAAGTGTTGAGAAGTTTTCTTCAAGTTTTTCACAACCAAATGAAGCCTTGCCAATTGGGCAATGAATGATGTTAGTCTTATCAAGACGATATTCAATCTTACCAGCCTTAGCTTCTGCAACAGCCTTTGCAACGTCAGGTGTAACTGTACCAGCCTTAGGGTTTGGCATCAAGCCACGAGGGCCGAGAACCTTACCAAGACGTCCAACAAGACCCATCATATCAGGTGATGCTACAACAACGTCAAAGTCCATCCAGTTTTCCTTCATGATCTTGTCAACAAGATCCATGCCGCCAACAAATTCTGCTCCAGCTTCCTTAGCACCTTCGTACTTATCTTCCTTACAGAAAACGCAAACTCTTACGTTTTTACCTGTTCCGTTAGGAAGAACAACAGCGCCTCTAACCTGCTGGTCAGCGTGTCTTGAGTCAACACCAAGACGGATATGTGCTTCAACTGTTTCATCAAACTTAGCCTTAGCATTCTTGCAAACTAAATCAAGAGCTTCAGCAGATTCATACTGCTTTGAGCTATCAACAGTCTTGCTGATTTCTATATACTTTTTGCCGTGTTTCATTATAAATCCTCCATATAAAGTGGTAATACCGGATTGCTTAATCGCAATAAATCCGATTAGCAGAAATTTCCTCCCACCATTTCAGAAAACAAAAGATCAAAGCTTTCGTATCTGTCAGGTATTAGTCAACTACAACGATACCCATTGAACGAGCTGTACCAGCAATCATGCTCATTGCTGATTCAATTGAACTCGCATTTAGGTCAGCCATCTTCTGTTCAGCAATCTTCTGAACCTGTTCCTTAGTAATGTTAGCAACCTTAGTCTTGTTAGGAACACCAGAAGCTGTTTCGATACCACAAGCCTTCTTAATAAGAACTGGTGCTGGTGGTGTCTTTGTTATAAATGAGAATGAACGGTCTGCATAAACTGTAATAACAACAGGGATAATCATACCGATATCATTCTTAGTTCTTTCGTTAAATTCCTTTGTAAACGCCATGATATTTACACCATGCTGACCAAGAGCTGGACCAACTGGTGGTGCAGGAGTTGCCTTGCCTGCAGCAATCTGAAGCTTTATATAGCCGACTACTTTCTGTGCCATGCTTTTCGTACCTCCAAAATTCGTGGTAACACCGAGACAATGAATAAATTTTTGCCTCTCCCACTTTAAGCATCTTTCAGCTTTTATTACGTATTCTTAATCACCAAGCTTAATAATCTGGTTAAGTGCCAGAGTAGCTTGAGTTTCTCGACCGAACATTGAAACAAGAACTTCAACTGTTCCTTCTTCGAGATTTATTTCTTGAACTATACCAACAAATCCATCCATCGCTGTACCAGAAACCTGAACCTCATCGCCAACCTTGAAGTTAACTTCAATAGTAGTGGCTCTAAGATCAACACCAAGTGCACAAACCTCATCCTCTGAAAGTGGAGTTGGTTCTGACGCTGGGCCAACGAATCCTGTTACACCTCTAGTGTTTTTAACAACATACCATGAATCATCAGTATAAATCATTTTCAGCAAAACATAACCAGGATAAGTTTTTCTTTCAACATCCTTAGTTTTGCCGTCGGTAATTTCAGTTACCTTTTCAGTAGGAACTCTCACTTCAAGGATAAGATCGTGAAGCTTTCTGTTTTCCACAACTTTTTCAATATTCTGTGCAACCTTATTTTCATAGCCCGAATATGTGTGAATCACATACCATCTAGCAGCTTCTGACATTATAAATCCTCCTTAAAGTCAAACATTCAGCCCTGTTATTCACCGATACCCAGTAAAAACTTAAAGAGCTTGAGCAAACCGAAATCAAGTGCTCCAACAAATATACTTGACGCCACCATTGTTACAAGAACAACGAAAGTGTTGTTGAATACTGTCTTTTTAGTTGGCCATACTACCTTTTTAAATTCGCTTTTCAAGTCCTTGAACCATTTTACAAGCTTATTAGGCTGTTTTTTCTTGGACTTGTCCGAGGTCTTCTTATCTTTTTTAGTTTCTTCTTTCGACATTTCAAGACCCCCTCTTACTTAGTTTCCTTGTGAAGAGCGTGCTTCTTACAGAACTTGCAATATTTATTCATTTCAAGTCTGTCAGGATCATTCTTCTTGTTTTTCTTCGTGCAATAATTGCGCTGCTTGCATTCAGTACAAGCTAAAGTTACTTTTACTCTCATATCGGCACCTCCTGACGATATTCTTCCGTTGGGCGGAAAATAAATAGTTTGCCTCCCTCAGTTTAGAGGAACAAAAAAATAACCCCTAAAAGAGGTAATGTAATTATAGCATAGTATTTCCTGAAAGTCAAGGATTTAAAAAATATTTTTATGAATTTTTTCATAGCATATAATATATAATATAATAGTATATAGCATACCTATTGACCACTGGCGGAGATAGTTTGAGGTTACTCAATATTTATTTTTACTAAATAGATATGATTTAATATAAAAAATACTTGAAGTTTTTTGTGGAATATGTTAAAATGTAGTGATACATAATAGATTTCGGGGTGTAAAGCGAATTATTCTCCATTTTTCACTATTCACCGAAAATATTCATTTTATTAAGGAGTGTAGACAATGTCAAAAATTAAAGTCGCAGTTATATTCGGCGGAGCATCAAGCGAACATGATATTTCACTGATTTCAGCAACTAACATTATTGAAAATATGCCCAAAGACAAATATGAAGTTGTTTGTATTGGTATAACAAAAAAAGGTCGCTGGCTTTATTACCCAGGTGATGTAAACAATATCGCCTCGGGAGAATGGGAAAAGGACCCTGATTGCTCTTCTGCAATTATTTCACCAGATCCTCTCCATAAGGGTATTATTATTCTTGAAAATGGCGAATACACAAAGAAAAGAATCGACGCTGTATTCCCTGTTCTTCATGGAAAAAACGGTGAGGACGGAACAATTCAAGGGCTTCTTGATCTTTCAAAAATCCCTTATGTTGGCTGTGGACTTTTAGCTTCAGCATCATGCATGGATAAAACTCACACTCACTCAATACTTGAATATAACAATATTAAAGCCGCAAAATGGAGAATGCTGGGGCTCAGAGATATAAACCATCTCGATAAAAAGTGTGCAAAGATTGCTGATGACCTTGGTTTCCCTATGTTTGTTAAACCAGCCAACGCTGGCTCTTCAATCGGAATAAACAAGGCTGACGATCTTGAAACACTAAAAGATGCTGTTAAAATCGCCTTTTCTCACGACAATAAAGTTATTATTGAAGAATTTATTAAAGGTCGTGAGCTTGAGGTTGCCGTTTTCGGATATGACTCACCTTTTGTTTCGTTTGTTGGTGAAATTGCAAAGAGTAATGATTTTTATGACTATGAATCAAAATACATTAACAACTCCGTAACACTTCACATTCCAGCCGAAGTCGATGAACAAAGTGTCAAAGAAATCAGAGATACTGCTTTGAAAGCATACAAGGCTATGGGATGTAAGGGACTTTCAAGAGTTGACTTTTTCTTAACTAATGACGGTGAAGTTATTTTAAACGAAATCAATACAATGCCTGGTTTCACTTCAATAAGTATGTATCCAAAGCTTATGGAAGACCTCGGCATGACTTACAGCTATCTTATCGACAAACTGCTTGAACAAGCAATTGACAATGCTGAAAGAAACTATTAAAAGGACATCATTCTATGAACAACAATTACGCTATCGGAGTTTTTGATTCGGGCATGGGCGGACTAACAGCGGTTAAGGAATTAAACGCTATACTGCCTAATGAGGACATAATTTATTTCGGTGATACCGCAAGGGTTCCATATGGAAGCCGAAGCCGTGAAACAGTTCTTAAATACGCCAGAGAAGATGTTGAATTTTTGAAGAAACATAAAATTAAAATGATAATTGCTGCCTGTGGAACTGTCAGCTCAGTTATAGGTTCTACACCACTTGTTGAAGATATGCCGTTTACAGGCGTTTTACTTCCGACAGCTCAGGCAGCCTGTGCTGCGACAAAAAGCGGGAAAATCGGAGTTATAGCAACCCCGGCAACTATCCGTAGCAAAAGCTTTGGAAAAGCAATTAAAGTAATCAATCCTCATGCGAAAGTTATAGGAAACGCCTGCCCGCTTTTAGTACACCTTGTTGAAAACGGCTATACTGCAAGGGACTGCGAAATTACAAAGCTTGCTGCATTGGAATATCTTACACCTATTAAGGATGAGGGCGTTGATACACTTATTCTCGGATGTACCCATTACCCTGTTATCAAAGATATCATTGCTGATATTATGGGAGATAATGTAACGCTCATTTCTTCTGGAGAAGAAGCGGCAAAATATGCAAGGAATGCACTTATTTCGGCTGATTTGCTAAACGAAAACACTCAGAGCGGAAGAAATGTTTTTTATGTAAGCGACAGCAAGGAACTTTTTGAAGAAAATGCTAAACACTTTCTTGATTACCCAGTAAGCGGAGATGTGTTCAGCTATAATTTAGGGGAATAAACATTGAATTCTGAAAAATTTATGATTGAAATGAAAAGTATACAATCTGTATATGATGATAAAACCGAAACTGAACTTATGACCTCTGGGAAGTTCAGCTATAATGATGGAAAATATACGATAAGCTACCTTGATTCTGAAGCTACTGGTTTTGAAGGCTCTGAAACTGAAGTTACTGTTACAAAAAATAAAATCGCCTCCATTATCAGACGTGGTAGCACAAATTCAGACCTCGTGATTGAACCTGGAAAAAAGCATCACTGCCATTATAATACACCATACGGTGAAATGGTTATTGGAATTTTCACTCATGTTCTTGAAAATAATCTTGATGAAAATGGCGGCAAATTATATATGAAGTATACAATTGACATTAACACAAGTTATATGTCAGATAATGAAATAATAATGAATATAAAAAAAGCATAGAAAGGTTGATTTAACCAATGGCAGACTTATTAAAGCTTGCATCCTTACAAGCAAGAGAAATAATACTTGATTCACTCGGAAGATTAATTTCGCTTGAAAAAGCTCCTGCAGAACCACTTCCAGATTTTATTATTGAAATCCCTGCTGATAAAAGCCACGGAGATTTTGCAGCAAATGCAGCAATGGTTTCAGCAAAGGCTTTCAAACTTCCACCAAGAAAAATCGCAGAATTAATTTGTGAAGAAGCTATTCTTGACGGTACATACTTTGAAAAAATTGAAATTGCCGGCCCTGGATTTATCAATTTCTTTCTTTCAAAGAAGTGGTTTTCATCTATTGCCGATACTGTTCTAACTGAAGCTGATAACTACGGCAGAACAAATACTGGTGACGGAAAGAAAATCCTTGTTGAATTTGTTTCAGCAAATCCAACAGGCCCAATGCATATTGGAAATGCCCGTGGCGGAGCAATCGGTGATGGACTTGCAGAAATTCTTGACTGGGCGGGTTATACTGTTGAAAGAGAATTTTATATTAATGATGCAGGTAATCAAATAGAAAAATTCGGAAAGTCACTAGAACTCAGATATATGCAGCTTTGCAGCAAGGATGGACTTATGATTATTGCAAAATGCGATAATCAGACTGAGGCTATCTGTACAGCAATTTATAATGATACCGAAAAATTCCCGATGCCTGAAGATGTTTATCTTGGAATGGACATTATAGCTCATGCGCATGACTATTTTACTGAAAAGGGCAATTCCCTTTCAAAGGTTTCTGAAGAAGAACGCAGAGCGGCACTTGTTGCTTTTGCACTTCCTAAAAATATTTCAGTACTTGAAAAGGATCTTGGAAAATACCGTATTTCTTATAATACATGGTTCCGTGAAAGTATCCTCCACAACGATGGTTCAGTTGAAAAGGTCGTTGAAATGCTGACTGAAAGAGGATATACTTACGAACAGGAAGGCGCAATCTGGTTCAAGTCATCAGAGCTTGGCGACGAAAAGGATCGTGTTCTTGTTCGTGCAAACGGAATTCCAACTTATTTTGTACCTGATATTGCATACCATTACAACAAGCTAGTAACAAGAGGATTTGACAAGGCAATTGATGTTTTTGGTGCTGATCACCACGGATATATTCCTAGAATGAAAGCTGCCCTTACTGCTCTTGGCGTTGACGCTGAAAGACTTGATATTGTTATCATGCAGATGGTAAACCTTGTTAAGGACGGCGAAAAGTATAAGCTTTCAAAGCGTTCAGGTAAGGCAATTACACTTTCAACTCTCCTTGATGAAATTCCAATTGATGCTGCAAGATTTTTCTTCAATTTAAGAGAGCCAAATTCACATTTTGATTTTGATCTTGATCTCGCAGTTGAAAAGTCTTCACAAAACCCTGTTTTCTACGTTCAGTATGCTCACGCAAGAATTTGCAGTCTGATTGCCGCACTAAGAGTTGAAGGATTTACTCTTGATTCATATTGCACTGAAGAATTAGATGTTCTGGACAAGCCTCAGGAAATTGAACTTTTACGTCATTTAGCTTCACTTCCAAGCGAAATTGATAGCGCTGCAAAGACATATGACCCTTCAAAGGTTACAAAATATGCCGTTGAACTTGCAACACTTTTCCATAAGTTCTATGATGCCTGCAGTGTAAAAAATGCTGAAACAGCTGAACTTAAAAAAGCCAGACTTGTTCTTTGCTCTGCTGTTTTACAGACACTCAGAAATTCTTTATCTATATTAAAAATTGACAAACCAGAAAAAATGTGATATTATATATGTAGCTACTAGTTACATTTTAGTTACAAATAAATTAACCATTTGTCATTTCATAACAAATTTCAACACATTAAATTTGTGTATAATTTAAAAAAATATTGGAAATGTTAACATTTCATTAACATTTGTACGTCTTGAATGTGTTACAATTTGTAATATATTAAGACATTTAAAAGCATTGTATAAAAAGAAAAATTAAACTGAAGGGGATGCTTATATGTCTAACAGATTATTTCAGGGCCTTGTTCACCAAATGAGAGATGCAGTTAACACTGTTATCGGAGTGGTTGACGAGACTGCAACAATAATTGCTTGTAGCGACCTTACAAAGGTTGGAACAACAAACGAATTTGTTTCACTTGATCTTAATGACTCGCATGATATTTTTATAAGAGATGGATATACCTATAAGCCTTTTGGCTCAAGAGTAAAGCCAGAATATGCTGTTTTTGTAGAGGGCGTTGATGATAACGCTGCAAAATATTCAACAATAATGGCAATCAGTCTTTCAAATATCAAGCAATATTATGATGAAAAATATGATAGAAACAACTTTATTAAAAATGTTGTTTTAGATAATGTTTTACCTGGTGATGTTGTAATTAAAGCAAGAGAGCTTCATTTCAACGCTGAAATCAGCAGAGTTGTTTTCCTTATCAGGATTATTTCGGCTAATGATATTTCAGCTTATGATGTTATTCAGAATCTTTTCCCAGACAAAAACAAGGATTTCGTTTTCAATATAACTGAAAGTGATATTGTTCTTGTTAAGGAAATTAAGAGTACTGTTGAATCAAAGGATCTCGAAAAGCTTGCACGTTCTATTTCTGACACTCTGAGCAGTGAATTCTATACAAGAGTTAATGTTGGAATAGGAACAGGCGTTATCGGTGTCAAGGAGCTTGCACGTTCATTCAAGGAAGCTCAGATGGCTCTTGAAGTCGGCAAAGTTTTTGATACAGATAAAAACATTGTCAGCTATGATAATCTTGGAATTGCAAGACTTATTTATCATCTGCCAACAACTCTTTGTGAAACATTCCTTCACGAAGTATTTAAAAAAGGAAGCATAGAATCTTTGGATCATGAAACACTATTTACAATCCAAAAATTCTTTGAAAATAATCTTAACGTTTCTGAAACTTCAAGAAAACTTTTCGTTCACAGAAACACTCTTGTTTACAGACTTGAGAAAATCAAGAAACTTACAGGACTTGACCTTAGGGAATTCGACCATGCAATTATTTTTAAGATTGCCCTTATGGTTAAGAAGTATTTATCCGCTAATCCGGTTAAATTCTAAAAATCTACGCATGGTCGGACAGATTTATTTATGCTGAATATTTTTCAGTTTAAGGAAGGTGTCCATTTTGGTAGAATTGAAAAATGTGTCTGTCACCTATTCAACAGGTGTTGACGCACTTAACAATGTAAGCCTTAGAATCAATGATGGCGACTTTGCATTCGTTGTTGGCTCTTCTGGTGCTGGTAAGAGTACCTTAATCAAGCTTATATTGAAAGAAATTGACGCAACAAGCGGAGTGGTTATGGTCAATAACCATAATCTCAGCACTCTGAAAAGAAAGAAAGTTCCGGATTTCAGAAGAACAATCGGATTTGTCTTTCAGGACTTCAGACTGATTCCGTCTATGACAGTTTATGAAAACATAGCTTTTGTATTGCGTGTTATTGATGCACCGAAAAAATACATAAGAAAAAGAGTTCCTTACGTTATAAGCCTTGTCGGACTTCAGGAAAAATCAAATTCCTATCCTAACCAACTTTCTGGTGGTGAACAACAGCGTGTTGCCATTGCAAGAGCACTTGTTAATGACCCTCAGCTGATTATTGCCGACGAGCCGACTGGAAATATCGATCCTGAGCTTTCTTATGAAATCGTTGACCTCCTCAAGGGAATAAATGAATGTGGGACAACCATTCTGATGGTTACACATGAACATGACCTTGTAAGACATTTTGGCGGACGTATTATTAATATAAATGCCGGTGAAATTGTTTTTGATGAGGTGATTGGAGGCAATAATGAAGATTAGTGGTATAAGATATTTAACAAGGCAAGGCTTCGATAATATCTGGAAAAACAGAATGATGGCGTTTGCATCATTTTGTGTTCTGCTTGTTTCCCTTCTGCTCGTAGGATTGTCAATACTTTTCTATGTTAACATTGGCTCAGTTATTGGAGAAATCGAAAATAAGAACGAAGTCGTTATTTTTCTTACTGAAGATATAACTGCTGAACAAATATCTGAAACTAAAGATCTGTTAAATCAAATGGATAATATTGATAAAGTTAGTTTTTATTCAAAAGATGATGCTTTTG
This sequence comes from Oscillospiraceae bacterium, assembly GCA_031548405.1. Classification (GTDB taxonomy): domain Bacteria; phylum Bacillota; class Clostridia; order Oscillospirales; family Ruminococcaceae; genus Porcipelethomonas. The sequence goes on along the minus strand of JAVBRC010000038.1, from coordinate 18,223 downwards.
ATGATATGAAAAAAAGCATGAATGAATATGAAGAAATTTTTAATTCTCTGGGTGACGACAACCCGCTTATTGATTCATTTAGGATAAGAATTAAAGATATCTCTCTTACTTCTGAAACTGTTGTACTTATTAACGACCTTGATCACATATCGTCAATTAGAGCCCCTTATGATTTTGTTAACGCCCTTGTTGAAATGAAAAAAATTATAACTATAGTTGCATCTGCAATTATTATTGCACTCGCTATTGTTTCAATGGTTATTATTTCCAATACTACAAAAGCCAGTGTTTTTGCGAGAAGAAATGAAATTAGTATTATGAAATATGTTGGTGCAACCAACGCATTTATACGAATTCCGTTTTTTGTTGAAGGAATGGTAACTGGTGTTGCTGCTGGTGGTATTGCTACAATGATTACATGGTTTGGTTATGATGCAATAGTAAAACTTATGACTGAAGAAGTAAATGTACTGAACATCATTGGATCTGGAAGTATTCTTCCATTCGGTGATATTTTAGTAAAAGTTGCACTTTCCTATATGTTGGCTGGCGCATTTGTCGGAGCTTTGGGATGTGTAATCAGTACAAGAAAACATCTGAACGTATAAAAAAATATTTACGGAATTTTAAGAATGGTGGTGTTTGTCGGGAAACCGACACAATTTTATGAAAATCAGATTCGGAAAAAACAAGCTTAAAGTTACAGCACTTGTGCTATGTGCAATAATAACAACAGGTAGCATGACTTGTGTAAATTACGGTAAGCCAATAAAAACCGAGGCTAAAACTATTGAGGATATTGAAGCTGAACAGGCACAAAATCAAAAAGAAATTGATAAGCTTCAAGAACAGCTTGATAATATTAAAGGTGATATTGCTGATCAAGAAAAATATCAAAATCAACTTCAGGAAAAAATTGATTTGCAAACTCAAAATATTCAGAACGTAAACGATATTATTAATAACCTCAATAAGAAGATTGAAGAAAAAGAAGATAAGATCGACCAACTTGAAGACGATATTGCAACAAAACAGAAGGATATCGAGGCTGGACTTGAGTTATTTAAAGATCGTTTAAGAGCAATGTATATTTCTGGAAATGACAGCTTGGCATCAGCACTTGTCGGCTCAACAGATTTTTATGATATGCTTTCAAAAATAGAACTTATTTCTCAGGTTGCAAAGCATGATAATGAATTAGTTGATTCATTAAAAACTCAACTACAACAGTTTGAAGAAGCTCAGGCACAGCTTGATATTGAAAAAATTGAGCTTGACTCAAGCCTTGCTGAACAACAAGAATACAAATCTGAATTAAACACAGCAATGACACAGCTTCAGGAAGATTATTCTGAAACAGAAGATTACATATCTCGTCAAGAAAGTGAAATTTCTTCAAAACAAGGCGATATAGCAACTCTTGAATCAGATAACGCTAAAATGGATAGCGAAATTCAGTCAATTAATGATGAAATTGCAAGACAACAGCAAGCTGCTGCTGCCGCTGCTGCTGCAAGACAGCAGGAACAGTCTAATTCATATTCAAATGATGATGACGACGACGAAGACGATGATGATTATTATTCAGATGACAACAATTCTTCAGGCAATAGTGACACATCAGGCGATGGCGAAATTAGCGGCTCTTCTGGAGGCGGTAGTTACGGTGGCTCACTCAGCTGGCCAGTTCCTGGATTCTATACATTATCAAGTGGATACGGTTACAGATGGGGTTCACTCCATGCTGGTGTAGACGTTGCTAGTGGTGGTATTTCTGGTGCAACAGTTACTGCGGCTGCCAGCGGAACAGTTATTCTTGTTAAAACTGGTTGCTCACACAACTATGGTAAGGATAGCAGCTGTGGCTGTAATGGCGGTTATGGTAACTACGTTGTAATCGACCATGGTGATGGTATGTCAACACTATATGGCCACTGTGCGGAAGTTTATGCATCTGTTGGTCAAAGCGTTTCTGCTGGTGATGCAATTGGTTCTGTTGGTTCAACAGGATGGTCAACAGGATTCCATCTTCATTTTGAAGTTAGAATTAATGGTTCAACAGTTGATCCTTCAGGTTATCTTTACTAAGCATTTTTTCTACATATAACTCATAAAATAACAGGGCAAGATTTAAACTTGCCCTGTTTGAAATTTAATGTGTAATTTGGAAATAAATTTAAGGCAATACCGCACAAAGATTGTGCGTATATTGCGACGTCAGGTTTTTCGTTAGATTGTATAAAAAATCCGAAGGCATACTGGCGTATGTTAAGGAGTTTTTGTGCAAGATTACGGAAAATCTGCTAGCAAGATATGTGCAAAGCCGTCAGGCGGGCTTTGTGAGGTATTGCCTTAAAAATTTTATACTAATCTATGACATGTTTAAAATATTGCTATGCATATTTTAAAGATTTGATAGAATAGTTTAAATCAGTGGTTTCTTAATAAAGAAAGGATTCTGACAAGTATGGAGCAAAAGAAAATAAACATTAAATCTGCTGCTGCAATCGCTGGTATTACAGCAATCATAACTTTTTCAGTAACGTCATTCTGGGCATTTCAAATTTGTAATGATAATGTTGCAATTCTTCGTAAAAAAGCAAAATCGATTGAGGATATTTATACAGTTGATGAATATATTGATAAGGTTTACTACGGTGATTATGATGAAGAAACTGTTGTAAACAGTGCCCTCAAGGCGTTAGTCAATGCTCTTGATGATAAATATTCTGCTTATATGTCACCCGAAGAATATGAACAGAATCTACTTGATGCAAAAGGCTCTATCAGCGGAATTGGAATTACTGTTAATAAAAAGGATTCAGGAGAAATTGTAGTTATAACTGTCAATGAGAAAGGACCTGCTGAAAAAGCTGGCATTAAATCAGGCGATATTATAATAAAAATTGATGGTCAAGACACTTCAGGAATGGAGTATAAAGACGCTGTAAACTTAGTCAGAGGTGAAACTGGAACTGACGTTACATTGGCTGTTAAAAGAGAACAGAAAAGTCTTGAATTTACAATGACTCGTGAAGATATTGTTTCAATTTCAGTTACAAGTCAGATGCTAGAAAATGATATTGCATATATAAGAATAACTGGCTTTAAGGAAAACACTTCTTACCAATACAACGTTGAACTAAAAAAATGTCTTGAAGCTGGTGCTAAATCAGTTATATTTGATTTAAGAAATAATGGCGGCGGACTTGTTACAACCTGTTCTGAATGTCTTGACCCACTTCTGCCAAAGGGTGACATCGCAATTGCAGAATTCAAAGATGGGACTACTGAAGTTATATGTAAATCTGACGCACAAGAACTTAATTTGCCTATGGCTGTTTTAGTTAATGAGAATAGTGCAAGTGCTGCGGAATTGTTCTCAGCGTCGCTAAGAGATTTTGGAAAAGCTGTTTTAGTTGGTAAAAATACATTTGGAAAGGGCATTATGCAAAACACATATAACCTTGACAACGGCGGTGGACTTAAATTAACAGTTGCACAATATAGAACCGTGAAGTCAGAATGTTATCATGGTGTTGGTCTTGCACCGGATTATGAAGTTGATTTACCCGAAGAATACTTAGAAACTTCTATTGAAGATATACCACAATCAGAAGACACTCAACTTCAAAAAGCAATTGAAGTTATCAAAAAATAAAAACAAAAAGGGCAGTTGCACATATGCAGCTGCCTTCTTGTTTATTAACTAATAATATCAATTGGATTTGTAAATGAACCATTTTTCACAACTTCAAAATGAAGATGTGAGTTTTCAGAGGTTTCGATATCAGCTGTTTCGCCGACAGCACCGATTTCCTCGCCACTTCCAACTTCCTGCCCTACCTGAACTGTTACACCCTCATTAAGGTTACTATATCGTGTAATAATACCGTTTCCATGGTCAATTGTAACAGTTATACCCCAAAGAGGGTCATTATCAATTGCAACAACTGTTCCAGAGCCTGATGAGGTCACAACATCACCTAATGCAGCAGCAATGTCTACTCCATTATGAGTCTGCCACGCACCTGTAGTCTTTGATTTCACGAGTTCTCCATTGCTAAATTCGTTGAGTACTTCTCCCTCAATCGGCATAGACAACTTTTTTTCTTCTGGCTTTGCAGTTTCAGCAGATTCATCACTGCTTTCTTCTGGCTTTTCAGTTACTTTAACTTCAGCTTCAACTTCCGTTTCCGATTTAATTACTTGCTGAGTAGTTGGTGCAAGAGTAATTTTCGGTATGTCCGTATGAATTTCAGCCACGTCCTTTTCAGAACTACTTTCCGATGAGCTAATTGACGATTTCAGCTTGCCTGAGATATTATTTGATGTCTGGGTATATGCAAAGTAACAAGCCACACCTACCATAGCAACACTTAATGCCAACGCAACATAAAAGCCTTTTCCACTTAAAATTGATTTTGTATTTTTCTTCACGTTTAACACCTCCGTAATTAGTTTGGGCGGATAATATCCTTTTATACACCATTATTCCTAATTTGGAAGATATTTTTTATGCGTTAAATCAATAGTATTAATAAATCTTTTAAAAATAAAACATGCTGTAACAAAACCTTGATTTTGTTACAGCATTTTTTCCTATAGGTGACACCACACAAAGATTGTATGCATATTGCGACGTCAAATTTTTTGTGCAAGATTACGGAAAATTTGCTAGCATGATGCATGCAAAGCCGTTAGGCGGGCTTTATGCGGTGTTAACTATATATGCCCTTTAACTTTTGCAAGTGCACCCTTTTCAAGCCTTGAAACCTGTGCTTGAGAAATTCCTATTTCATCAGCAACTTCAACCTGAGTTTTACCTTGAAAAAATCTCAGATACAATATATTTTTCTCCCTTGGCTGGAGTGCTTTTATTGCATCACGAAGTGAAAGCTCGTCCATCCAGCTTTCAACGTCATTTTTGTCACCTATCTGGTCGAGAACATAAAGTGTGTCACCAGAATCAGAAAAAACTGGTTCATAAAGTGAAATCGGATCACTGATACTTTCGAGTGCCAACACAACATCGCACTTTTCAACTCCAACCTCTTTGGCAATTTCTTCAATTGTCGGTTCTCTCTGATTTTCAATAGTAAGGCGTTCCTTTGCCTGCATAGCCTTATACGCAAGATCACGCATTGAACGACTCACTTTAATGTGATTAAAGTCACGTAGAAAGCGACGAAGTTCACCTGCAATCATGGGTACGCAATAGGTTGAAAAGCGAACTTCCTTTGACAAATCAAAGTTATTTATTGCCTTAATAAGGCCGACAACTCCAATCTGAAAAAGGTCATCAACATCTTCTCCCCTATTAGTAAATTTCTGAATAACGCTAAGTACCAACCTTAAATTTCCGTTGATAAGCTTGTCCTTTGCTTCTTTGCTTCCTGTCTGCTGAATCTCCTTTAAAAGTGCGATTTTCTCGCTTTCTTTTAATACTGTCAACTTAGATGTATTGATTCCTGATATAACCACCTTATTATAAGCCATAGCCAATACCTCACAATACTTTTTCTATTGTAATTATTGACACTTAAAGGATTATAATACATGATTGAAAAAATTTTGATATAAAGGAATTTTTTTCAGAATTTGTCAACGACAGTTTAACTGCCACGCCGAACGGCGATTGGGTGCAGCGTCACGCTGCTTTCGCTCTGCGGAGCGACAAGGACTCTGTCCCTTGACCCTGCAACCCTTTAAAAAGGGTTGACCTAAACTGAATCGCCGTTCGGCGGGGTTAATTAACTTTAACCTATATTTTCTCCATCTCGACTTTAAGTCTTTTGATTATCTTTTTTTCAAGACGTGAAATGTAAGATTGCGAAATTCCTAAAAGATCCGCAACCTCTTTTTGTGTTTTTTCCTTTCCATCAGTCAGACCAAACCTCATCTGCATAATCTGCTTTTCACGTCCACCCAACAAATCAACAGCACCACGCAACATATCCTTTTCGGCTTCACTCTCGATACCCTTGTTTACAACGTCTTCATCTGTTCCAAGTATGTCCGATAAGAGTAGCTCATTGCCATCCCAATCGATGTTAAGTGGCTCATCAATCGAAATTTCATTTTTATACTGCGACGATTTCCTCAAAAACATCAGTATTTCGTTCTCGATACACCTTGAGGCATACGTTGCAAGCTTAATGTTTTTATCAGGACGAAAAGTTTTAACTGCCTTTATAAGTCCGATAGTGCCTATTGAAATCAAGTCTTCCACACCAACTCCAGAAGACTCGAACTTTTTTGCAATATAAACTACAAGCCTTAAATTATGTACAATCAGAGTTTCCCTTGCCTGCTGATTATTCTGTTCCAGCTTTAAAAAATCTTCGGATTCTTCTGCTTTTGTAAGTGGAGGCGGAAGAGTATCAGAACCGTTAATATAAAAAACGTCATCAGCGGATGTTTTTTTATTCCTGTAAATAAATAAGTAAAGTCTGTTTATAAATCTTCTGAGCCATTTCATGTCATAACAGTTCCTTTCTTTTCAGCATAATAATTTTGGGTTAAAAATTGCAGGTACATCTTTGGAATTAATTCCTATCATAGCATCAACACTTTGAACTTTTCCAGTTTCATCATCACATATAAGGATTTCATCTGGAGTAAAAACAGGAATCATTCCGCTGTTTCCAATGGTCGAATACGGTATAAAGCGTATCGCATTTTCTTCGTAAAGATTTGTAGCGTTATCAGGAATAAGCTCCAAACTAAATTCAGCTATTTTCTTTAGATCTTCAAGCTTGCATATTATAACTGGCTTTCCGCTGAATAAATCAACAAGTGAATTACCGGTGTCTGGGATTGCATTAATTGATGTTGTCTTTCCTTTGTTTTTTATTATAACCTTATATTTTTTCTTTAAATCACAACCCTTATCCATAAAGTACCGTAAAACAGTCACTGCAAAATATGCAACCGCTGTAAATACAATAAGACTTAAAAGTGAAAAGTCAACATAAAAATATGTATTACTAAAAGCAATAAATTTTGGTTTGAAGGTCAGATAAAAAAGCATAATGACACCGCCAAACAAAAAATTTACAAGGTAAAAATAAACCACAAGTTTAAGCGTTAAACGCAAATCTTTAATTCCGAATGCAATTGCTGTAATCAAAGCTGCTGCAACCAGCTTTATTAAAATCGGAATCATAAAATTCATTTCAGGCAAGAAAATCGTCAATGAAAATGTACTTCCAAAAACCGACGAAATAATGCATCTTGAAATTTTAAGAGGAGTATGTGTAAGCCTTGCGGTAGCTTTCAACAAGAAAAAATTCACATAAATATTCAGTACAATAAGTACATCAACGTATATGCTTTTCATATACACCCCTGTTCTCTGCTCATCCTCATGATGAAGCCATCTTTTTAAGGAACACCGTACACTTTGTGGTGTCTGAAATTATTATACTACTCATCTTTTAAAAATAATGTCGATTAGTGATTAAAGGTTATTTTTGTTATCTTGCACAAAAACATTTTTAAAAGGCATTTTATAATCCCTGTCCGCATATGATTTAAGGCAATACCGCATACAAGTTTTTGTACAGCATTATTATGGAATCACATAAAGCAGAAATGGAGATTAATATGGAAGAAATCAAGACAGATGAGATAATAACAGATGAAGATACAAAAAAAGTCAACGAAGAATCCTCCGTTGATTTAATTGAATTGGTACGCTCAAAGCATGAAGGTTATACTACCGTAAACGAAAGCTTTGGCGATGTGCTTGTCATGCAGATTTCGCTTTGTATTATACTTATTATAATATTGATTGTAATAAATATCATCAGTCCAAATATAACTAAGGATTTTGTTGGAATGTTCAAGAAAGCGACTGGCGGAGAAACTGAAAAGATTTTTGAAAAAGCTGTTTTCACAGTGATGAATTTTATTAATGGTTAAATTCAAGATTTTTCATTTTGAAGTTTCCATTACTTTTGGATTTTTGCTTGTCATGTCGTTACTTTCTCTAACAAACTCACCCTCGCTAGGCTTCACAGCAGTCGCATCATGTATTATCCATGAGCTTGGGCATTGCTTTGCTACAGTTTTACGCAACGTTAAAATAAAAAAAATCATGCTATGGGCTGGCGGAATACAAATGCAAAGGGATAGCAGGATTATTTCCTTTAGTGATGAAATATTCATTCTACTTAGCGGCCCGCTTTTCAATATCATTTTCGCAGTAATTTACTATTATAGCGGAATGACACTGGCAGCGATGGTTAATTTCATGCTTGCTCTTTTCAATCTGCTCCCCTACTCGTCCCTTGATGGTGGTTGTATTATTAAAGTATTGTTTGAAAAGCATGAGCATAATTATGAAGTTATTCAAAAAATAATTTCTTTAATTTTTGGAGCTTCAATTCTTGTTTTTTTATATTTAAGTAAAAGTGGGAATATAACGGCTATCGCAACTATCATGCTTTTAACTGTCAATGAGTTTACCACGATGCGGAGCAACTAAACTAACGGCACGCAAAGAGCGAAATCTTACAAGTTTACTTCGTCCGACGAATGTCGCATAGTTTAGGTCAACCCTTTTTAAAGGGTTGCGGTTTCCAAAGGCAGAGCCTTGGTCGCTCCGCAGAGCGAAATCCACATCGTTCAAGCGTCTTTTTCTTGTGAATTGTCGCCCATAGGCGACAAGAGGGTTCTTTTTTACAAGTGAAAAAAGAACCCTAAGTAACAGACGTCGATTTCTACCAGCCTTTCAAAACGCACGATAGTGGGGAAGTTTTGAAACGTCAGAATAACTAACAAAAAGTCTAAAATTAACCCAAAGAATCAGAAAAACTAAACCTAGCAACTCAACTAACCCTCAACCCCTTAACGAGTTCCCCCGTTCTTTCTTTTTTCTATCGCAAAATAGAAAGAACCAAAGAAAAAATGCTCTTCTGAGGCTGTAAGATTTCGCTCTGCGGAGCGACAAGGACTCCGTCCCTTGACCCTGCAACCCTTTAAAAAGGGTTGACCTAAACTATCTTCGCTTCGCTTTGCGTACTGTTAGTTAACTAACCCCGGCGAATTTCACACGGATATTTCACAAAAAGGACTGTTGCTTTCAAGCAACAGTCCTTTAAATGATTATTAAAGCATAAATAGTAAATCAGTATAAGTTGGGAATGGCCATAGCCTTTCAGGCATACACATTTCAAGCTCGTCTGCAATCGCACGCATATTCTGCATACTAGCAAAAATCTCATCTCTAAAGTATCTGGCTTGTTTTAAAATATCGCCCTCAAACTCCTTAGACGCAATTCTCTTTGAGTCTAAATCTTCAACAGCATTACCCAAAGATGCTGAAAGCCCGATAACCTTTTTAGCAATTGTGGCTTCAACCGCTGGCTCAAATCCAGCAGACTTCATTGAATTAATTGTATCGCAAACTTCCTTAGTATACGTCATAACTGCTGGAAGAATAGACTTCTTTACCATGTCAAGCATAGTCATTGCTTCGATGTTAATTACCTTACTATAATTTTCAAGAAGAATTTCTGTTCTTGACGCAATTTCATTCTTTGAATAAACCTTGAACTTTTCAAACATTGAAACATATTTATCATCCATATAATGTGGAAGTGCATCAACGGTTGACACAAGGTTAGGCAAGCCTCTCTTTTCGGCTTCTACAAGCCATTCATCTGAATAACCATTTCCATTAAAGATAACTCTTTTATGTTCTTTTATTGTCTTGATAAGAAGAGCCTTCAGTGCTGATTTGAAATCATCTGCCTTTTCAAGCTCATCTGCAAATTCACTGATAACCTGTGCAAAGATTGTATTCATAATAACGTTTGTACAAGAAATTGAATCAGCAGAACCAAGCATTCTGAATTCAAATTTATTACCAGTAAATGCAAATGGAGACGTTCTGTTTCTATCTGTTGCATCCTTAGGGAAGTTTGGAAGTACATCAACACCAATTTCAAAAGTCTTATCTGAATTTTCCTCAACAGAAGTACCATGCTCAATTGAATCAAGAATCATCTGAAGTTCATCACCAATAAACATTGAAATAATGGCTGGTGGAGCTTCATTTGCACCAAGTCTGTGATCATTTCCAGCAGATGCAGCTGAAAGTCTTAGCAACGGTGCATATTCATCAACGCTCTTTATAATAGCACAAAGGAAAGTAATAAACTGAACATTTTCCATTGGAGTATCACCAGGATCAAGAAGATTCTGACCATCATTTGCACAAAGTGACCAGTTATTATGCTTACCTGAACCGTTAACACCAGCAAAAGGCTTTTCATGAAGAAGGCATACCAAACCATGCTTTAAAGCAGTTTTCTTCATAATTTCCATTGTAAGCTGGTTGTGATCAGCAGCAATATTAGAGGTTGTAAAAACTGGTGCAAGCTCATGCTGTGCAGGAGCAGCTTCGTTATGCTTTGTCTTAGCGTACACGCCAAGCTTCCAAAGCTCACAATCAATATCCTTCATGAAAGCTGAAACACGCTGTTTAATATTTCCAAAGTAATGATCTTCTAGTTCCTGTCCCTTAGGTGCCATTGCACCAAAAAGAGTTCTGCCTGTCAAGATAAGATCTTTTCTCTGATCGTAATATTTTTTATCAACAAGGAAATATTCCTGTTCAGGCCCAACAGTTGTTGTAACTCTTGTAGCAACTGTATTTCCAAAAAGTCTTAAAAGTCTTAAAGTCTGCTCGTTAACAATTTCCATTGAACGCAAAAGCGGAGTTTTTTTATCAAGAATTTCACCTGTATAAGAACAAAATGCAGTTGGAATACAAAGTGTATTGTCCTTTACAAATGCATTTGAAGTTGGATCCCAGGCTGTATAACCTCTAGCCTCAAATGTTGCTCTCAAACCACCTGATGGAAATGATGAAGCATCTGGCTCACCCTTAACAAGTTCCTTACCAGAAAATTCAAGAATGATATTTCCATCGTCTGTCGGAGTTATAAACGCATCATGCTTTTCAGCAGTAATACCTGTCATAGGCTGGAACCAGTGAGTATAATGAGTTGCACCCTTTTCAATAGCCCAATCCTTCATAGCGTTAGCAACAACGTTAGCAACGTCGTCATTAAGAGGCGCACCGAGCTTCTTTGTTTGCATCACTGATTTATAAATATTTTTTGGCAATCTTGCCCTCATAATTGTGTCACTAAACACATTACAGCCAAAATAATCTGCTACTGTCTGAATTTCTGACATGAAAAATTCCTCCTTAAAAATAAAAGCGCTTCAACAGCGGATGACATTATATTCCGCTATTGAAACGCCATTGTTTCAATAAGTTTTAAATAAGATTTTAGTAATTTTGTAATTATATGATACACCTTTTTCGCCAAATTGTCAATAGCTAATCCCTAAATTAGGTGTATTAAACAATTTTATATGATAGCCAATTCTTGTTTTATAAAAATTTATTTAAAACCTAAAAACAATATTTATAACAATATTTTTTCAAAAAAACTGATACATCTCTATAAAACATTTTTATAACAAATAAAGAATTTAATTTATAAATAAATTAAAAATCGACTTTACTCGACTAAATTATATGTATTTGTATTTACAACGACATAAAAATATGTTATTATAATGTATATATTATTTTTAGAAAGGAACTTAATAATATAATGAGTTATAATGGAAAACGTTCTCGTGTGAGATATGATCGAATTGTCGTCGTGGCAACAATTTTTATTGTTTTGTTGATTCTGCTTGTTTCGTGCTGTAAATCTTGTGGGAGTGACAGCAAAAAGTCTTCGGACGAGTCATCAATTGTTCCGACATCTTCAAAGGACGATAAAGAGGGTTCTGACAAAAACTCTGACGACAGTAACACCACTGATGACGGAAATTCATCGAATGATACCGACACAACATATACATCTATAAGTGCAATGCCTAATGAAATTTATACAGGCGACCTGATTCTGGTTAACAAATCACATGAATATTCTTTCCCGGCAACTGAAGAGGCCGCTGGAATAACACCTGTTTATGAAATGGCATCAGACAGTTATAAGTATAAGGATTATGAAATCAGTCTGGCGTCAAAAACAATTTCTGCAATTAACACTATGATGGATGCTTTTTATAATAAAACAGGCATTACAGATGTTATGGTAGTTTCGGGTTACCTCACTAAGGAATCACAGGACGAGCTTACGGACACTGACGTTAAGGGTGGATTTTCTGAATATCATACTGGTCTTAGCTTTGGTTTAAGCGTTTATCCTGATGATGATGAAGAAAGCCCTTATTACTACACACCTGAGGGTGATTATGCATGGATAAATGACAACGCTGCAAATTATGGCTTTATTCTCAGATATCCTGAGGATAAGACAGATAAAACTGGTATTGAATCAAAAAGTCATCAGTTCAGATATGTTGGTATTCCACACGCAATATATATGAAGGAAAATAATCTTTGCCTTGAAGAATACATTGAGGCAGTTAAGTCTTATACAAGCACTGGCGAACATATAAAGGTTACTGCTGGTGAAAAGAAGTATGAGATTTATTATGCGCCTGCTGATCCGTCAGCGAATACTGAAATTCCAGTGCCTCAGGGTAAAGCTTATACAACTTCTGGAAATAATGTAGATGGATTTATTGTTACCGTTGAAGGTTAATATTTAAAATGAAAAGTACGCTTCCGATCTGGAAAGCGTACTTTTTTATGTACTATTATATTTTCTGTATTTTTGCAAAATTTGCCATAATTTTTTTAGTACCCACTTTTTCAAATGCAATTTCAAGCATTGCATCGTTCGCCATATTTCTGACACTTAATATAGTACCCTCGCCAAAAATATTGTGCTTTACCCTTTCACCAACCGCATACTCTGCTACACTTGTGGATTTAGGCTTTGCAGTCTTGTTGTTGGCAAGCTGTTGCTGAAGTGAAATTGAGTTAACCTGTGTAATAGATGGTTTGTCAGTGTTTGCAATAACTGTATTATCATGCTTTTCAATCAAATTTTTACCGATTTCTTTTATAAATCTTGAAGTAAAGTTTCTTTGAGTTGTACCAAAAAGCATTCGCTGTGCGGAGCTGCTCATATAAAGACGCTTTCTTGCACGGGTTATCGCAACATAAGCAAGACGGCGTTCTTCTTCAAGCTCCTCCTCGCTGCCAAGACTTCTTATACCTGGGAAAATACCGTCTTCCATACCGACAGCGAAAACGTTGTTAAACTCAAGTCCCTTTGCAGAATGGACTGTCATCATAACTACCGCATCAGTGTCAGCGTCCATTTTATCAAGGTCAGTGTAGAGGGAAATTTCCTCTAAGAATTCATTCAGGGAAGGTTCTTCGCTCTCCTGAACGTATGCTATAATTGTTGATTTAAGTTCCCCGATATTTTCAATACGAGTGATACCCTCCTCACCAAGCGCTTTCATAGATTCCATGTATCCGCTTTTTTCCAGTAGCAAATCGAAGAATTCGTCTAAAGGAAGCTCTTGAGAGGCAGTTTTTAAATCCTCAAACATTTTCGCAGTCGACTTTAGAACCGTTGACTTTTTAGAAAGCATTGGGTATTCATCAGCATTTTTCATTACTTCAATAGGTGAAATTCCAAGGTCTGAAGTAATTTCGGTAACAAGATTAATTGTGCTGTCACCGATACCACGCTTTGGTTCATTTACAACACGTTTAAAACGAAGTACATCGTTTCCGTTGTTTATTACTGCAAGATAAGACGTGAGGTCTTTAATTTCCTTACGGTCGTAAAAACGCATACCACCAAAAATGCGATATGGAATACCACTTTTTACAAATGCTTGTTCAAGCATATTTGATTGTGCATTCATTCTGTATAAAACAGCATTGTCGCTGTATTTTCCGCCATCCTTAATGGATTCAAGAACCTTTGACGCAACAAAAGCTGACTCATCACGTTCATCTCGTGATTTATACCAATAAATCTTGTCACCAACTCCGCTGTCAGTCCATAATTCCTTTGGCTTTCTCTCAGAATTATTTTTAATTACTGAGTTTGCAGCATCAAGAATATTTTGAGTCGAACGATAATTTTGTTCAAGCCTTATAACTATACTATTAATATACTGTTTTTCAAAGCTCAAAATGTTTTCAATAGTAGCCCCTCTGAATTTATAAATACTCTGGTCATCATCACCAACAACGCATAAGTTATTATATTTTTCAGATAAAAGGCTGACCAGTCTGAACTGTGCATGGTTTGTATCCTGATATTCATCAACCATAATATATCTGTAACGATTTTGATAATGCTCAAGTGCGTCTGGATAATTATCAAGAATTTTAACAGTAAGTTTGATTATATCATCAAAATCAACAGCATTTGAACTGAACAAACGCTTCTGATATTCTTTGTAAACTTTAGCAATCATAGTTTTTCTAAAATCTGAGGCTGAATCCTCCTCATACTGCTCAGGTTCTATGAGCTTGTCCTTAGCAGAACTGATTTCTGATAAAACTGCTCTCGGCGTCAGCTGTTTTTCAGAAATTCCAAGGTCTGACATACACGTTTTAACAACACGCTGGCTATCATCTGAATCATAGATTGTAAAGTTGCTTTGATAACCAAGCCTTTCAATTTCACGTCTTAATATTCTTACGCATGCTGAATGAAATGTTGCAGCCTGTATATCAAGTGCGGTATCGCCCAGCATTGCTGAAAGTCGTTCTTTCAACTCTCCGGCGGCTTTGTTTGTAAAAGTTATGGCAAGGATGCTCCAAGGCTTAATTGGTGCAACAGCGATAATTTCTCTAAGTGTATCCAAGTCGGTTTGGGTGCCGTTTATGTAATCTTGTAGTACTTTGCAATCCCTGTCATCGCCCTGATAACTTGTATCATGATATGCGTTACCAAAGTTTATCATATTAGCAATTCGGTTTACAATAACAGTTGTTTTACCACTTCCAGCTCCTGCAAGCACGAGTACAGGGCCATTGACAGCAAAGACCGCCTCTTTTTGTTTGTCATTCATTCTTCCGAAATATTTTTCGAGTGCTTTTATTTTCAATTCGTTAAAAGATAGTGAAACCATTTTAAATTCTCCAGTCAAAAATTAGTGTTTATATTATAGCATATTTTTATTGCTATGAAAAGGTTTTTTTATAAGTTGAAATAATTTCAGTTTGTATACTAAATACTGTAAAGTTCACAATTTGTTCATGAATTGTTAACAAATTATCTATTGATTTAATAGGAATTCTATGTTATAATATAAAACGTAGAACAAATAGAAAAACAAATCAAAAGAGCAGGAAATCAGTCGGAAATCTTTTCGACTTTTTCTTGTACATTTTTTCAAATCTATACATTCAATTTATACATAAAATTCTAATTAAAAGGCAAAAGGAGCAGTTGCACCAAAACATATGGTGTAACTGCTCCTTTTGCTTGTGTAGAAAAAATCTTATCTAATATATATTTTGGAATAAATCCAATAAATTCATTCTATCATATCATAAATCTAATGTAAATGAGAAATAATCGGCTAATTTAAATTTTTATGCAACATTTTGGGGTTTTCAGTCGTCTAATATATGAGATCTTAAAAATGATGCATCATTATTACCTCTTTAAAAAAGGATGATAGTAATGACAGAAATACTGAATAAAACTAATTTAGCTCAAAGAAAAGAATACGAACTATTTGTAAAAAATCATATTAACGGAAATTTTATGCAGTCCTTAGGTTGGACAAGTGTAAAATGCAATTGGGAATATGAGGTGATAATTTGCAGAAACGAAGAAAACAAAATTTTTGCGTCCGCATTAATTTTAATAAAGACTATACCATTTCTTAGAAAATCATTTCTCTATTCTCCGCATGGGCCAGTTTGTGATTATACTAAAAGTGAACAGCTTCAACATATCATGATGGGCATTGAAATATTACGCAAAAAATATAATGCTTATGAACTAGTTTTTGACCCATGCATTACAGAAGATGACTTTTGCGAAATAGGCATGATTAAACAACTTGGTTTTACATTTAAATACAATGCACCGGAGTCTTCAACAATTCAGGCAAGAAATAACTATGTAATTAAAATAAATGGCAGAAATGAAGATGAAATATTTTCTTCTTTTCATAAAAAATGGCGATATAATATAAGAATTGCTGTTAAAAAGGGTGTAGAATGCCGTATATGTGGAAAAGAATCCCTTGATGATTTTTATAAGCTTATGACTGAAACGGGAAAAAGAGATGGCTTTTCTATAAGAAGCCATGAATATTTTGCAAGAATGCTTGATAACCTTGGCGTTCATTGCAGACTGTATATGTGCTATTTTGAGGGGAATCCTGTTTCAGGAGCTATTGCAACCCAATATGCTGGAAAGACGTGCTATGTTTATGGTGCGTCAACTGCTGAACACAGAAATGTTATGCCGAATTATCTTATGCAATGGAATATGATTTGCTGGGCAATTGAAAATAAATGCGAATTATATGATTTTCAGGGAATTCCATTTTATAAAGATGAATCTCATCCAAATTATGGCGTGTACAAGTTTAAAAGTGGATTTAATGGCGAAGTTTTAACATACGCTGGGGAATTTTTATATTGCTATAATAAACCAGTAAAGAACTTAATTAAAATAACAGGGTGGATTTATCGCAGAATTTTCAAAAAAAATCCTATGAACTTACTTATAAAAGAACGTGTTAAGGAAACACCAATTAAATATTGTGCGTAAAATGCGTACAATATTTATGTGGTTAGCTTATTTTGCTAAGATCAGTCTGAATTTTACATTTCCAAATATAAAAAAGTTATTTACATTTTTGACGCAACGTGTTATCATTAGTATATAGGCAACACCGAACAAAGCCCGCCTAGTGGCTTCGCATACAATCTTTATGCAGTATTGCCTACAGCTATTCAACTCTGTTTCTGAATAGCTATATACTATATTAAATGTAAGGTGTAATATATGATTAACTTTCTTGTGAAAAAATTTGTAAAAACTCCTGATGATTTCAGCAATCCTGCTGTCCGCAGAAATTACGGAACATTAAGCAGCCTTGTTGGAATCTTTTGTAATATCTTTTTGTTTGTACTAAAATATATTATGGGTACAATTTCAGGTTCTATTTCAATTATTTCTGATGCATTCAACAATCTGTCAGACAGTGCTGGTTGCCTCGTAACTCTGCTTGGTTATAAAATGGCTTCAAAGCCAGCCGATAAGGATCACCCTTTTGGACACGGAAGAATGGAGTATCTTACTGCACTCTCGATTGCAGTATTAATTTTATTTGTTGCATTTGAACTTTTCAAAGATTCAATTGACAAGATAATGCATCCTGAAAAACTAACTTTCAATATCGTAGTATTAGCATCGCTGATTTTATCTATTCTGATTAAACTTTGGATGTCGTTTTTCAATACTAAGCTTGGAAATAAGATAAATTCCACAGTTATGCTTGCAACGGCTAAAGACAGCCGGACTGATGTAATTGCAACAACTGCTACCTGTATTTCAATCATCTCCGCACTTGTGACTGATCTTCCAATTGACGGAATCATGGGTGTTGTTGTATCAATTTTTATTTTCAAATCTGGTATTGATATTATAAAAGATACTGTTGATGAGCTGCTTGGAAAGTCTGCCGACCCAGATGTTGTTTGTTCCATTAAGGATATAATGTCCGAAAATGAGAAGATAATAGGGGTTCACGACCTTGTAATTCATAACTATGGGCCTGGGAATATGATTGGCAGTTGCCACGCCGAGGTTAAAAGCACAGAAGATTTCATTGAAGTGCATGATATAATCGATATGCTTGAAAGAAAAATCCATAATGAGCTCAATATTATGATGACAATTCACATGGACCCGATTGAAATGGATAATGAATATGTAAACAAACTTCGTGACATGATAAAAGAAATTGTTGCTGATATTGATCCTGCTTTGCATATACACGATTTCAGAGTTGTTTCAGGAGATACACATACGAATTTAATTTTCGATGTTGTTATGCCTTACGACTGCAAATATAATGATATTAATATAAAGGAAATAATTGATGCCAGACTGGTTGACATGAATACTGAATATTATACCGTTATCACCTTTGACAGAGAATATTAATAAAAGATATATATAATTAATAGACAGACTTATATAATATTCATCATTTTCATGTAAGAAGCAAGGAAAATTTATAATCTAATATAAAATACTTAATTATTATGTCAGATTTT
>JAVBRC010000067.1:0-4287 GCA_031548405.1 Oscillospiraceae bacterium | reverse complement strand
AAGCTTGTAACTGCTGTTTTGCAGGATGTTCGTAAAACTAAGGTTTCAATGCGTGAAAAAAGATAGTATAATTGATAGTATTAAAAACTAGTCTACTTTTCGAAAAAAAGCCGACCGAAATTCAATGTTTCGGTCGGTTTTTTTAAGCTGGTTTGATTGTTGATACGAGCATTCTATAAGTATGTAATTAGTTCTTCAAAATTATTTTCAAGGGTTACAAGTAGATAGTTGAATTTTATCAATAAGTTCATTGTTTATTATAATTCTTCATTAATAACCTTTAAAAATCTATCCCCATATTTTTCCAGCTTCATATACCCAACACCGGATACATTAAGAAATTCTTCTTTATTTTTCGGTCTTTTTTTGCACATATCACTTAATGTAGAATCAGAAAAAATGATATATGCTGGCATACTTTCGATATCAGCGATTTTTTTTCTTAATGCTTTAAGTTTATTAAAAAGTTGTGTATCAATGTCATTAAGTGTAATAGGAGTTGAAACTGTCGAAGTTTCCTTTATAAGCTTCATTTCAATTGTTTTATTTTCAAAAAGAATTTCACGAGATTTATTATTCAACGTAAGGACTGGGTATTCAGTTCCAGAAAGATTAATATAATTTTCTTCAATTAAAAAATTAATTATTTCTCGACAATGCATTTCACAATCCTCATTCATTATGTTGTATGTTGAGAGTGTATTAAGATTTTGAGATAAAAGTTTTTCAGCTTTACTTCCTCTTAAAATAGCAATAACTGTACTAATACCAAATGCTTTATTTCTTTCTTTCTTTCAACCTGTAAATACAGGATAAAATTTTCTGTGCTTTTATTGAAATATCCTTTGTTTCATAGTTTCCATTGCAGTTTGAGCAATTATCACAGAAATTCTTAGAGTTATCGCCAAAGTACTTTAAAATATATTTTCTAAGGCACTTAGACGTACGACAATAGAATGTCATATATTTTAGGCGTTCAAGATCCTTTTGTTTTATAAACTCTCTTGAAACATCATCAATTTCACTATCATCGTTATTTTCAATAATGAACTTATTTGTCCTGACATCTTGTCCGCTATAAAGAAGATAGCAACTCGCTGATTCACCATCACGACCAGCTCTACCAGCTTCCTGATAATAGCTTTCAATATTTTTAGGCATATTATAATGCACAACATAAGAAACATTTGATTTATCAATTCCCATACCAAAAGCATTTGTCGCTACCATAATATTTTTACGATCAAAAATAAAGTCATCCTGATTATTTTTTCGTTCATAATCATCAAGCCCTGCATGATATCTTGTAGCAGAAAAACCTTTATTGCAGAGTTTTTCGCAAACATCTTCAACGTTTTTTCTTGATATGCAATATATGATACCACATTTATCTTTGTTATTATCAATAATTTTGAGGAGTGCCGCAAATTTATTTTTAGGTGACTGAACTTCAAAATATAAATTGGTGCGATCGAAACCAGTTGTGAGTACAAATGGAGTATCTAGTTTTAAAATATTGGTTATATCGTTACTAACCTCAGGTGTTGCAGTGGCAGTAAATGCACTCATTACAGGTCGATAGGAGAGTTGATTAACAAATTCAATGATTTTCAAATAGCACGGGCGAAAATCTTGTCCCCATTGTGATACGCAATGGGCTTCGTCAATAGTAATCATTGATATTTTAATGTTAGTTGCAAGATTTAAAAAACTTTGCGTCATAAGTCTCTCAGGGGCAACATATAAAATTTTAAGGTTTCCATTATAGGCTTTTGAAAGCATTATTCTATACTCATTATCTGTAAGAGAGCTGTTAAGGTAACCAGCATCAATGCCAGAATTGCAAAGAGTTTCAACCTGATCCTTCATAAGTGAAATAAGAGGGGAGATAACAACAGTTATTCCTTCTAAAAGTAATGCGGGGATTTGATAGCATATTGATTTGCCAGCACCAGTTGGCATTATTCCAAGTACATCATTTCCACTTAAAATATTATCTATAATTTGTTCTTGTCCTTTTCTAAAATTGCTATACCCAAAATATTTTTGCAATAATGTAAATTTATCCACAATAGTACCTCATTAATTAAATTATACTATAATAAAATGCCGTAGTTTAATAAAAAACTTACGGCATTTTGCATGAGTAGCACTACTATTAGATGCCACCCTTTTTATAAAAATGTTCATTAATTGAAATTGCACAGCCACTTAAGAATTCCATGTTGTTTTCTGAACAACTAATGCGAAGTCTTTTTGCAATGTCATCTCCACAATATTCTGAAATAAAATTCTTGAAATAATCAAATAGCCATTCATTCATAAAGAAATCATGAAGAATTACATAACGTGCAAATAAAATATTTGAGTAGTTATTAATAACAACTGCTAGGCATTCGAAAATATCATTAAGCACTTCAACAATTTTAGCTTCACCCTTTGATGCAGCGAGTGTTATAGTCTTATAATTAATGTTCTCTACATTACCGCCTGTTGCTTCCCAGAAAATAGGTGTTTCATCCTTAGAAAGTACAGCTGCATATTTAGCCACAACGGCATCTCTAGTTAGTTCAGCCTTTACAGAGCCGTCAGGATAGCCACTAAGCTTTGTACCGTTAGACTTGCAGATAGTACGTTCAATTAAATTTGTATGGTTAACATATTCATTCATTACCTGATTTTCAATTAGAACAGACATATGTATGCTCTTTCCAAATTTAATAAAAACGTGATTACCAAAATTTTCATCAGTATTTTTATCTTGATTTGACAGTGCCAATGCACTGATAGAGTTCATACAAATTACTGGGATATCAAGTTTGCTTGTTATAGTTTCAATCAAGTTAGAGAAATCAAGTTTACCATCCTTGAAATATGCTTTCATCTTACCGCATAATTCAGGCTGAACACTTATTCCAAGACCAAGTGTTTTTGTTGAGTCAAGACAACTATTTTGAAGCATACGATTTGTTTCATTAATAATAAAACCAACAATTTCCTCATAGCTTGTTTCTTCAGTAATATCCATAAGGCTTTTATCTAAAACTTCTGGTTTAAGATTAGAAAGACCAATGCTTACACTGTTTTCATTTATAGAAACACCGACAGAAAATTTGAAGTTTGAATTAATATCAATTAATATTTTTCTTCTGCCTTTTTGAAGATTTTCTAGTGAAACCGGAGCTTCTCCAACTTCATATAGAACACCCTCTTCAATCATTTCATTAGTAATGATTGTAACAGCAGCTCTTGTAATTACAAGTGCGCTTGCAATATCAACTCTTGAAATTGGGCCACATTCTTTAATAACCTTTAAGATCTGCATTCTGTTTCTTCTTTTTAGGTCTAGTTTACTGATTCCTTGGTAATCCATATTTTTTTTACCTTCCTTTTAAAAAATTAAATTTTATAGAAATAGACTATTAAGGGCATAGTCAGTGTAGATAGCAAAGTTGTAACGGCAAATATTTCTGATGCATAAAGCGAATTTTTGCCATGATTTAAACATTGCATAGTACACATTGTTGCTGCCGGAGCAGACATTGCGACAAGAACAGCTAATTCAGAAGATTCATTCATGTGTATTATTCTGAATAAAAAACCTGTCACGAGAGGGATGATAATTAGGGTTATTGCTGTTACATAATAAATTCTTGGCTTTTTGATAGCTTTTATTATGTTTGTGCGGGCAATTGTTGCACCGGCTACTAGCATAGCGAGTGGTGTATTCATAGCGCCAATAAACTCAAAAGACTTTGAAATAATACCAGGCAAACGAAGACTAAATGAGAAGCATATTAGTCCAAGTAAAATTGCAATTAAGGATGGCGACTTTAAAGCCTTTACAATGAATTTTAAGCTCTTGACTCCTGAAATTTGTATTACTCCATGAGTCCATACGAGAATATTAAACACAGTCACAAATGCAGTGAGATAAAACACCCCCTCATAACCTAAAATTGACTGCACAAGAGGAATTCCCATAAATGCACAATTGGAATAAATACATGAGAAACGTTCAATATCGGTTTCTCTACCACTTTTTCTTCTGATGAGCAGATATGAAAGTGATATCGCTATGATATATGCAAAAACAGAGAGAATCAACGCGCTTATAAAGCCTTTTATAAGTGCAGTGTTGAAGTCTGCCTGATAAGCCATGAAAATAACAATGGGATTTACAATGGTTAAGACGAGCTTTGATAGCTCTTTAGAACCATTTTCGGATACTAGTCCTGTTTTGTAGCATCCAATACCCACAAAAATAAGAAGAAGCATAATAACTGC